>JAYUBO010000028.1:0-20651 GCA_043740815.1 Frankiales bacterium | reverse complement strand
GCGGGAGGTGATGGTGCCGCGCACCGAGGTGGCCTTCCTCGACGCCGGCATAAGCGTCGCGCGGGCGGCCAAGCTGACCGCGTCCGCGCCCCACTCGCGCTACCCGGTGGTGCGCAGCTCGCAGGACGACGTCATCGGCTTCGTCCACGTACGTGACCTGCTCCTGCTGCCTGCTGCCGAGGCGCGCACCCAGAAGGTTGGCGAGGTCACGCGAGAGGTGAAGCAGCTGCCCGACACCAAGAAAGTGCTGCCGAGCCTGTCGGAGATGCGCCGGGGAGGGCACCACCTCGCCATCGTCATCGATGAGTACGGCGGCACCGCGGGCATCGTCACGCTCGAAGACCTCATCGAGGAGGTCATCGGCGACATCCGCGACGAGTACGACGCGCCAGGCGAGGACCCGCTGCGCTTTCGCGGCGGGGCCGTCGAGGCGGACGGCCTGCTCAACCTCGACGAGGTCGAGGAGCAAACCGGCGTGGCCCTTCCCGAGGGGCCCTACGAGACCCTGGCCGGCTTCGTGATGGCCTCGCTCGGCCACGTGCCGCGGGTCGGGGAGGCCGTCGAGGCCGACGGCCACCGGCTCGAGGTCAGCGAGCTCGACGGCCGACGGGTCGCCCGGGTGCGTGTGACGCTCGTTCTCCACGAGTCCGAGAGCGACGGCTCCTGACAGACTGGCCGTCCAAGAGCTTCAGGAAGGACGCAGCACATGCCTGGCAAGATCGAACCGGGGCACGACGTCCACACCGGCGTGGTCGGCTGACGTGGGCAAGAGGTTCTCACGAAGCACCGACGGCGAGGTCGACGTCGAGACGGTGTACGCAGTCCTCACCGGCCCCGACTGGGCGGCGCAGCGCGCGGCGGCCCTCGGCGACGACTCCGAGCTCGTCTCGCGGGTCGAGACACCTGACGGCGGGCTCACCCTGGTCATCACCCGGGCGGTCCCGGCCGGCGGGCCCGGGTTCCTGCAGAAGTTGCTGCCGTCGGACCCCCGCGCGAGGACGACCGACATCTGGGGACCGTCCGTCGACGGGGTCCGCCGCGCCACCTGGAGCGTCGTGCTGGCCGGCACTCCGGCCTCGGTGCGCGGCGCCATCACCATCGAGCCCACCCCCACGGGCAACCGCCACACCATCGACGGGGAGGTACGTGTCCCCGTGCCCCTGATCGGCGGAAAGGCCGAGTCCTTCATCGCCGACCAGCTCGTCCGGCTCGCCGACGCCGAGGCAGGTGTCGTCCGTCACTTACTCAGCCCCTGAGCTTGCGGCCGACCTCCGCCGCCATCGCGCGCACGAGTGGCGCCGTGATCAGGCCGCGACCGAGGCCGACCTCGACGAGGGCATCCATCGCCGCCGGCGACCTGCCCGCTGCGCGCACGCCTCCCTCGAGCACCCGCGGGCTGGCTACCAGCCGGGAGAGCAGCGTCGTGTGGCGCAGGTGCCTGCCCAGCTCACGGCCCAACGAACTCCGGAACGACGACCCCGCATCGCCCCCACCGACCGCGCAAGCTCCTGCGAGGCGACCTGACAGCAGCGCGTAGAAGATCCCCTCACCGGTCAGCGGGTTGACCAGCGAAGCGGCATCGCCAGCGAGCAGGACCCGCCCGGCCGGCTGCACCGGACGAGCTGTGGACAGCGGTAGGTGGTGGGATCGCAGACGCTCGGCCCCCGCAGCCTCAGGGAGCAGCTCGACGAGCCGGGACTGCAGGGCGTCCTTGCCGTGGTCGAGGGTGGCCAGGTGCGACAGGAGCATCCCGAAGCCGACGTTGGCGGTGCCGTCCCCGGCGTCGAAACGCCACGCGTAGGCCGGCCAGTCGCGGCCGTCCATCACGATCAGCTGCTCGGGATCGTCGGTCTGCCAGGGGATGTAGCCCCGGACAGCGACAGCGACAGTCGAGGACACCTGGCGTGGGAGGCCCAGCAGTCGACGGACGACCCCGTTGGCCCCGTCCGCGGCAACGATCACGCGCGCCTCGATCGAGCCGTCCAGCACGACCCGGTCCGGCTGCAGCTCCACCGACCGCACGGTGTGCCGTCGCAGCTCGGCACCGCGCTCGACGGCGCACGTGACCAGCCTCGCGTCGAACACGGTGCGGGGTACGACCACGTCGGCGCGTCGCAGGGTCGACACCGCCTCGACCCCTCGCGGGGACACCAGTCTGAGCCGGGAGATCGGTGCCCGGTCGGCGAGGACGTGCGCAGCCCCGAGGCGGGCCAGCTCGTCCAGCGCGTGCGGCGCGATCCCGTCCCCACAGGACTTGTCGCGTGGGAAGTCGCTGCGGTCAAGCAGCAGGACCCGGGCGCCGGCACGAGAGCGCAGGGCGCTGAGCGCCGCCGCGGCACCTGCCGGACCGGCGCCGACCACCGCCACGTCGTACATGGCGTGAAGACTAGGTCCCGGCTCTGAGAGACTGGCTGGCATGTCCTCTCGACCGCGTGTGCTCTCCGGGATCCAGCCGACAGGTGCCGGAAAGCACCTCGGCAACTACCTCGGGGCGGTGCGCTACTGGGCCTCGATGCAGGACGAGAACGAGTGCTTCTACTTCATCGCTGACCTGCACTCGCTGACCATCACACCGGACCCGGCGGAGCTCCGGGCGCAGACCCGAAAGCTCATCGCCGAGCTGCTCGCCATGGGCGTCGACCCGGACCGCAGCGCGCTGTTCCTCCAGAGCCACCTGCCTGAGCACGCCGAGCTCGGTTGGGTGATGTCATGCCTGACCGGCTTCGGTGAGGCCAGCCGGATGACGCAGTTCAAGGAGAAGGGCGGCGGCAACGTCGGCCTGTTCAACTACCCGATCCTGCAGGCCGCCGACATCTTGCTCTACCAGGCCAACCGGGTGCCCGTCGGCGAGGACCAACGCCAGCACCTCGAGCTCACCCACGACCTGGCCCAGCGCTTCAACCACCGGTACGGCGCCACGTTCACGGTTCCGGACCCCTATGTGCAGAAGACCGCCGAGCGGATCAAGGACCTGCAGGACCCGACCGCAAAGATGAGCACCTCCAAGGGCGGCTCGGGCACCCTGTGGGTGATCGAGGATGACCGGGCGACGCTGAAAAAGGTGAAGAGCGCCGTCACGGACGCCGGCCGCGAGGTCACCTACGACGTCGACACCAAGCCGGGGATCAGCAACCTGCTGACGATCCTGTCAGTGGCGACGGGCACTGCCGTTGCCGACCTCGAGGCGCAGTTCGAGGGCAAGGGCTACGGCGACTTCAAGAGGGCTGTTGCCGAGGCAGTCCTTGGTCAGTTTGCTCCGATCCGGCAGCGTTTCGCCGAGCTGGTGGCCGATCCTGGCTATCTCGAGGAAGTCGTCAAGCATGGGGCGGCCCGAGCCCGGGAGGTGGCATCGGTGACGATGGCGCAGGTGCGGGATCGGGTCGGCCTGCTGCCGTCGAGCTAGCCGATGACGTCCTCCCACAGGCACATCGGGGTCGCCATCGGCATCCCCGAGCCCTACACCACAGAGCTCCAGGGCTGGCGCGAGCGGCTGGGTGACCCCAATGCGGCCGATATCCCGCCGCACATCACGCTGCTCCCACCCAGGTCGCTCAGCACCAGCGACCTGGGCGGTGTCGAGCGGCACCTGCAAGCGATTGCCGAGCAGGGCCAGCCTTTCCTGATGCACCTGCGCGGCAGCGGCACCTTCCGGCCGCTCTCGCCGGTCGTCTTCGTGCCGCTGGCCCAGGGGATCAGCGAGTGCGAGCAGCTCGAGGCCAAGGTGCGCTCCGGGGTCCTCGCCCAGCAGGTGAGCTTCCCGTACCACCCGCACGTGACCGTGGCTCACGACCTGCCTGAGACGTCCCTGGACAGGGCCTTCGACGAGCTCGCGTCCTACGACGCGAGGTTCCGGGTGTGGGGGTTCTCGCTGTTCGAGAAGGGCCGTGACTCGGTCTGGCGACCCCAGCGGGACTTCCTGTTCGGTGCGCCCCTCCCGGGCCCGGCGCTTCCCCCCGGGCTGCTGGGGTAGGACCCCCTCGTGATCACCCGGCTCCGCCAGCGCCTGCCGCTGCTCGACCACCTATTCCGCACCTATACCCGGTACCAGGCCGACACCGGTGACCGGCTTGCTGCGGCAGTCTCCTACTACTGGTTCCTGTCGCTGTTCCCGATCCTGCTGCTTGCCATCTACCTGTTTCGACAGGTCAACGGTGACTCCGCGGCGGCCGACGTGCAGACCGGTCTGTCGGGCTACCTGCCGGGGGACCTGGTCAAGACGATCAGCACCACGATCGGGAAGAACGCCGGTAAAGCGGGGCTGCTCGGCGTCGCCGGCCTGCTGTTCGCCGGCCTGGGCTGGATCGACGCGCTGCGTTCGGCCATCCGCGCCGTCTGGCACCGTCCCACCACGGCTCGCAACCTCGTGGTTCGCAAACTCGTCGACATCGCCGCCCTCCTCGGTCTGGTTGCCACGATCTCCGCGTCGGTGTTCCTTACTGGCGTCGCGGGCAGCGGCCCGGCCTTGGTGCTGTCCCAGGCAGGGCTCGACAAGACCAGCGCGGCCGTCGCCTTCACCAAGGTGTTCGGCATCGCTCTGGCTGCCCTCGCCGACGTGGCGCTGTTCCTGTTCCTGTTCCTGCGTCTGGCCCATGTCCAGACGCCCTTCCGGCAGGTCCTCAAGGGCGCCGTGTTCGGGGCGGTGGGCTTCGGTGCGCTCAAGCTCGTCGGCGGCTACTACGTCCAGCACACGACCCGTAAGGGCGAGGCAACGTACGGCACCTTTGCGGTGGTGGTCGGCCTGCTGCTGTTCCTCAACCTCGTCTCGCGCCTGGTCCTGTACGCCGCGGCCTTCGCCGTGACAGCGTCCCCGGAGCCGACGCCGCAGCCGACGCCGGAGGAGGACCCAAGGCAACCGTCGCTGCAGACCCGGACCCACGAGCTGGTCGTGCCGGCGGGTGCCCAGCAGGTCGAGCGGGCCGCCAAGGTCACCGCCGTCGTGGGTTTCGCTGCGGTCCTCGGGGTGGCGGTCTACGCCATGAGGACCGTCCAGCACCTGCTGCGCCGCTGAACGACCTCGGGCGGATGTGTGCCCGCTGGCGGCGACTTACAGCCTGGGAAGGCTGAGTTTCCGGGGCCGGTTGCGCGAGCGGCCCCGCAGCAGGCTGCCCACGAGGACGACCATCCCGCCGCCGACGATCCCCGCGGGCAGCAGGGGTACGCCGGCCTCTTTGGCGGTCGACAGGCGGGCAGGTGCGGACTGGGAGGTGGCGGCGCCGCTCGGCTCAGGACTCGCGACGTCCGTCCCGACGGGCGACACCAAGGTCCCGACCGGCATCACCTGGGCCTTGGTCGCGGCGAAGCCCCAGTCGAGCAGGGCTGCGGCCTCAGGCCAGTAGCGCGGCTCGGTGCGCATGAGGGTCACGATGAGGGTGTGGTGGTCGCGAGTGGCCGCGCCGACGAAGGTCGCGCGTGCCTTGACGGTGTAGCCGTTCTTGATGCCGATGGCGCCCGGGTAGTTGTACAGCAGCTTGTTGTGGCTGCTGAGCGCGATCCGGGCGCGCCCGACGCTGCGCACCGAGGAGTGCTTGGTGGCGACATACTTGCGGAAGTCGGGCAGCCCCATCGCGGCCCTGCCGATCAGCGCAAGGTCGTAGGCGCTGGTGAGCTGGCGTGGGTCGTCCAGGCCGTTGGCGTTGACTGCGTGGGTGTCGAGGGCCTGCAACCTCGCTGCCTCGGCGTTCATCTCACGGACCGTCTGTGGGATGCCGCCGTTGGCGGTCGCCAGCGTGTTGGCGGCGTCGTTGCCTGAGACGACGAGCATGGCCGTGAACAGCTCTGACGTGGTGTAGCGCAAGCTCTGCATGAGCCCCACCTTGGAGCCGTCGACGTTGATGTCCTGCCAGGTCGGCGTCACCAGCCGCTTCGGGCTCAGGCGGGGGATGAGGGTCTGTGCCGTGAGAATCTTGAGCGTGCTCGCGGGCGCGAACCGGCCATGCGCGTCCTTCGCCGCCAGCACCTCCCCGGTCGTGAGGTCGGCAACGAGCCAACTCGCGGCGGAGGTCGGCGGCAGCGCGGGAGCGCCGGTCGCCACGACCACGCCACGGCTGCCGAGCCGCTCACCCCCCAACGTGACGGTGGGGTCAGCACTGGCGACAGGGCCGATCAGGACCAACGGGAGCAGCAGGCCGGCAGTGACCGGAAGGCCTCGAGGGGTCCGCATGATGTCGAAACGATACCGGACAGCACCCGACGCCTGATGGCGCGTAGGGCCGGCGAGGTCAGAGCTTGCGGAAGATCAGAGCGCGCTTGACCTCTTGGATGGCTTTGGTGACCTGGATCCCGCGAGGGCACGCGTCGGTGCAGTTGAAGGTCGTCCGGCAGCGCCAGACGCCCTCCTTCTCGTTGAGGATCTCGAGTCGCTCGTCGGCGCCCTCGTCGCGGCTGTCGAAGATGAAGCGGTGCGCCATGACGATCGCCTGCGGTCCGAAGTAGGCCTCGTCGTTCCAGAACACCGGACAGGCCGTGGTGCAGGCGGCGCACATGATGCACTTGGTCGTGTCCTCGAAGCGGGCCCGGTCCTCGGCCGACTGCAGCCGCTCGCGGGTCGGCTCGTTACCCGAGGTGATGAGGAACGGCTTGATGCTCTTGAAGGCCTCGAAGAACGGGTCCATGTCGACGACGAGGTCCTTGAGGACCGTAAGCCCCTTGATCGGCTCGACCGTGATCGAGTCGCCATCTCGACCACCGAGGTCCTTGATCAGGACCTTGCAGGCCAGCCGGTTGACGCCGTTGACGCGCATCGCGTCCGAGCCACAGACGCCGTGGGCGCAGGAGCGGCGGAAGGTCAGCGAGCCGTCGAGGTACCACTTGACGTGGTGCAGGGCGTCGAGCAGGCGGTCGCCCTTCTCGACCGGGACCTGGAACTCCTGCCAGCTGGCCTCCGGGTCGACCTCGGGGTCGTAGCGCCGGATCTTCAAGGCCACCAACTGCTGGTGGTCGCCCACCTCGACGGCAGGTCGCTCCTGCGTGACGGTCATAAGGCTGACCCTGGCTTACTGATCGCCATCAGTACTTACGCTCCATCGGCTGGTAGCGGGTCTGGACGACGGGCTTGTAGTCAAGGCGGATGTCGCCATCTTCGTTGTAGGCCATCGTGTGACGCATGAAGTTGACGTCGTCGCGGTGCGGGAAGTCTTCGCGGAAGTGGCCGCCGCGTGACTCGTTGCGAGCCTTGGCGGAGACGACCATGACCTCGGCCAGGTCGAGCAGGAAGCCCAGCTCGACGGCCTCCAGGAGCTCGGTGTTGTAACGCAGACCACGATCGGCGACGCCGACGTGGACGTAGCGCGCCTTGAGCCCGGCGATGTCGACCTCGGCTTGCTTCAGGGTCTCCTCGGTGCGGTAGACCGACGCGTGCGCGTCCATCGTCTCCTGCAGCTCGGACCGAATGGTGGCGACGTTCTCGGTGCCGCCGCCGTCACGAAGGCGCTGCAGCAGGGCCACCACGTCGTCCACGGGGTTGTCCGGCAGGTCGACGTGCGCGGCGAGCGAGTTCGCGTACGCAGCGGCAGAGAGCCCACCGCGCCGACCGAAGACGTTGATGTCGAGCAGCGAGTTGGTGCCGAGGCGGTTGGCGCCATGCACGGACACGCACGCGACCTCGCCCGCAGCGAACAGGCCCGGCACGATGTCGGTGTTGTTGCGCAGAACCTGCGCGTCGATGTTGGTGGGCACCCCGCCCATCGCGTAGTGCGCGGTCGGCTGGATCGGGATCGGATCGGTGTAGGGCTCGATGCCGAGGTAGGTGCGGGCGAACTCGGTGATGTCGGGGAGCTTGGCGTCCAGCTGCTCAGGTGGCAGGTGTGTCAGGTCGAGGAAGATGTGGTCGCCGGCGGGCCCGCAGCCGCGGCCGGCCCGGATCTCGGTGTAGATGGCTCGGGCGACCATGTCGCGGGGCGCGAGGTCCTTGATGGTGGGGGCATAGCGCTCCATGAAGCGCTCGCCGTCCTTGTTGCGGAGGATGCCGCCCTCACCGCGGGCACCCTCGGTCAGCAGGATCCCCATCTTCCAGATGCCGGTCGGGTGGAACTGGTAGAACTCCATGTCCTCAAGGGGCAGACCCTTGCGGTAGACGATGCCCATGCCGTCACCGGTGAGGGTGTGCGCGTTCGACGTGACCTTGAAGACCTTGCCGTAGCCGCCGGTCGCGAACAGCACCGACTTGGCCTGGAACACATGCAGGTCGCCGGTCGCAAGCTCGTAGGCGACGACGCCCGCCGTCGCCCCATCGTTCATCAGCAGGTCGAGAACGTAGTACTCGTTGAAGAACTCGATGCCTTCCTTGACGCACTGCTGGAAGAGCGTCTGCAAGATCATGTGGCCGGTACGGTCGGCGGCGAAGCAGGACCGTCGTACGGCGGCCTCCCCGTGGTTGCGGGTGTGACCGCCGAAGCGGCGCTGGTCGATGCGACCTTCGGGCGTGCGGTTGAAGGGCAGGCCCATCTTCTCGAGGTCCAGAACCGCGTCGATGGCCTCCTTGCACATCACCTCGGCGGCGTCCTGGTCGACCAGGTAGTCACCGCCCTTGATGGTGTCGAAGGTGTGCCACTCCCAGTTGTCCTCCTCGACGTTGGCGAGGGCGGCGCACATGCCGCCCTGCGCCGCACCGGTGTGGGAGCGCGTCGGGTAGAGCTTGGTGAGCACGGCGGTGCGCGAGCGCTTGCCGGCCTCCAGCGCCGCTCGCATGCCCGCGCCACCGGCGCCGACGATGATCGTGTCGTACTTGTGGAACGTGACCATGGTCAGACCTACTTGATGCTCGGGTCGAAGGTGAAGATGACCAGCGTCCCCAGCACCAGCACCAGGAAGGCGGAGGTGTAGAGCAGCATCTTCAGCCAGAAGCGCGAGGAGTCGCGCACGGCGTAGTCGTTGATGATCGTGCGCAGTCCGTTGGTGCCGTGCAACTCGGCAAGCCAGAGCTGCGAGAGGTCCCAGGTGCGCCAGAACGGCGACGCCCAGCGGCCCGCGACGAAGCCGAAGTTGATCCGCTGCACGCCACCGTCCAACACGTTCATGATCAACAGGTGGCCCAGCACGAGCACGATCAGCAGCAGCCCGCTCATCCGCATGAAGATCCAGGAGTACATCTCGAAGTTCGTCCGTGAACCCTTAGACCGGGTACGACGGGTGCGCGGGACCTCGATCGACGGGCGGGCCGACTCCACCTCGGGAAGGGTCGCGGTCACGAGTTGCTCCCGAACAGCGAGCGGACGGTGTGATCAAGGATCGGATAGGCGGCGCCGGCCACCAGGATGGCCCAGACCGAGACGACGGCGACGGTCATCTGCTTTTGGAAGCGGGGCCCCTTCTCCCAAAAGTCGATGGCCATGATCCGCAGCCCGTTGAGCGAGTGGAAGAGCACGGCGGCGACGAGCCCGAACTCCATGACGTTGACGATCGGAGTCTTGTAGGTGTCGATGACCCGGTCGTAGTCGTTGGGAGAGACCCGGACCAGTGCGGTGTCCAGGACGTGGGCGAACAGGAAGAAGAAGATGAGGACGCCGGTGACCCGGTGCGCGACCCAGGACCACATGCCTTCTCGTCCGCGGTAGAGCGTCCCGGCGGGAGCCTTGGCCATGCCGGCATCCTCCAGAGGTCGCATGTGGGAACCGCTCACAGCGGATCTGGCCATGTTAACGACGGGGAAACGTGGGAGCGACCTGGAAGTTGTGAGGGTCGTCACCTGGCTGGCAGACCCGGGCGTCGGCGGGGTGCCCGTACTCCCTCCGTAGGCTGCGGAGCACGAGTTGTCCGCGAAGGAGTCAGGCATGACGCGCGAGTCCGAGTCAGGGTTCCCCATCGAGCCGCTCTACACCGTGGCTGACCTCGCGCCCGGGCTGCAGGAGCGGCTGGGGTCACCGGGGTCCTACCCGTTCACCCGTGGTGTCTACCCGTCGATGTACACCGGCCGACCCTGGACCATGCGCCAGTACGCCGGGTTCGGGACCGCAAAGGAGTCCAACGAGCGCTACCGGCACCTGGTGGCGCAGGGCACCGGAGGACTCAGCGTGGCCTTCGACCTGCCGACCCAGATGGGTTATGACTCTGACGACCCGGTGGCGCACGGCGAGATCGGCAAGGTCGGTGTCGCGATCGACAGCCTCGAGGACATGCGGCTGCTGTTCGACCAGATCCCGCTCGACAAGGTGTCGACGTCGATGACGATCAACGCGCCCGCGGCGGTCCTGCTGCTGATGTACCAGCTGGTCGCCGAGGAAAGCGGCATCCCCGGCTCCGCCCTCACCGGGACCATCCAGAACGACGTGCTGAAGGAGTACATCGCCCGCGGCACCTACATCTACCCGCCGGCCCACTCGCTGCGGCTGATCACCGACATCTTCGAGTACTGCCGCACCGAGATCCCGAAGTGGAACACCATCTCGATCTCCGGTTACCACATGGCCGAGGCCGGGGCGACGCCCATCCAGGAGATCGCTTTCACGCTGGCCGATGGCATCGAGTACGTCCGGGCCGCGGTCGCGGGCGGCCAGGACGTCGACGAGCTCGGCCCTCGGCTCTCGTTCTTCTTTGTCGCGCGCACGACGCTGCTGGAGGAGGTCGCAAAATTCAGGGCGGCCCGCCGGATCTGGGCCGACGTCATGCGGAGCGAGTTCGGCGCGAAGGATCCGAAGTCGCTGATGCTGCGGTTCCATACGCAGACGGCCGGCGTGCAGCTCACCGCCCAGCAGCCCGAGGTCAACCTGGTGCGCGTCGCCATCCAGGGCCTGGCAGCCGTCCTCGGTGGCACCCAGTCGCTGCACACCAACTCCTTCGACGAGGCCATCGCGCTGCCGACCGTCAAGGCCGCCACGCTCGCGCTGCGCACCCAGCAGGTGCTGGCCTATGAGACAGATGTCACGGCCACGGTCGACCCGTTCGCCGGCTCCTACGTCATGGAGGCGATGACCGACGAGGTCGAGAAGGGCGCTCGGGCCCTGATGGCCAAGGTCGAGGAACTCGGTGGTGCGGTTGCCGCGATCGAGAAGGGCTTCCAGAAGACCGAGATCGAGCTGTCCGCCTACGAGGTCGCCAAGGGCATCGACTCCGGCGAGCGGATCGTGGTGGGGCTCAACAGGTTTCAGGCCGACAGCGAGGAGCGCTACGACCCGCTCCGGGTCGACCCGAGCATCGAAGCGGACCAGACGGCGCGGCTCGCGGACCTGCGTGCGCGCCGCGATGAGCCGACGGTCAACACGGCTCTGGAGGCCATGAAGAAGGCGGCTGTCGGTACCGACAACGTCCTCTACCCCATGAAGGACGCCCTTCGTGCCCTCGCGACGGTGGGGGAGGTCTGCAACGCCCTGCGCGAGGTTTGGGGCGTTTACTCCCCCCAGGAGTTCTTCTAGTCTTCAGGTGTCCAGGGGGGACCATCTGGTCCGAAGGGACAACCTCACGTGCTCTACGTCGTCATCCTTGCCCTCGTGTTCGTGGCGGTGGTCATCGCCGCATCGCTGCTGCGCAGGCACGTCGCCCTCGACGAGGTCGACCGTTTCCATGTGGCCCGCTCGATCACCACGACCTGGTCCGGTGAGGCACCGTCGGACGTCAAGGTCCCAGCCGAGGGCGAGACGCTCGAGCCGTGACGTCCTCGGCTTCGCCCATCGCGGGGGGATGGCCGACGCACCGCAGAACTCGCTGGAGGCCTTTGCCGGCGCCCTTGCCAGAGGTGCGCGCGGCCTCGAGTCCGACGTGTGGCTGCTGGACGGTGAGCCGGTCCTGTCCCACGGGCCGCCGGAGCGGGAGCGGCGCGTGCCGCTGGCGTTCGCCGAGCTCTTCGCCCGGTGCGGCACCGACTTCGACCTGTCCCTCGACCTGAAAGGCCCCGGTACGGCGGAGCGCACCGTCGAGCTGACCCGGTCCGCGGGGTTCGCCCTGGCGCGGCTGTGGCTGTGCGCCCCGGCGGTGCCAGCGGCCCATGGCGGGGGCTCGACCGCAAGGTCCCTCTGGTGACCGACCTGCGCTGGGCGGACGCGGTGCTGCGCCCGCACCGCACGCTGCCCGCACTCGGCGCGCAGGGCTTCAGCGCGGTCAACTTACGGCACGGCCGATGGACCCGCTCGCTGGTCCAGCAGGCGCACGAGGCCGGACTGCTCGCCTTCGCCTGGGACGTCCAGCATGCCTGGACCCTGCGATGGGCCGTCAGTCGTGGTGTGGACGCCGTCTACTCCGACCATGTGCGGCTGCTCGTCGACGGTCGATAGCCTGCGGCAATGCAGATCCCCTTCTCGTCCTCGCCCCGGGCGAGCCTCGGCGTCGAGTGGGAGCTGCAGCTGGTGTCCCCCGAGACCCGGCAGCTCACCAGCGGAGCCAGCGAGGTCCTTGAGGCCCTGTCTCCCGGCCGCGAGCACCCCAAGGCCAAGCACGAGCTGCTCGAGTCGACGATCGAGGTCATCACCGGGGTGTGCACGACCGTCAACGAGGCGACGGCAGACCTGGCCGGCACGATCGCGGAGCTGGGCCCCCTGGTCGCCGCCCGAGGGTTGGCGATGATGTGCGCCGGCACCCACCCGACGACCGACTGGGCGACGCAGACGATCAGCCCCGACCCCCGCTACGCCAAGCTGGTGCAGGACATGCAGTGGCTGGCCCGCCAGCTGCAGATCTTCGGCGTCCACGTGCACGTCGGCGTCCGCTCCCCGGACAAGGTCATCCCGATCGTCAACGCACTGTCGGCGTACATCCCGCACCTGTTGGCGCTGTCTGCCTCCTCGCCGTTCTGGATCGGCCACGACACGGGGCTGGCCTCGAGCCGGTCAAAGGTCTTCGAGAGCCTGCCGACAGCGGGGCTGCCCTACCAGCTGGCCGGCTGGGGGGAGTTCGAGTCCTACATGGAGACGCTGATCTCGACCGGCACGATCGGGTCGATCAAGGAGGTGTGGTGGGACATCCGGCCGCATCCGACCTACGGCACCGTTGAGCTGCGCATCTGCGACGGGCTGCCGACGCTGCACGAGGTCGGCATGGTCGCGGCGCTGTCGCAGTGCCTGGTGGAGACCCTCGACCGCGAGCTGGACAAGGGCTACACGCTGCCGACCCCCAAGGGCTGGGTGCTGCGCGAGAACAAGTGGCGGGCCGCGCGGTACGGCATGGACGCCGAGATCATCCGCGAGGACGAGTCGACGGTCCCGGTCAAGCAGGCCCTGCTCGAGCTCGCCCATGACCTGCGGCCGGCCGCGGAGCGTCTGGGCTGCACCGAGGAGCTGGCGCGGGTCGAGGAGGTCGTTGCCGGTGGGGCGTCCTACCAACGTCAGCGGGCCGTCGCGGCAGCGAGCCAGGGTGACCTGCACGCTGTCGTCGACAGCTTGCTCGCGGAGTTTGCGGTGGGCCGGCCGTTCGTATGACGGTCGTCGATCAGTGGCTCGTCGACCACCAGGCCGAGCTCGTCGAGGTCCGTCGCGCCCTGCACAGCCATCCCGAGCTGGGGCGGCAGGAGCACCGTACGACGGCGCTGCTGGGCGACCGGCTCAGGGCCGCCGGGCTGGCACCGCGCGTGCTCGCCTGCGGCACCGGGCTGGTGTGCGACGTCGGTTCGGGTCCGTCCTTCGTGGTGCTCCGTGCCGACCTGGACGCGTTGCCCCTGCAGGACGAGAAGGACGTGCCCTACCGCTCCCAGGTGCCGGGCGTGTGCCACGCGTGCGGCCACGACGTGCACGCCGCGGTCGTCCTCGGTGCCGGCCTTGCGCTGGCCCGCCAGGAGCTGCCCGGACGGGTGCGGCTGGTCTTCCAGCCGGCCGAGGAGCAGATGCCCGGTGGCGCCCTCGACGTGATCGACGAGGGCCTCGTCGACGGCGCGGTCGCCGTCTTCGCCCTGCACTGCGACCCCTCGCTGGAGGTGGGACGCGTCGGGCTGCGCGCCGGTGCACTCACCGCCGCGGCCGACCGGGTGGAGGTCAGGCTGGGCGGCCCCGGCGGCCACACGTCCCGGCCGCACAGCACCGTCGACCTCGTCCATGCCCTCGCGGCGGTCGCCACCGGGCTGCCCGCGGCGCTCTCCCGGCTGGTCGACCCACGGGCCGGCCTGTCCGTGGTCTGGGGCCACATCGAGGCGGGTACGGCGGCCAACGCCATCCCCAGGGAGGGCGTCCTGCTTGGGACCGTCCGGGTCCTCGACCGGAACGCCTGGGCGGGTGCGGGCGACCTGGTGGAGGGCCTGGTCCGCTCGCTGGCGGCGCCGTTCGGAGCGCAGGTCGAGGTGAGCTACGAACGCGGCGTGCCACCGGTCGTCAACGACCCGTGGGCCACCGCGCTGCTGACCTCCGCCGTGCGCACCGCCCTCGGTCCCGGCGCGGCCGTGCCGACCCAGCAGTCGCTGGGCGGGGAGGACTTCGCCTGGTACCTCGAGCGGGTCCCCGGCGCGTTGGCCCGACTCGGCGTCCGGCCCGTCGGCAGCGACGCTGCGATGGACCTGCACCAACCGTCGTTTGACGTCGACGAAGCGGCGATCGGAGTCGGGGTCCGCATCCTGGAAGCAGCCGCCCGCGCTGCGCTGGAGGCGTCGTGAGACGTGTGACAAACTGCGCCTCGGTCGTGTTGCCGGGCGGGGAGGGTGGCTGTGGCTGATGTCGATGTCGATGTCGACGTACTCGTGGTGGGGGCCGGCCCTTCGGGTCTTTACGCCGCCTACTACGCCGGTTTTCGCGGCCTCACCGTGGCCGTCGTCGACGGGCTGCCCGAGGCAGGCGGCCAGATCACCGCGCTGTACCCCGAGAAGCTGATCTATGACATCGCTGGCTTCCCCGCGGTGAAAGGCAAGGACCTCGTCGAGAACCTCGTCGCCCAAGCCGCGCCCTTCGACCCGCACTACCTACTCGCGCAGCAGGCCGTCTCCTACTGCGACGAGGGCGACCACGTCCTGATCGGGACCGCCTCCGGCACGGTCGTGAAGGCGCGTGCCGTCGTCGTCACGGGCGGCATCGGCACCTTCACACCACGGCCGCTTCCCGGCGGGGACCACTGGGAGGGGCGCGGCCTGGAGTACATCGTTGCGACGTACCTGCCCTACGCCGGTAAGGACGTCATCGTCGTCGGGGGAGGTGACAGCGCTGTCGACTGGGCCCTAGGGCTCGAGGGTGTCGCGTCCTCGGTGACCCTCGTCCACCGGCGCGAGCAATTCCGGGCGCACGCCCATTCGGTCAAGCTGCTGCAGGACTCGAGCATCACTGTCATCACGCCCGTGTCGCCGATGGCTATCAACGGGCGGGCCAGCCTGGATTCACTCACCGTCCGGGATGTCAAGACCAAGCAGGTGCGTGACGTCCCCTGTCAGGCGATCGTCGCGGCACTCGGCTTCACCGCTGACATCTCGCCCCTGGAAGCCTGGGGACTGGCCGTGCAAGAGCGGCACGTGATCGTCGATACGACCATGGCGACCAACCTGCCGCGGGTCTTCGCCGCCGGTGACATCACCGACTACCCCGGCAAGGTCCGCCTCATCAGCGTCGGGTTCGGGGAGGCGGCGACCGCGGTCAACAACGCCGCCACCGTGATCGACCCCGAGGCCACAGTCTTCCCGGGCCACTCCACTGAGGGAGCAGTCGCTTGACGTACGTGATCACCTCATCTTGCGTGGACATCAAGGACATGTCCTGCATCGAGGAGTGCCCGGTCGACTGCATCTACGAGGGCGACCGCAAGCTCTACATCCACCCCAAGGAATGCATCGACTGCGGTGCCTGCGAGCCGGTCTGCCCGGTCGACGCCATCTATCCCGACCGCTCGATACCTGCAGAGCTGACGCAGGACAAGGAAGACAACCGGGTGTTCTTCTACGAGGTGCTCCCGGGCCGCGACGCGCCCCTGGTCTCGCCCGGTGGTTCGATGAAGACCGGGCCTATCGAGGCCGACACCGAGCGCACCGCGGCCCTGCCCCCCAACCCCGACGCCGACTGATCCACCCACGAGTGACCTTCGCTTTCGCCCACCGTGGCGGCATGGACAGCGGCGCCCGGCAAAACACCCTTGCCGCCTTCGCCGACGCCCTCGCTCGGGGCTGCGATCTCGAGTCCGACGTACGGCTGGCCGCAGACGGTGTGCCCGTACTGGCTCATGATGCGGTGTGGGTCCGGGGTCCGTGGCCGGTGGTGACCGCCGCGCTGCCCTCGAGGGTTCTGCGGCGGTGGGGCGTCTGTTCGCTGGAGGAGCTGTTTGTCGAGCTGGGGACGGACTTCGAGCTCTCCCTCGACCTGAAGGCTGCCCGCGCCATCTCGCCGCTGCTCGAGGTGCTGCGCAAGGCCAGGATGCGGGAGCGCACCTGGGTGACGCATGACGACCTGGGGCTGCTGGGTCGGGTGCGCGCGGCTGACGAGAAGGTGCGGCTGGCGCACGAGGCGCCACTGGCCCGGATTCGGCAGGCCGGACGTACCGCTCCCGAGCACCTCGCGCTGCTCGCCGCCAGCCGCATCGACGCCCAGAACACCACCTGGACCGGCTGGTCGCAGGAGCTTCTCGACTGCGCCCGCAGACACGGTCTGCGGGCGTTCGGCTCGCTGGCGCAGACCAAGGCCGAGTTGGCGGACGCGGCGTCGCGTGGGCTCGACGGCCTGTATTCCGACCACCTCGCCGACATGAAGGCGGCCCTCGGGGCCGCTTTAGGATGACCCCAGGCACCAGCCCTGACGAGCGGCGTGACCGGGGCGGAACCGACCGGCGTGGCAAGGGAGGAGCGTGACCGTGAGAGAGCCTGCCGACTACGACGTCGTCGAGCCGACCGAGATGCGTCGTGTCCTGGGTGCCTTTGCCAGCGGGGTCACGATCGTCACGGGCACCTCGCAGGGACGGCCTGTTGGTTTCGCCTGCCAGTCCTTCACGTCCGTGTCGCTCGAACCACCGCTGGTCTTGTTCTGCCCCGCGCGCACCTCGAGGACCTGGCCGTTGCTCCAGGACGCAGGTGCCTTCAGCGTCAACGTCCTGGCCGAGGATCAGCTCGAGCTCTGCAAGGCGTTCGCGGTCAGCGGCGGCGACAAGTTCGCTGGGTTGGACTGGCACGAGACCCGCTGGGGCCCCTCACTCGACGGGGTCCTGGCCACGGTGCACTGCACGATCGAGCAGGTCCACGCAGCCGGGGACCACGATGTCGTCGTCGGCCGGGTGCAGCGCCTCGTGATGCACCGCGAGGTCGGGCCGCTGCTGTTCTTCCGCGGCCAGTTCGGCCCCACCTGGATCTGACCGACCTGCGACCGTTACTGCGTGAGGCGGGCTCGCGCCGTGTTCTTCGCCTCCGCCACGGTGAGCGACGTGCCCGCCTTGCCCAGCCCGATCACGGGCATGTTCTGGTAGACCGCCTCGTAGCTGCCGGCGACCACCTGGAACGTCTCGTGCCAGATGCCGGCTCCGGCACGGTCGTCCTCAGAAAGCAGGTTCCAGGCCCGCCACACAGGGGCATGCCTGGCGTCGGGGTTCTTGGCGTAGGCCTCCAGAGCCTCGAAGGACCGCCAGTACTGCACGATGACGCCGCCCACCCCGCCCCACACCTGGTAGCCCAGCAATCCCTTGGACGGGTCCTGCTCCAGCTCGGCGAGCATGTCGACCATCGCCATCAGCAGGGCGCCGGCTTCCTCGGCACCGTCGGGCTCGTGGGCGGCGGCTCCGATGAGGAACACGACGAAGTCACCCTCGAGCTGAGCGGTCCATCGTCCCCGGTTCACGTCCATGCAGCGAGGCTCCCACGCGTCGGCGGCGGTTGCCACGAGGTCCGCTACGAACGGCCGGTCAGCGACACGGCCGTCACCCCCTGCTGCGTCGGGACAAGAAGTAGGCGGCCGTCGAAAGCGGGCTTGGCGAACCGGGTGGCCGAGCCGACGGCAAGCTGTGCGCGACGCCGTCCAGTGGCGGCGGCGAGGCCGGTGAGGTTGCCATCCTGGTCGGCCACCCACACCGTGCTCCCGACGACGAGGGGAGAGCCGACGACGTGGCCTTGCCAGCCCCGGGACAGGTGGTCGCCCTGGACGAGGACCTGCAGGACGCCGCCCTTGCAGGGCAGGAACGCGGACCCGCCGAGGACGGCGCCACCGCCGTACGCGGAGCAGCCGGACAGCGAGGCGAGCTGACCCCCGACGCCACCGAGGTGGTTGACATCGAGCAGGAACACGTTGCCGCCCTTGCCCGCGGCCAAGGCCCGCGCCGCGCCGGGCAGCAGGAGTGGCCCCATCGAGCCGAGGTCGGCGTCGGCGGAGTTGTCCTGCGCCCATTGCGAAGGCGCAAAGCCGTCGCGTAGCCCGAGTGACGGGGCCAGCCGCAGCACCGAGTCGCTGCGGTCCCACGTCCCACCGGTCGCCGCGCCGTTGCCGGTGGTGACGAGCAGGTCCCCACCCGGCAGCAGGGCCGGACCGGACGCGGCCCACATCCCAGCCTCCCGACTGGTGGGTACGGCGAACGACGTGAGGGCTCCACCTGCGTGGGTCGGCGCGCCGACGACCCGTCCGACGTACTGGCCGCAGTCGCCGTAGTTGCCGCCGTACGCGATGTAGACGGTGGACCTGGACAGCAGCAGCGCCGCACGTTGGAGGTGGGTGTCGGGGCGCATGCCGGGGACGTCCACCGCACGGGTCAGCCGAACCGTGCCGGTACCCACGTCGACGCCGTACAGGACGTGGCGCACCCCGGGCTGCGCGACGACGGCGAAGACCAGGTGGGTGGCCGGGTCGTAGACGGGGGTTCCGGTGACGCCGAGCGGGTCGATGTTGCCGCAGGGCAGGTCGGCGCCGTGGACGGGGTCAGCGAGGTGACGCCGCCACAGCACCCGGCCGGTGGTCCCTGCGAGGGCGTACAGCGAGCCGTTCTCGGTCGCGGCGATGACGACGCCACCGACGGACAGCGGGCTGGCGTAGACCTTGCCGTCGAGCCGGGCCTGCCACGTGACCTGCGGCGACGTCGGGTCCGGTCCCGGTGTCGAGGACCTGCGGGCTGCGTCCCCGCCATAGGTCGTCCAGTCATGGCTCGTCGGCGCGGGTAACGCCTTCGAGGTAGGTGCGACGGGCGGGTGCGACGGCGCGGCCGGAGGTGGTGGCGTGGTCGCGCTGGGGGAGGGGGCGGTCGTGGTGGATCCTGCGCCGCACGCTGTGAGCAGGCACGCGACCGTGAGACAGCAGGCAAGGGACGCGGCGGCACGGGTCATGGCCCCATCGTGGCCCGGCAGCGCAGGCGCCGCTCACCGGTGACGAGGGCGTGCTGTGAGAGGCTCGAGGCCCGACCCGGTGGAGGTGAGATGTGCGGCTGTTGCTGATTGGAGCCCCGGGTGCCGGTAAGGGCACCCAGGCGCAGAAGATCGCCGACCACTTCGGGTTGGTGCACATCTCCAGCGGTGACCTGCTGCGCGAGCACGTTGCCAAGGCGACGTCGATCGGCCAGACAGCGCAGGCGTACATGGTCCGTGGCGACCTCGTCCCCGACTCGGTTGTCCTGGACATGCTCCGCAAACCGGTCGTCGCGGCGGCTGCGACGGGCGGCTACGTCCTCGACGGCTTCCCGCGTAACGTCGAGCAGGCCCAGACCGCATATGGCGTCGCGAAGGACCTGGGCGTCTCGGTGCAGCTCGCGGTCTACCTCGAGGTCGCCCGCGAGGCCCTCATCGAGCGGATCGTGGCGCGTGGCAAGACCAGCGGCCGGGCGGACGACACCCGCGAGGTTGTCGAGCGCCGCCTCGCCGTCTACGAGACCCACACCTCGCCGCTGCTCGACTACTACCGCGAGCGCGAGCAGCTCATCCAAGTCAACGGCGACCGGCCGGTGGAGGAAGTCACCTGGTCGGTGATCGTGCAGCTGCAGCGCGCCCGGAAGGCTCTCGGATAGCGCCCACCGCCTGCTCACATCGCGCGCCCGTCGGGCGGCCTGGCAGGGTGGTGTCATGCCCCCGCCGAAGTGGAAGACCTGGACAGCCCTGGGGCTGGTCTACGTGGTGTGGGGCTCGACCTACCTGGCGATCCACTACGTCGTCGACGGGCTGCCGTCGCTGCTGACGGCGGCGGCGCGGTTCTTGCTCGCAGGGGGGCTCATCGGTGGCTTTGTCCTGCTGCGTAGGGGAACGGGTCCGTTCCGGGGAGAGTCGAGGGCACTGCTGAACAGTGCGGGGCTCGGGCTGCTGCTCCTGCTCGGCGGCAACGGCGCCATCACCCTCGCGGAGCAGCGCGGTCTCCCGTCAGGTCTCACCGCGCTGCTCGTGGCGGCCGTCCCCCTGTACGTGGTGCTCCTGCGGACGGTCCTTCGCGACACGCCGTCGCGCCGGACCTTGGGTGGCGTTGCGATCGGCTTCGTGGGTCTGGGGGTGCTGCTGCTGCCTGGCACCCGGCCGGCGGGCGTGACCATCGGGGCGGCGCTGCTCGTCCTGGGTGGCAGTGCGCTCTGGTCGACGGGCTCGGTCCTGGCCTCACGGGTCGCGCTGCCGAAAGACCCGCTCGTCACGACGACCGCCCAGATGGTCGGTGGGGCCGCAGGTCTGACGGTGGCGGGCGTCCTACGAGGTGAGCAGCTGAACTCGGGCTCGGTCCATGCCTCGTCGATCGTGGCCTTCGCGTACCTGGTCGTGTTCGGCTCCGTCGTGGCCTTCACGGCGTACACCTGGCTGTTGGGCACGACGCCGGTCAGCAAGGTGTCGACCTACGCCTACGTCAACCCGGTGGTTGCGGTCGTGCTGGGGTCGCTGGTGGCGGGGGAGGCCG
>JAYUBO010000027.1:0-11505 GCA_043740815.1 Frankiales bacterium | reverse complement strand
CCGGTAGCCCTGACAGTCCTGCTCGCGACCGCGGCGGCCCTCGGGCTCGCGGCCGCCCTGGCGAAGAACGCGGTCCGCGTCGCGCTGGCCGGCGCGTCGACCGCGCTCACCGTCTACGCGGCGGTGTGGTCCGTGGCTGACCGGACGGCGAGCCTGACGGTGCTGCCCGTCGCGGCCGTCCTCGTCGCCCTGCTCGCGGTCCGGTTGCTTGGCGCGCTCACAGCGGTCGCCGGACTGCTCACCGGGGCGGCCCTCGCGGCGTACGGCGCCGACCGGGCTCTCGCCGTGGACCAGGTCGGGGCGCTGGTGCTGGCCGTCCCCGCCGTCTGTGTCGGGCTCACGTTCGTGCTGCGCGGCGCCCAACGGATCGGTCTCGAAGCAGCCGCGGGGATCCTCGCAGGCACGGCGGTGCTGCTCGCGGCCGGCGACCCCGGCTGGTTGTCCTGGTCCCTCGCCCTGACCGGGTTGCTGGCGCTGGCGCTGGCGATCCGGCCTGACCGGCGCGAGGTGGGCTTGCTCGGCGGCCTGCTTCTGTCAGCGTCGTCCTGGGTCCGCCTAGCCGATGCGCACGTGGTCTCCCCCGAGCCCTACGTTGCGCCGCTTGCTCTGGTAGCGCTGCTGTTTGGCCACCTTCGACGACGCACACAACCCGAGCTGGGGTCCGTCGCGGCGTACGGTCCGGGGCTGGCGCTGGCGCTGGTGCCCTCGCTGCTGAAGGCCCTCACCGACGCCACCCCGACCCGGGGGCTGCTCCTGCTGGTGGTCGCGCTTGCTGTCGTGATGGTCGGCGCCCAGGACCGGCTGCGCGCTCCCCTGGTCCTGGGTGGGCTCGTGGTGCTCCTCGACGCCCTACACCTGCTCGCGCCGTACGCCTCAGCCCTGCCTCGCTGGACACTGCTGGCTGGTGCTGGTGCCCTCCTGGTCGGAGTGGGTGCGACCTACGAGCAGCGCCGGCGCGACGTGACCCGGCTGCGTGAGCGATACGAAACCTGGTCCTAGAGACTGATCCCATGACGCCCGTGGACCACCTGCTGTCGCTGCACACCTGGGCGGTCGTCGGCCTTTCCGACGACCACAGCAGGGCAGCCTGGGGAGTCGCAAAGTTCCTGCAGGACATGGGAAAGCGGATCGTCCCAGTGCATCCCTCGGCAGTCATCGTGCACGGCCAGCAGGGCTACCCGACCCTCGCCGACATACCGTTCGACGTCGACGTCGTGGACTGCTTCGTCCGGTCATCCCTGGTCGGACCAGTGGTTGACGGTGCGATTGCGGCAGGGGCGAAGGGTGTGTGGATGCAGCTCGGTGTCGTCGACACCGAGGCCGCTGCCCGGGCCACCGAGGCCGGCCTTGCCGTCGTGATGGACAGCTGTCCGAAGATCGAGTGGCCACGCTGACACCCCTGGTGACCCGCCGCACCTTCAGAGGCGCAGGCCTCGGTAGCGACGCCGGGCGGCCAGGGCAGCTCACCTGGCTGGAAGTCGGCCTTGTCCGACCGGCTCAGGGGGGAGCTCACGTCAGACGGGTCTGCAGGGCCACGTCCTTGGCGCGCGCCTCGTCACCCAGTGCGACCTGGAAGGCCCGCATCCGGGCGAGCAGCGCTTCGTCAGAAGTCGCCAGGATGCGTACGGCGAGCAAGCCAGCATTGCGGGCTCCCGCGACCGACACGGTGGCGACGGGTACGCCGGCCGGCATCTGCACGATGGACAGCAGCGAGTCCATCCCGTCGAGGTACTGCAGCGGCACCGGTACCCCGATCACCGGCAGCGGCGTCATGGACGCGACCATCCCGGGCAGGTGTGCGGCCCCACCGGCGCCGGCGATGACGACCCGCAGACCGCGGTCGGCAGCGGCCGAGGCGTAGTCGAGCATCTGGACGGGCATCCGGTGCGCGGACACGACGTGCACCTCGTGTGGGACGTCAAACTCCCTCAGCGCATGCGAAGCGGCCTCCATCACGGGCCAGTCGCTATCGCTGCCCATGATGATTCCCACCACGGCATGCCCCGTCATCGAATGGGTCATTGCGTCCATTCCCCCGTCCTCAGGTAGTGGGCGCCGATCCGGGCCCGGGTGCGCACGTCGTCGAGGTCCTCGCCCAGCGCGGTCACGTGCCCGATCTTGCGACCCGGCCGGACCTGCTTGCCGTACAGATGGACCTTCAGGGCCGGGTCGCGGCCCATCAGCAGGTGCAGCCGCCGGTCGAGGTCGGGGTCGCCGTCACCTCCGAGCAGGTTGGCCATGACGACCCACGGAGCTGTCATGGTCGTCGTACCGAGGGGGTAGTCCAGGACGGCGCGCAGGTGCTGCTCGAACTGTGAGGTGCGCGCCCCCTCGATCGTCCAGTGGCCGCTGTTGTGCGGGCGCATGGCAAGCTCGTTGACGAGCAGCCCAGAGGTCGTCTCGAACAGCTCGACGGCCAGCACCCCCACCACGCCAAGGGAGTCCGCAAGCCTGATCGCGAGTGACTGCGCCTCCAGCGCCAGCTCCTGCGACAGGCCCGGCGCGGGGGCGAGGACCTCCACGCAGATCCCGTCGGACTGCACCGTCTCGACGACCGGCCAGGCCCCAGCCTGACCGTACGGCGACCGAGCCACGACAGCAGCCAGCTCCCGCAGCAGCGGCACCCGCTGCTCGACGAGCAGGCGCACGCCACTGGCCAGCATGGGCGCGGCCTCCTCCAGCGAGGACACCAACCAGACGCCCTTACCGTCGTAACCACCTGTCACCGCCTTCAGCACAACCGGCCAGCCGTGCGTGTCGGCAAACAAGGACAGGTCGGCCGGCGAGGAGACCGCAGCGAACGGAGGGACGGGCACTCCGAGCGCGGACAGCCGCTCGCGCATGACGAGCTTGTCCTGTGCGTGCAGCAGCGCAGCCGAACCCGGGAAGATGTTGTGCCCCTCCCCCTCCAGAGCGGCGATGAGGGCGCCGGGGACGTGCTCATGGTCGAACGTCACGACCTCGCAACCGCTCGCGAAGTCACGAAGGTCCGCGAGCGACTCGTGCGAGCCGACCGTCACACCCTGGGCGACCAGCGCTGCCGCGTCGTGCGTCGCGTCGGCCAGGACCCGCAGGGACAGCCCGAGGGCGATGGCCGCCTGGTGCGTCATGCGGGACAGCTGACCGCCACCGACCATCCCGACGACGGGAAGCCCCATCGCACCGCGCACCACGGGTCGGGTGCGCGGGTGCTCCGTGGTCACGCGCGCAAGGCTAACGGTCAGCCGAGCAGGCGACGGCCGAGCCTCGCGACGGTCTCCTCGTCGACCCCGATCGCCATGGCGAGCCCGTGCACCCCGCCGTAGTCCGCGTCCACGCGGTCGAGGAAGCGCTCCATGTTCTCAGCGTGCGGGCGGATCGCTGACAGCGGGCGCTGGGCAATGCTCGTCGCGTAGAGCGGCGAGCCGAGCAGCCGGTCCCGGATCCGCTCGATCCTCTCGTCGGTGAGCTGGTAGTCGGCGACCACCTCGTCCCGGCGGACCCCCACCAGGGAAAGCGCCAGTGCCACGACGACCCCGGTGCGGTCCTTGCCGGCAGCGCAGTGGACCAGCACGGTGCCCGACCGCGGGTCGGCGATCGTCCGCAGCGCTGCCGCCACTGCTTGCGGTGCGTCCCGCAGGTAGTCGAGGTAGTGATGGTCCATCGCGTGCACGCCGACCCCGTCTGAGGGGACAGTTCGCTCGACGAGGTCGCGCGCCTCGAAGCCAAAAGGAATGAGGTCCTGATGCAGATGCGGGACCGGGGTCGCCTGTAAGGGGCCGGGGCCGAGGATCTCGATCTCGGACGCGGTCCGAAGGTCCAGCACCGTCCCGAGGCCGGTGCCGAGCAGCAGCGCCACATCCGCCGGGGTCAGGTCCTGCAGGTTGTCTCCCCGCAGCAGCACTCCGGGGTGGGTGGTGCGGCCGTCGACGGTCGTCAGGCCTCCGACGTCACGGACGTTGCAGGCTCCTTCGAGCTCCAGCCATGTCACGTTCAGACTCTCGCACGCTGGGCTTGGGTAGGCTGACGGGGTGGTCCATCCCCTTGCCGTGCGGCTGCAGGCCATCGCCGGGGAGTTGGGGAAGTTCGTCGTCGTCGGTGGCTTCTGCTTCATCCTGGACGCGGTCCTGGCGTATGTCTTCTACCGCCGCGTCGGACTCGGGCCGACCACGTCCAAGACACTGTCGACCGTCATCGCGACCGCCGTCTCCTACGTCGGCAACCGGCTGTGGTCGTTCGCCCATCGGGTCGACGACGAGCGTGGTCACCGCCAGGACATCAGCGTCTACGCCGGCATCAACGTTGTCGGCCTGGTCATCACGCTCATCCCGGTCGACATCGCCCACTACCTGCTCGATGCCAAGACCACCGTTGCCTTCACCATCAGCGGCATGATCGGTACGGCGGTGGCTACCGTCTTCCGCTTCTGGGCCTACCGTCGCTGGGTCTTCGCGAGCGCCCCCGGCCTTGCCGAGAAGTCCGCGCTGGTCTGATCGCTAGTCCGGTACCCGCACGAGGTAGGGCACCAGCGACCGGTACCCCCGGACAGAGCGACGGTGCAGCGGGCGAACGTCGAGACCCTCGAGCTGCTCGGCGACGACCCGGTCGACAAGGACAGCGTCCGGACGGGCCTCGTCCGCGAGCCGGCTCGCCAGGTTGACCGGCTCGCCGAAGACGTCCCCCAGCCGCACGAGAACGGGGCCGGACGCGACCCCCGCACGGACGGAGGGCAGGCTGCGGTCGGCGGCGTGCGCGGCCACGGTCTGCAGGGCCACGTCCACCGCCGCACGCGGGTCGCTCGTCGCGTAAAGGACCCCGTCGCCGAGCGTCTTGACCACCCGTCCACCGACAACTGTGACCCGCAGCGCGGTGTCACGTTCGAACCGCTCCAGGGTCTGCTCGAGCTGGGCCGAGGTCCACTCCCGGCTGGAACGGGTGAAGTTGACGAGGTCGACGAACCCGACGGACAGGACCGGCATCCCGTCCTCACGGGCTGTCACGAACGAGCGCTGCACGGCCGCGGCGAACTGCCGCCGCCAGACGAACAACACCAGCTGCTCGAGCCGGGGCAGCACATCACCGGCGTTCGCGGCCGCCGCAAGGAACGCCTCGTCCACGGTCATCCCCCCGGACAACCCCCGGAAGACGTCGAGCTGCGCCTCGGCCAGCTTGGCCAGTCCCTGCCCCATGGCCCTGGCCAACACCAGCAGCGTGTCGGCGTCGATGACACCCAGGGCCAGCAGCTCGGTGGCCGTCTGCAGAGCCTGCAGGTCGGCCTCGGTGAAGGACGTCGTTCCGTACGGCACTTCCGCGAAACCCATTGCCGCCCAGATCGCCGCGGCCTGCTCCGCGTCCACTCCGGCCCGCGACTCGACGTCCTCACGGGTCAGCGTGGGAGAGCTACCAAGCAGCAGGTTGTCGAGGTCGTCCACCCGGGAAGCGTGCCAGATGCGAACAGCGCGCCGCGGGCGTACCGTCGCGGACATGACCGGACGGCAGAAGGCGTACTTCGCCTTCAGGGGCAGCTCGGCGGGAGTGTTCCTGCTCAGTGCAACGGTTCTGCCCCATGGGGCGCCTGCCCTGATCGGCTGCATCGTTGCCGGTCTGGGCGGCATCTTGACCTGCATCGGTGTCAACGCCGGTGGCCCTGGAGAACGCGCCGGAGCCCTTGCGCAGGGGGTCGTCTATGACAAGGCGCGTGCCCCGCAGGGCGACTGGCCACCCTTCGACGACCGCAAGGTCATCGACGGGGAGCTCACCGGCTAGCCGCTGAGCGGCTAAGCCAGCGGCCGGCCGGCCTTCTCGGCCAGCTCGTACAGGGTCTTCTGGACCTGCTCGACGCGCGGCACATCGGTCAACTGCACCTGCCCGCGCTCGCCCGCGGACTCGACCACCAGGGTGCCGCAGCCGAGCATCCGCTCGAACAGGTTGTGGCTGAAGGTCACGTCGTTGACCCGTGTCATGGGGATGTCCCGGCCGGTTCGGGACAAGATCCCGGTCCGGACAACGACCCGCTCGTCGGTGATCACGAACAGCGTGGTGCGCCAGCGCAGGAACGGCACGACGACGAAGACGACGACCAGCAGCGCGGCGAGCCCCAGGATCAGGTACGTGCCGAGGTTGTCGTCCACGAGCGCGATCAGGTAGCCCGCCAGGCCCAGCGTGACGAGCAGCGCCACCACCGGCAGCACGAGCGTCTTCCAGTGCGGGTGGGTCTCGAGAACGATCTTCTCGTTGTCCGACAGGAGCTTCCTGGGGTACGCCACGGCGCGACTATCTCAGGTGGACGACGTCTCCGGCAGCAAATGCGGTGCCGTCCACCACGAGCCGCCCCTGGTCGTCGACCCGCTCGGCGGTGCCCTCCACGACCTGCCCTCCCGGGAGCTCGATCCGCACCCGCCGTCCGAGCGTCGCGCACGCCTGCCGGTACGCCGTCACGTCGCGGTCCCCGATCGTCCCGGACAGCGACCTCAGGATCGCCTTGAGCAGCGTCTCGCGGTCGGTCGTCGCGGCTGCCTCGAGAAGTAGGGAGGTGGGCGCGACGCCCGTGGGTGCGGGCAGCTCCTCGGCCCGGGTCGTGACGTTGAGGCCGATGCCGAGGACCACCGCGGTCCCACCGGGGCCGGTGACGGCCTCGGCGAGCAGGCCGGCGACCTTGCGGCCGCCGACCAGGACGTCGTTGGGCCACTTCAGGACGGCGTCCACACCGGCCTGCTCGCGGACCGCCCGGGCCACCGCGAGGCCACCCCACAGGGGGAGCCAGCCCAGCTGCTCGGGCTCGGCTGCCGGTCGCAGCAGCACAGAGAAGGTCAGCCCCGCGGCAGGTGGAGACACCCAGGTCCGGTCGAGGCGGCCCCTGCCGGCGGTCTGCTCCTCGGCCACCATGACCAGACCGGAGGGTTCACCGGCACGGGCACGCTCGGCGACGAGGGCATTTGTCGAGTCGGCGCGGTCGAGGACCTCCACCCGCCAGCCGTCAGGCGCCAGCGCGCGGTCGAGGGCCGCAGCCCGCAGCGGTGGGCGGTCGAGGGCGCCGTACATGTCGCGCATTCAACCCCTCGCCGGGGCGCACCGGCCTCCCCGATACCCTCCGTCGCGTGACCGCTGAGCCTGCGATGCCCCCCTCTGACGTCCACACGACCGCCGGCAAGCTCGCCGAGCTGCGCCGACGGGTAGACGCCTCGCTGCACCCCGGAAGCGAGGCGGCGCTTGAGAAACGGCACTCCAGGGGGCAGCGGACGGCGCGCGAGCGGATCGAGGCGTTCCTCGACGAGGACAGCTTCACCGAGACGGACGCGCTTGCGCGTCACCGGGCGCGCGACTTCGGGCTGGAGAAGAACCGGCCCATCGGCGACGGCGTCATCACCGGCTTCGGCACCGTCGACGGCCGCCCGGTGTGCATCTTCAGCCAGGACGCGATGGTGTTCGGGGGCGCCCTCGGCGAGGTGTACGGCGAAAAGATCGTCAAGGTCATGGACCTGGCGCTGAAGACCGGCTGCCCCATCGTCGGCATCAACGAAGGCTCCGGCGCCCGGATCCAGGAGGGGATCATGGGCCTGGCGCTGTACGGCGAGATCTTCTACCGCAACGTGATGGCCTCCGGGGTCGTCCCGCAGATCAGCCTGATCCTCGGCAACTGCGCCGGCGGGCACGTCTACAGCCCCGCCCTGACCGACTTCAATCTGATGGTCGACGGCGCAAGCGCCATGATGATCACCGGCCCGGACGTCATCAAGACCGTGACCGGCGAGGACATCTCGATCGAGGACCTCGGCGGCGCGAGGGCCCACAACACCAAGAGTGGCGTGGCCCACTTCATGAGCCAGGACGAGGGGGAGGCCCTCGAGCTGACGAAGGCACTGCTGTCCCACCTGCCGTCCAACAACCTGTCGGAGGCCCCGGTTTACGACGCGCCGGACGTGCTGGGGGAGGAGCTCCTGCCCGAGCTCAACACGCTGATCCCTGACAGCAACAACGCGCCCTACGACATGCACACCGTCATCCACGCGGTCGTCGACGACGAGGACTTCCTCGAGGTCCACGCCTGGTGGGCGCCGAACATCATCTGTGGGTTCGGCCGCATCGAGGGTCGCTCGGTCGGTGTCGTCGGCAACAACCCGATGCAGTTCGCTGGCACCCTCGACATCGACGCGTCCGAGAAGGCAGCCCGCTTCGTCCGCACCTGCGACGCCTTCAACATCCCGATCCTCACCTTCTGCGACGTGCCGGGCTTCTTGCCAGGGGTGGGCCAGGAGCACGCCGGGATCATCCGGCGCGGTGCCAAGCTGCTCTACGCCTACTCCGAGGCGACCGTCCCGAAAGTCACCGTCATTACCCGCAAGGCGTACGGCGGTGCCTATGTCGTGATGGGATCCAAGCACCTTGGGGCGGATGTCAACCTGGCCTGGCCCACGGCCCAGGTGGCCGTCGTCGGCGCCCAGGGCGCCGTCAACATCGTGCGCCGTAAGGACATCGCCGCGTCAGAGGACCCGGAGAAGGCGCGTGCAGACTTCATCACCGAGTACGAGGACACCTTCGCGAACCCCTACATCGCGGCCGAGCGAGGATTCGTCGACGCGGTCATCGAGCCTTCCCACACCCGCCTCGAGGTCGCCAAGGCGCTACGGGCACTGCGCACGAAGCGGCAGACCATCCCGCCGCGCAAGCATGGGAACATCCCCTTGTGAGGGCCCAGCTCCGAGTGGTCCGGGGGGACGCGACGCCGGAGGAGCTCGCGGCGGTCGTCGCCCTGCTCATGGCAGGGTCCGGCGTGGAGCCCGCCGCTACGCCGCCAGCTCCGTCGCTGTGGGCCGTGCCCACGCTGCGTTCCCCGCTCAGTCCCGGCACCGAAGCGTGGCGCGCGTCAGCGCTCCCCCGCTAGGCCGACAACAGCGGGCCTCGCGACCCGGGCCGCTGATGACCGACCTGCCTCGCTAGGCTTTGCCAGGCCGTTCCACCGAGGGAGCACGCGTGCACAAAGTCCTGATCGCCAACCGCGGAGAGATCGCAGTCCGCGTCGCCCGCGCCTGCAAGGACGCCGGGCTCACGTCGGTCGCTGTCTACGCCGAGCCCGACCTCGATGCGCTGCACGTCCGCGTCGCCGACGAGGCCTTCGCCCTGGGCGGGACGACCCCCGGCGACTCCTACCTGCGCATCGACAAGGTGCTGGGGGCTTTGAAGGCATCCGGTGCCGATGCCGTGCACCCGGGCTACGGGTTCCTGTCCGAGAACGCCGAATTCGCGCAGGCGGTCATCGATGCCGGCGCGACCTGGATCGGTCCTTCGCCGGCGGCCATCTCCGCCCTCGGCGACAAGACGACCGCGCGGCACATCGCGATGAAGATCGGCGCTCCCCTCGTGCCGGGCACCGCCGACCCGGTCAAGGGGGTCGACGAGGTGCTGGCCTTCGTCGAGGAGCACGGCCTGCCTGTTGCCATCAAGGCCGCCTTCGGCGGTGGCGGCCGAGGGCTGAAGATTGCCCGCACCAAGGACGAGATCCCCGAGCTGTACGAGTCGGCGGTCCGCGAGGCTGTCGCGGCCTTCGGCCGGGGCGAGTGCTTCGTCGAGCGTTACCTCGACAAGCCTCGGCACGTCGAGACCCAGGTGCTGGCCGACACGCACGGCAACGTCGTGGTCGTCAGCACCCGCGACTGCTCACTCCAGCGGCGCTACCAGAAGGTCGTCGAGGAGGCGCCCGCGCCCTTCCTGACCGACGCCCAGACCAAGCAGTTGTACGAAGCCTCCAAGGCCATCATCAAGGAGGCCGGCTACGTCGGGGCCGGCACCTGCGAGTTCCTGGTCGGCGCGGACGGTCTGATCTCCTTCCTCGAGGTCAACACCCGCCTACAGGTCGAGCATCCGGTCACCGAGGAGGTCACCGGCGTCGACCTGGTCCGTGAGCAGTTCCGCATCGCCGATGGCCACGAGCTCACCTTCACCGACCCGGAGCCGCGCGGGCACTCCTTCGAGTTCCGCATCAACGGCGAGGACGCCGGCCGCGGCTTCCTCCCGGCGCCCGGCACGGTGAGCCGCTACGTCACCCCGTCGGGTCCCGGCGTGCGCGTCGACTCCGGAGTCGTCGAGGGCGACGTCATCGGCGGCGCCTTCGACTCGATGCTCGCCAAGCTCATCGTCACCGGCCGCACCCGCCAGGAGGCGCTCGAGCGCTCGCGTCGCGCGCTGGCCGAGTTCGAGGTCGACGGCATGCCGACGGTCCTGCCGTTCCACCGCGCCGTGGTCAGCGACCCCGCCTTCGCGCCCGCCGACCCGAGCACCCCGTTCTCCATCCACACCAGGTGGATCGAGACGGAGTTCAACAACACCATCGAGCCGTATGCCGGCGGGTCGGCTGCCGCGCCCGCCGAGCCCCAGGCGCGCCAGACGATCGTCGTCGAGGTCGGCGGCAAGCGCCTCGAGGTCGTGGTCGCCGGCGGCCTGTCCCTCGGCGGCGGGGGCGGTGGTGCCGCGAAGAAGAAGGCGCCGCGTCGTTCCGGCGCGGGCACGACCACCGCCGCCGCATCCGGCGACGCCCTCACCGCCCCGATGCAGGGGACGATCGTCAAGATCGCCGTCGAGGAGGGCCAGCAGGTCGACGCCGGGCAGACCGTCATCGTCCTCGAGGCGATGAAGATGGAGCAGCCGATCAACGCGCACAAGGCCGGCGTCATCAACGGCCTCAGCGCCACGGTCGGCGAGACCGTCACGAGCGGCACCGTCCTGGCCGAGATCAAGGACGCGGGCTGACGCGCGTTTTGACGTGCGTGAGGGGCCCGGCGGGCGCCGGGCCCCTCTCGTCTGCTTATGGAGGTGGCGGGTCAGCCCCGGTCAGGGCCGGGGGTCACGGCGCCGGAGCGGGAGGCGGCCCCGGTGAGGGGGCCGGTGCAGGCGGTGGACCGGGCACCGGAGCGTGGGGCGGCTCAGGTGCCGGGACCGACCCGGAGACGGGAGCCGGCGCGGGCTCACCCGGCGCGGGCACGGTCTCGTCGGCTGGCAGCCCGAGCCGCTCGCCGACCTTGTCGCCCGCCTTGTCGATCTGGTCCGCGTACTTGCCGCCCGTCCGCTGGTTGACGACGTCGCCCAGCTTGTCGAGCCCCTGCTGCGCCTTCTCGGGGTTGCCCTGGATGAAGTTCTTGACCTTGTCGAACAGGCCACCGGTGCTGCTCATGTGGGTTGCCCTTCCCTCTCGTCGTGACGTGGAACTCGCACCGGCACGTGCCGGTGCTCACGTCTCCCCTCGACCCTACCCGGGCACCCGCAGTCAGGCGGGGCGCCGGGCCGGTGCTGCGACCGGCCACCGATCGTCATCGGGGGCACGCCCGGCCCGACCTAGACTCGGGGCATGCTCTCGATGCTCACCGCCGACACCGTGCCACCGTCGGGCGGCTTCAGCTTCGTCAACCTGCTCGTCCTGCTCGTCCTGCTCGTCGTCGCGGCGCTCGCCTGGCCGCTCTGGAGACGGCTGCGGGCGTCCGTCTCGAAGAACCGGCGCGAGCGGTGGGCCCGCGAGGAGCAGGCGGAACCGTTCAC
>JAYUBO010000026.1:0-24714 GCA_043740815.1 Frankiales bacterium | reverse complement strand
GGCGGCCAGCTCGGCGCCACCCCCGCGGTACCACTCGGCTTGACCCAGAAGGACCTGCGCGCGGGCGGCCCCACGGCGGTCGCCGAGCAGCAGCAGCTGCTGCGCGGTCTGCTGGACCCGGGCCGGGCCACCATCGGAGTAGAACGCGTGCGGGTCATGCAGGAAGGCCAGCTCGGCCGCGAGCAGGGACGCCTTCAACGCCGCCGGCTCGTCCTCGTGGCCGTGCCAGAGGGTCACCGCGCGGCTGGCGTAGCCGTGTGCGGTCGTCACGGCGTGCAGCCGCAGGGCGCGCTCCGCCGCGGTCTGCAGCGCCTGGCGGGCTGCCTGGGCGTAAGGCTCGAGGTCGGCGCCCAGGCCGGCCGCCAGCTCGTAGGCCGTGATGCGGTGGTGGGCTCGCAGCTCGGCGACGTCGTCGCCGCGCTCAGCCAGGAAGGTGTCGAGCCAGTCGGCGCACCGGCGGTGCTGGACCACCCGGATGGAGTGGGGGATCCGGGCGTACGCCGCGTCGCGGACCAGCACGTGCCGGAAGGCGAACTCCTGCTCACCGGCCACCCTCGACCGTGGCGAGCGGCGGACAACCTCCCGCTGGGAAAGGGCTTCCAGGCAGTTCCGGACCTGGTCGCGGTCAGCGTCGGCGACCGCCGCGACCGCACCGTCCCAGAAGACCTCACCAACCACGGCGGCCGCAGACACGACGCTGCGCTCCGCGGCGCTGAGCAGGTCCAGCCGGCTGTCGACGACGCCCTGGACGCTGTCGGGCAGGGGCAGGTCGGCCAGGGTGTCCTGCGCCTCGGCGGCGAGCACCCCGCTGTCGGTGAGCATCCGGACGTACTCCTCGGCGTACAGCGGGTTGCCGTTGACGAGGTCGAGCAGGCGGCGCTGGAGGGCAGCGGGCAGGACCGTCCCACCGAGCAGCCGGCCCAGCACCGTCGTCATCTCTGACTCGCTCAGCGGGGTGAGGGTCAGGGTCATCGCATCGGCCAGGCCCGACACCCACGTGGGGCGACGCTCGAACAGCTCGGGCCGGGCCGTGACGAGTACCAGCAGCGGCAGCGAGGAGGCGGCCTGTACCAGGGAGCGCAGGAAGTCCAGGAAGCCGTCATCGGCCCAATGCAGATCCTCCAGCACGAGCACCGTCGGCGCGTCCTCTGCCAGCGCCATCAGGTACCTGCGCCATGCGGCATGGCTGGCGTCGAGGTCGTCGGCGTCCTTCGAGGAGCTTCCAGGCAGGCCCACCAGGGCGGCCAGGCGCTGCTTGACCTGGCTGATGACCTCGCCGGATTCGGCGCGGAGCAGGGTCTCCACGGAGGTCTCGAGCTTGTGCCGCGCGAGCGCGGCGCTGTCGGACTCAAGGATCTGAGCCTGCGCCTTCACGACCTGACCCAGCGCCCAGTAGCTCACGCCCTCGCCGTAGGGCAGGCAGGCACCGACCCGCCAGCGGACCAGGGTCGGGGTCGCAGGGGAGTCTGCGTGCTCTGCCAGCGCCCGGGTGAGGCGGCTCTTCCCGAGGCCGGGCTCGCCCACGAGGGCGACGAGCTGCCCGCGGCGCTCCTGCATCGCCCGGCGCAGGCCACTGACGAGCATCCCCAGCTCCGGCTCGCGGCCCACCAGCGGCAGCGCGTCACCGACCTGGTCGGAGCGGACCTTGAGGCAGACGGCCACCCACGAGTCGGAAACCGACGCCCGCCCGCTCAGAGCAACCACCCCGTGGTGGACGTAGTCGATGTTGGCGGAGGTGATGCGGTGCGTGTGCGGACCCACCAGCACGCTGCCCTGCGGGGCGCATGCCTGCATGCCCATCGCCCGACCGAGGACCGCCCCGGCGACCCTCGGCTCGTCTCGGCCGGGTTCGAAGGCGACCAGCGCCTCACCGGTGGAGACGCCGCCGCGGGCCGTGAGCGGCTGGCCATCCGGCAGGGTCAGGCCCTTGAGCGCGTCCTGGACGTCGAGGCCGGCCCGGACCGCGCGGTAGGGGTCGTTCTCGTGGGCCGTGGGGGCGCCGAAGACAGCCACGACAGCGTCCCCGATCCGCTTCGCGATGGTGCCGCCGGCATGTTGCACCGCGCGCGTGACGACGGCGAAGAACTCCTGCTGGACTGCCTGCAGATCCTCGGGCTCTAGGTGCTGGGCGCTGGCCGAGAACCCCACGAGGTCGACGGCCAGGACGCTGACCAGCCGCCGCTCCTCCTCCGGTCCGGGCAGTTCGGGGGCCTTCGCCGTGGGGGTGCTGACCGTCAGCGCATGACCGCAGGACGTGCAGAACGCCATCGTTGGTTCGACGAGCGCGCTGCAGGCCGGGCAGGGGGCAGGCAGGGGCGCCCCGCACTGGCCACAGAACCGCGCGCCCGGGGGGAACTGTGTGGCGCACGCAAGGCAGGTGTCCTCGATGTCGGAATGTTCGCAGGTCACCCGGCAGGCTGGCTACTGTGCCGCCCACCCCTTGCTGCGCTCGACAGCTCGGGTCCAGCGGGCATGCGTCCCGTCGTCCCGCACTCCTGGGAGCGGCTCGAAGCGCCGGTGGAGCCGCCACGTGTCCACGAGCTCCTGCGGGCTCGACCAGACGCCGGTACCCAGGCCGGCCAGGAAAGCGGCTCCGAGCGCCGTCGTCTCGAGGACCTCTGGCCGCTGGACGGCGACCCCCAGCTGGTCGGCCTGCAGCTGGCACAGCAGGTCGTTGGCGCTTGCGCCGCCGTCGACCTGCAAGGTGTCGAGCACGCAGCCGGCCTCGCTCGTCATGGCGTCCACGACGTCGCGGACCTCGAAGGCGATCGCATCGAGGGTGGCCCGCGCGAGATGGGCGCGGGTCGTACCGCGGGTGATGCCGAGGACGGTGCCACGGGCTTCGGGGTCCCAGTGCGGGGCCCCGAGTCCGGTCAGCGCGGGAACGAAGACGACCCCGCCACTGTCAGGCACCTGGCGGGCAAGGGACTCGACCTCCGCCGCGCTGCCGATGACCTGCAGCCCGTCGCGCAGCCACTGTACGGCGGCACCGGTGACGAACACGGCACCCTCAAGGGCGTAGGTGAGGGCGCCGTCAGGGGCCTGCCACGCGACCGTCGTGAGCAGCCGATCGCACAGCACGGGTGTGCTCCCGGTGTTGATCAGCACGAAAGACCCGGTGCCGTAGGTGCACTTGCTGCGGCCCTGCTCGAAGCAGCCCTGCCCGAACAGCGCCGCCTGCTGGTCGCCGGCGATGCCTGCCACCGGCAGGTCCAACCCGAGGAAAGCCGTCGGGTCGGTGCGGGCGACCTCGCCGTAGGACGACACGATCCTCGGCAGGGCGCTTCGCGGGATGCCGAACAGCTCGCACAGCTCGTCCGACCAGTCGCCGGTGCGGAGGTCGAACAGCAGCGTGCGGCTGGCATTGCTGGCGTCCGTGACGTGTGCGCGACCCCCGGACAGGCGGGCCACGACGTAGGAGTCGACGGTCCCGATGGCCGTGCGGCCCTCCTGCACCCCCTCCCACGTACGACGGTCGTGCTGGCGTACCCAGGCCAGCTTGGTGGCCGTGAAGTAGGGGTCCAGGCGTAAGCCGGTCAGCTCGGCGATCCGCGGCTCGTGCTGCCTCATGTGGTCGCAGAGGTAGCTGGTGCGTCGGTCCTGCCAGACGATGGCGCGGCGTGGCGACTGCAGCGACGTGCGGTCCCAGAAACAGGCGGTCTCGCGCTGGACGGTGAGCCCGACAGCCGTCACATCCACCTCGTGCCCGTCCAGGGCCTGTCTGCAGGCCGAGATCACCGCGACCCAGATCTCCTCCGGCTCGTGCTCCACCCAGCCCGGCTCAGGGAAGTGCTGCGGGAACTCCTGGTAGCCGCGGCTACGGACGCGGCCGTCTTCGCTGACCACGAGCGCCGTGACACCGGTGGTGCCGCAGTCGATCGCGAGGACGCTCACGCATCTCGCAGTATGCGGAGCACCAGTACGTCGATCGCCCCCGGGACCATCCGCTCCTCGAAGTTCTCGACGCCCGCCCAGGCGTCCAGGTCCTCGTGGCCGAGGGCGCGCAGCTTGGCGGCCACCTCCTGCGCCAGGGCCCCTTCCAGGGGCAGGGTCTGCTCCGTTTTGCCGAAGTAGAGCGTGTGCAGCTCGAGCAGGCGGCCGAGCTCGACTACCGGGTCGCGATGGTCGTCGACCCGTAGGTCCACCAGCACGTCCGACCCACCGCCGTACCCGCCGCCCTCGCTGACCACGAGCAGAGCGGCGCTCTGCCGGCCTCGCCGGTCACCGCCTGCACGGTCCCCGGCCAGCAGGGCCGCAGTGAGCCGCTGGGCGAGGGACCCGGCCGTGCCCTCGTAGGTGCTCGCGACGGCGTCGACCACCTCTGGGCCGGTGAGGATGTTGCCCTGCGCGGCCCAGCCGTCGCCGGTGCGGCCCCCAGCCCAGGAGTTGCACTCCGCGCCGGTCCACGTCGCTGCCCGGCCCTGGTTGTCGACGATGCCGGCCTGGCGCTGCTCGCGCAGTGCGTCGGCCGCGGTGAGCGCGTCCAGCGCCTGCTGCGCGGTACTCCCTTCGGCCAGCATCCGCAGACCGTCGGGGCGGTAGGCCAGGTTCGCGAAGGACTGCGTCGCGACCGCTCCAATGTCCCACCGCGCGGCCGGGACGGCGGCACCGACGGCCAGGAACTTTGAGGCGACGGCCACCCCCCACTGGGAACCGTCCTTGGCAACGATGCTGAAAGTCATGACTGGGACACTACGGGGGTGCGCTTCTTCTACGACCTGGAGTTCGGCGATACCGCGTCGGTGGTGACGTTCGTGTCGATCGGCGTGGTCGCCGAGGACGGCAGAGAGTACGCGGCGGTGTCGGCGGACTTCGACCCGCTCGCGGTGCACCCGTGGGTGCGCGAGAACGTCCTCCCGCAGTTGCCCCCGGCATCGTCGTGGAAGCAGCGCTCGGTCATCGCCGCAGAGCTCGTGGAGTTCTTCGGTGACGACCCGGTGTGGTGGGCCTGGTTCGGTGCCTACGACCACGTGGCGCTGTGCCAGCTTTGGGGGGACATGCCGTCGCTCCCGCGCGCTTTCCCACGGTTCACGATGGACGTCCGGCAGCTCTGGGAGCATCTGGGCCGACCGGCGCTCCCGTCCCAGCCGGGCGGGCTGCACGACGCCCTTCGTGACGCGCGGCACGTGAAGGTTCGCTACGAGGCGCTCGTCGAGCGGGCCTACCTGCTCGGTCTGACCGTCTGAGGGCGGTCAGACCGAGCAGCGCCATGCGGGGGCTGTCAGGACTAGAGGCAGATCGGCGGAAGCAGGCAGGTCGGGGTCGGCGAGCCGGACGGCAGCCCCGGACTGGTGACGACGGGAGGGGCCACCGGACCGGGCGCGGGCGATGCGGGCAGTTTCGGCAGTGGCGCCGGCTGCTGCGGTTGTCCAGGTGCTGGGGTGGCGCCCGTCCGGGGAGCCGCCGGGGCTGGCGCGACCGGGCGTGCGGGCTTTGGCGCCGTTCCCGGCTTGGCCGCCGGACCCGGACGTGAGGTGCGAGCCGCGGGATGAGCGGCGGGTGCCGGCCCCGGGGCGGCCGGTGCCTGGTAGTCGCCGTTGGGGGCGGCGACCGGACCGGAGGTGGACCCGATCAACGGCGCATCGACCTGGGTTCCGTTGGCGTAACCGCGTGCGAGCGCCAGCACCTCTGCGACATAGGCGTCGGAGTGGTTGTAGGCCAACACGGCACGAGCCTGTCCGGCATCGGAGCTCAGATCCCCGCCGGCGATGCACAGGTAGTGCGACGCCCCCAGCGCGGCGTCGTTGATGTCCAGCGGACTAGCCGTGCCGTCAGCGTTGCCGTCAACGGAGTAGCTGCTCCAGGTGCTGGGGATGAACTGCATGGGTCCGACGGCGCGATCGTAGGTCGTGTCGCCGTCGTACAACCCGTGGTCGGTGTCGGCGATGTAGGCGAAGCCGCGCCCGTCCAGGGCCGGTCCGATGATCGGGGGCAGGGACGTCCCGTCGGCCTGCAGGGTCGCCCCGGCAAACTGGCCGTGGTCGGACTCCACTCGCCCGATGGCGGCGATCAATGACCAGTCGATGTGGCAGTCCGGCAGTGCCAGGTCGATACGGGCAGCGGCGACGCGGTAGGCGTTCAACGCGACCTGGGGGATGCCGTTCGCGGCCAGCGCCGAGACCAGCGCGGGAGTCGCAGCCACGGGGTTGGCAACCATGACCGGCTCGGCGGTGAGGGTCTGTGCACCAGCAGGGGCGCCGGCGCTCAGCCGGGCGACCCAAGCATCAGGAGCGGGCGACTGCCCCTTCGAAGCCGGGTGGGCCACCGAAGAAGCCTGGGACCAGGTCGCGGCACTCGCGACGCCGAAGGCCGTGGTCGCGAGGGCGACCGATGCAAGCACCCATGCCATGGGGCTGCCCTTGGCAAAGTGCGGACTGGGTGGGGTCCATCCTTTACCTGGCCTGATCACGCTCACCGCTCCCTGGCTCTGTCTGCCAGGCCCTACCCCCCGTCGGACGGGTCACACCGGCACGAGGACCTCGAGCGTCGCCTGGGCAAGACCGGAGTAGCCCAGGGCCCGCGAACCGGCCCGTGACATGTCCAGGACGCGGTCACCGACGTAGGGGCCACGGTCGTTGACGAGGCAGTTCACCGACAGACCGTTCGCGCTGACGTGCAGGACCGTCCCGAGGGGGACTTCCTTGTTCGCGCAGGTCAATCGCTCCGGGTCGTACGGCGCACCCGAGGCCGTGGGGCGGCCCACGAACCCGGGGCCGTACCAGGAGGCGGTGCCGGTGAGCGCCTGGCCGGTGCGCGCGTAGCCGAGCGGGATGCCGCTGCCGGTGGCCTCAAGGAGGGCGATGACGGCGGCCTGGCCGGTGAGGGCCCGGCGTGAGCGGGCCGACTGGCTGGGGGTGAGGGCGAGCGTCACCTGGGTCGAGACCGCGTCGAGGGCGGCGCGCTGCGCTGCCAGCCGGCGGGCCACCTCGACGGCCTGCGCAGCGTCTGCCAGGACCTGCGCCTGAGCGAGCAGCGTCCTGGCCCGGTCCTGGTCGGCAAGTATTGCCTGGCCCTGTACGAGCAGCTCGGCCCGGAAAGCGTTGGCCTGCTGCTGCAGGGCCTTGAAGCTGGCGGCCCGTTCCGTCACGGCGTCGACCAGACCGCGGTCGACGGTCAGGGCTGCGCGCTCACCGCGCCGAGCCAGCTCCTTGAGCTCGGGCGCGGCAAACATCGTCTGCCAGTCGCCGACAGGGCTCGGCGTCGACGCCATGTAGACCTGCCTGGCGCGGTTGTCGAGGGCGTCCTGGGCCTGAGCGCGGGCCTGGTCCAGGCGTCCGAACGCGACGCGCAGGCCGCCGTCCCGGGCCGCCGCCCGGTCGAGGGCGTCGCTCAGCTGCTGGGCGTGGGTAGTGACCGCGGCGAGCTCGGCCGTCAGCCGTGGCAGGTCGGCGGCCGTCAGTGGCGGAGCCGTCGGCTGGGTGCGTGGGACCGCGCCGGCGGGCAGGCCACCTGCCAGTAGCGCAGCGGTCACCAGAGCAGCGGTGATCGCCGTACGACGAAGCAGGGGCACGACTTCGTTTCGACCGCTGACGGCTTGCCCTTGACCCGTTAGCGTCGCTGGCATGCGGATCGGTGTACTGACTGGTGGGGGCGACTGCCCGGGGCTCAACGCGGTGATCAGGGCCGTGGTGCGCAAGGGCGTGGAGGTCTACGAGCACGAGTTCGTGGGCTTCCGGGACGGCTGGCGGGGGCCGCTCGAGGGCGTGACCATGGAGCTCGGCGTACCGCAGGTGCGTGGGATCCTGCCGCGGGGCGGGACCATCCTGGGGTCTTCGCGCACCAACCCCATCAAGGTCGACGGCGGCGTCGACAGGATCGAGACCAACCTCCGCGAGCTCGGTATTGATGCGCTCATCGCGATCGGGGGTGAGGACACGCTCGGCGTGGCCACGCAGCTCGCCGAGCACGGGCTCAACGTGGTCGGCGTCCCGAAGACCATCGACAACGACCTGAGTGCGACCGACTACACCTTCGGCTTCGACACGGCCGTCCAGATCGCCGTGGACGCGATCGACCGCCTGCACACCACGGCCGAGTCGCACCACCGGGCGCTCATCGTGGAGGTGATGGGACGGCACGCGGGCTGGATCGCGCTGCACTCCGGCCTCGCCGGCGGGGCCAACGTCATCTTGATCCCCGAGCGGCCGTTCGACATCGATCTGGTCTGCGAGTACGTGACGGCGCGGTTCAAGCGGCACTACGCGCCCATCATCGTGGTCGCCGAGGGAGCGGAACCGGCGGAGGGCACCCTCGCGCTGCAGGCCGGGGAGCTCGATGCGTTCGGGCACGTGCGGCTCGGTGGGATCGGGGCGGTGCTGGAGCGGGAGATAGAGGCCCGGACCGGCTTCGAGTCGCGGCAGACCGTCCTCGGGCATGTGCAGCGCGGAGGCACGCCGACGGCGTACGACCGGATCCTCGCCACGCGCTTCGGGCTGCACGCGATCGACGCCGTCCACGAGGGTGACAGCGGTGTGATGGTCGCCCTGCGCGGCACCGACATCGTGCGCGTCCCGCTCGCCGACGCGACCCGTGAGCTCAAGACGGTCCCGCTCGACCGCTACACCGAGGCTCAGGTCTTCTTCGGCTGATCTCCCGCAGCACAAGATTGCCGACGACAAGGCTGCTGCCAAAGGGAGGACGGGGTCAGCCGAACCGGGTGACCACCGAGATCCCGCCCGCCTCCCCGACCGTCGCGAGTCCGGCTGCCGCCTCGTCGAGCGACAGCTCCCTGGTGAGCAGGTCCTGCGGTCGCAGCCGTCCGGAGCGCACCAGGGCCAGCAGCTGCGGGTAGGCGTGCGCAGCCATCCCATGGCTGCCGAGCAGCTCCAGCTCGCGAGCGAGGACCCGGCCCATCGGCACAACCGGGTCCTCCGCAAGCAGCCCCACCTGCACGTGCCGGCCCTGAGTACGCAGACACAGGACCGAGTGGGCACAGGTCTGCTGGCTGCCGAAGGCGTCCAGTGACAGGTGCGCCCCACCGCCCGTCAGCGCATGAACCTGCTCTGGTACGGGCGGTCCGTGGACGACGTGGGCGCCCATCGAGGCCGCCAGGGCGAGCGCTCGTGGGTTGACGTCGACGGCCACCACCTGGGCGCCGGAGGCCAGCGCCACCTGCACGGCCGACAGGCCCAGCCCGCCGACGCCGTGCACGGCGACCCACTCGCCCGCGCGCACCCGCCCGATCTGCACCACTGCCCGGTACGCCGTCGCGAAGCGGCACCCCAGGCTCGCCGCCACCGAGAAGGGCAGGTCGTCGGGCAGCCGGACCAGGTTGACGTCGGCGGCCTCGAGGGCGACCAGCTCCGCGAACGCCCCCCAGTCGGTGAAGCCCGGTTGGCGTTGGTCGTCGCAGACCTGGTGCTGCCCGGCGGCGCACCGGGGACAGCGCCCGCAGGCGTTGACGAACGGAACGGTCACGCGGTCGCCGACGGCCCACCGGGTGACCCCCGACCCGACCGTCTCGACCGTGCCGGCCAGCTCGTGCCCAGGCACGTGGGGCAGCGTGATCGACCGGTCATGGCCCTGCCAGCCGTGCCAGTCGCTGCGACAGATCCCGGTCGCGCCCACCCGCACGACGACCCCCCCGACGGGGGCAACCGGGTCGGGAACCTCCCGGACGGTGAGGGGGCCGCCGTACACGTCGAAGACCAGGGCGCGCATCGGGCCATCATCACAGGTACGCGGCCGTAGAGTCCGGGCGTGCCGAGCCTTCGCGTCCACCTGCCCACGGCGATTCCCGGCTGGGACGCCCTGCGCGCCGAGCTGCAGGTGCCGGGGGACTTCCCGCCCGCGGTGCTGGCCGAGGCCGACGCGGTGCGCCCCGAGCTGCCCGAGCATGACCTGCGGGACGTGCCGTTTCTCACTATCGACCCGGTGGGCAGCACCGACCTCGACCAGGCGATGGCGCTGAGCAAGACCGACACCGGCTACCGGGTGCTCTATGCGATCGCCGACGTGGCCGCCTTCGTCGTCCCGAGGGGCGCCATCGACGTCGAGGCTCACCTGCGGGGCGAGACGCTCTACGCGCCGGACCAGCGCTCGCCGCTGCACCCCCCGGTGCTCTGCGAGGACCGGGCCAGCCTGCTCGCCGACCAGGATCGGCCCGCCCTCGTGTGGACGCTGACCCTGGACACCGAGGGCGTGCTGCAGCACACCGACGTGCGCAAGGCCCTTGTCCGGAGCCGACGCAAGCTCGACTACCCCGGCGTGCAGGCGATGATCGACGACGGGTCGGCGTCAGCAGACCTGCTGCTGCTCAGGGAGATCGGCCAGCTCCGGCAGGCCGATGCCCGTCGGCGCGACGCCGTCGACCTGCCCACTCCGGAGCAGGAGGTCGACGCCGAGGGGAACCTCACCTACCGGGCGCAGTTGCCGTGCGAGCAGTGGAACGCCCAGCTCAGCCTGCTCACCGGCATGGCTGCCGCAACGGTCATGCTCGACGGCAGGGTAGGCCTGCTTCGCACCCTCCCGACGCCGGACCCGCAGTCGGTGGACAGCCTGCGCCGCAGCGCCCTCGCGCTGGGTGTCGCCTGGCCCGAGGGCACGGCATACGGCGACGTCCTGAGCAGTCTGGACCCGACGCAGCCGGCTGCCGCCGGGCTCCTGACTTTGGCGACCAGGCTGCTGCGCGGTGCGGCGTACACCGCCTTCGACGGGACGCTGCCGGAGCTTCAGACGCACAGCGCCGTCGCGGCGCCCTACGCCCACTGCACGGCGCCCCTGCGCCGCCTCGCCGACCGGTACGTCGGGGAGGTGTGCGTCGCCCTGTGCGCCGGCACCGAGATCCCCTCCTGGGCGAGGGAGAGGCTGCCGGCCCTTCCGGCCGAGATGGCCACGGCCGACCACCGGGCGCACGCCCTCGACCGGGCCGTCGTCGACCTTGCCGAGGCCATGGTCCTGCAGCACCGGCTCGGCGAGGGCTTCCGTGGCGTGGTCGTGGAGGCCAATCACCACGGCGGAACCGTCCAGCTCACCGACCCGGCGGTGCGGGGAAAGCTCGACGGCGAGGGTCTCCCGCTAGGCAAGAGCGTCGACATCGTCCTGATCGAGGCCAACCCACTGACGAGGTCGGTCCGTTTCAGGGTGGCCTGAGTCCGCCGAGCGGGAGGCGGTCTCTTCAGCGAGCCCGTCCCGACTACCAGGCGTGGGGCGCTTGCTGAAAGACTGCCGCGCATGACTGATGTTGACCAGCTTGTCCTCGCTGTCCTGGGTGGCACCGGTGACCAGGGTCGGGGCCTGGCTCGGCGGTTCGCCCTCGCCGGCCACCGGGTGGTCCTGGGTTCCCGCTCCGCCGAAAGGGCCGTGGAAGCGGCCGTCGGCCTGCCGGGTTCGGTGTCGGGAGCGGCCAACGACGAGGCGGCCGCGCAGGGCGACGTCGTGATCGTCGCCGTGCCCTGGGACGGCCACAAGGAGCTGCTTGTGGCCCTCGCGCCTACGCTCGCCGGCAAGGTCGTCATCAACTGCGTCAACCCGCTCGGCTTCGACAAGCAGGGGGCTTACGCCCTGACCGTCGAAGAGGGGAGCGCGGCCGAGCAGGCCGCGGCTCTGCTCCCCGACAGCCAGGTCGTCGGTGCCTTCCACCACGTCAGCGCCGTCCTGCTTCTGGACGAGGCCGTGGACACCCTCGACACCGACATCCTCGTACTCGGTGACGACCGCGAGGCCACCGACCTGGTCCAGGCCCTGGTCGCCCGCATCCCCGGGATGCGGGGCATCTTCGCCGGCCGGCTGCGCAACGCCCACCAGGTCGAGGCGCTCACCGCCAACCTGATCAGCGTCAACCGTCGCTACAAGGCGCACGCCGGCCTGCGCGTCACCGACGTCTAGCACCCCGGTGTACGACGACCTCGGGCTGTTTGTCGCCGTCCCCCCGGACGTCCGGCGGGTCGTCTCCTTGGTGCCCTCGCTGACGGAGTCCGTGGCGGTCACCGCGCCGGGACTTCTCGTCGGGGCCACGGACTGGTGCAGCCACCCGGGCGGCCTGGACGTGGAGCGGGTCAGGGGCACCAAGAACCCGTCGGTGGAGCGGGTGGTCGCCTTGCGGCCCGACCTGGTGCTGGCCAACGCGGAAGAGAACCGCCGCGAGGACCTCGACGCCCTTCGGGCTGCCGGGGTGGCGGTCTGGGTGACGTTCCCGCGGACCGTGACCGACGCGCTGGTCAGTCTGGACCGGATGCTCACCGCCTGCCGGCTGGCGCGCCCCTGGTGGCTCGTGGCTGCTTCGGACGCCTGGGCCGAGCCCTGGGTGGGCGCTCGGCGGCGAGCCCTCGTCCCGATCTGGCGGCGGCCCTGGATGGCGGTCGGCTCGGGCACCTTCACCGGGGACGTGCTGTCCCGGCTGGGGATCGACAACGTTCTGGGCGAGGACCCCGAGCGCTACCCCAAGGTCGACCTGAACGCGCTGCCGGCGCATGACCTGGTGGTCCTGCCCGACGAGCCCTACGCCTTCAGCCCCACCGACGGACCGGAGTGCTTCGCCGCACCCAGCGCGTGCGTCAGCGGCCGTTACCTCACGTGGTACGGCCCCTCCCTCGCCGAGGCCCGCGACGTCCTGCGTGCCCAGCTCGGTATCGCCTGACCCAGCAAGCTCTAAGAGTCAGCCGGCGAGGTGGCTCCAGGTGGGAGCCAGCTCCCACCACGGGCCCTTGGCGGCGACCGTACCGTCGACCAGCACGACCACCACGTCAGCCTGGACGAGCGCCGCGGTCTTGGACGTCGCTCCGATGACGGTCATGCCGCGTCGGCGCAGCGACTGCCACAGCTCGACCTCCGTGTGCGCATCCAGCGCGCTGGACACGTCGTCGGCCAGCAACAGTTCCGGCTCGGTGGCGAGGGCCCGGGCCAGCGCCAGGCGCTGGACCTGCCCGCCGGACAGGCGCACGCCGCGATGACCGACGACGGCGTCGGGGCCGCCCGCGTCGGCCACGTCAGGGGTCAGCTGCGCGTCGTCGAGGGCTCGCGCGACGTCCCGGGGGCGGTCCAGCGCGACGTTGTCGCGGAACGTGCCTGACAGCACTCGAGGGACCTGCGCGACGTGGGCGACCCGGCCCGGCCGCAGGAACGTCTGCGGGTCCGCGACCTCGAGGCCGTTCCACCGAAGGCTCCCGGTGTGGTCGACCAGCCCGGCCAGGGTGGACAGCAGGCTGGACTTGCCGGAGCCGACCTGGCCGAGCAGCAGCACCAGCTGCCCGGCCCGGACGGTCAGGTCGACGTTGTCGACGCCGGTTGTCCCGTCGTCGTGGACGGCCCTGAGTCCCTGCAGCTCCAGCAGGTCCAACCCCTCATGGGCGGGTACGAACGGCTCCGGCGAGCGTCCCTGGACGAGGTCGACACCCACCGGAAGGTCCATCAGGTCCGCTCCTCCGGCCAGCCGGCACGTGGCAGCCTGCCAGGCACGGACCCCCGGCGCCTCGGTGATGACCGCGCCCGCGACGCGCCCGAACCAGTCGAAGCCGTTGACGGCCGTCGTGACGAGCAATGCGGTGGCCAGGCCCCAGCCGCCGCGGAGGTAGACCAGCCAGCCGACCACCACGCCGCACTTGACCAGGACGCTGGGCACTCCGTCCAGGATGGCCTGGACCCGGTGCTCGACGACGGCGGCCTCTACCCGGCCGCTGTCGACGTCCTGGAGGTGCCGGTGCACCGCCGGGGTGGCGGCAGCCAGCTTGACCGTCCTGGCCGACTCGAGGGCCGAGACCAGCGACCGTCCGAACTGGGCACGCGCTGTCGAGGACGCGGCGACAGAGCGACCGGCGAGCGGCGAGCCGAACGAGGAGGCCACCGCCGACAGCACCATCACGGCGAGCAGGACCGCTCCGGCGAGCAGGTTGCGGGCGACGGCAGCGGTCACCGCGACGATCGCCAAGCCGTTGAGGAAGTCGACCCAGCGGTCGGCATACCGGGCGTAGCGGTCGCTGTCCATCGCCCGCGAGACGACCTCTCCAGGGGGAGTCCGTGGAAGCCGCTGCTGGGCGGTCTGGCCGAGCAGGACCGACAGCCGCACCCGGATCATCACGGCGACCCACCACTGCGGGTAGATCCTCATGGCACGCGACAGGATCAACGGTCCGGCCAGCAGGCTGGCGACGACCAGCGCCAGCGAGGTCCACGGCGTGGCGCCGCGCCGGAGGCCTTCGACCAGCTGGCCCCACACCAGGCCGGTGAGGGCACCGAAGGCGCCCAGCACCGCCTGGACAAGGAACAGGACCGCGCCGAGGGCGCCCCACTGCGGGTGGATCGACAGCAGGTGCTTGGTGGCTCTGGCCAGGCTCGGTCCGTCGCCCACGTCGGGCTGGGGCGGCAGCTCGCCTGCCCGGCGAACGCTGCCGAGGGAGGCGTCTTGCGCGTCGGCGTGGTCGACCTCGCCGGCCGCGAGCAGCAGGTCCCTGAAGCGGCCCGGGCGAGCCGCAAGCTCGACCCGAGAGCCCTGCTGCACGATCCGGCCGGCGTCCAGGACGACGACCTGGTCCGCGCGCGCCGTCGTCGACAGGCGGTGCGCGACGATGATGCCCGTGCGGTGGGACAGCAGCCGGTCAGCAGCGCGGACGACCCGCGCCTCGGTGACCGGGTCCATCCGGGCGGTCGCCTCGTCGAGGACGACGACTCCCACGTCGCGCACGAGCAGCCGGGCGAAGGCGACCAGCTGCTCCTCACCCGCGGACAAGGTCGACCCGCCTGGGCCGAGCAGGGTGTCGAGCCCGTCCGGTAGGCCCGCCACCCAGTCGCTGAGGCCGAGCGAGTCGATGGCCTGCATGACCGCGGACCGGGGCACGTCGGTGAACAGGGTGATGTTGTCAGCTAGTGACGCCGCCAGGATCTCGGTGCGCTGCGTCACGACTCCCACGGCCGAGCGGAGCTGCTGCAGGTCGAGGTCGAGCACGTCCGTGTCACCGAGATGGACCGCCCCTCGCGGCGGCTCCATTGCGCGCGACAGCAGCGCGGCCAGGGTTGACTTCCCGCTGCCGGTGCGCCCCACGAGGGCCACCGTCCGACCTGGTGCCACCTCGAGGTTGATGTCTCGCAGGGCGAAAGTGCCTTCGGAGTAGGCGAAGTAGAGCTCCTGCACCGAGATCCCCAGCTGGCCGGCAGGAACCGGAAGGCCCCCTGCGGGCTCGGGTTCGACGTCGAGCAGCTGACGCAGCCGGGTCAACGCGCCCAGCCCCTGCTGAAAGTCCGGCAGGTGCCGTGCGACCTGGTCGACCTGGCCGACGAACGCGCTCGTCACAAGGAACAACGTGATGAGTGAGGCGGTCGACAGGTCGTGCCGCGAGACGAGCACGACACCGGCGCCGGCGACGGCAGCGAGCAGCCCGTGCAAGAGCAGGCCGGTACGCCGGCCGATCTGGCTGGCCACGCGCGACGTGGCCGCGACCCGGGACTGGACGACGGCGGACAGCTCCGCACACCGACGCAGCAGGTAGTCCTGGCCGAGGCTGGCCCGCAGGTCGTCGCGGGCAGCGACGCCCTCCTCCATCATCGCGGCATGGTCGGTCCACGCGATCTCCTCGAGGACCTTGCGGCGGGACACCTCCGGAGCCAGCGAACGGACGGCCAGGGTCAGCGCACCGGCAACAATGGGGAACAGCAACCACGCAGGCCACCACGTCAGACCGGCAACGACATACATGGGGACGGTGCGGAGCAGGGTGCGGGCCAGGTCCCAGACCATCTGGCGGAGCAATGTCCCCAGCTCGTGGGTGTCGTCGTCGACGCGGTCCAGGACCTCACCGACAGCTGTCTCGGAGAGCGTGTCAAGCGGCTGGTGCAGGGCGGCGGCCAACAGGTCGGTGCGCAGCTGGCCCTCTGCGAGGTCGACGACCCTGGACCACGACACGCGCCCGAGGACGTCCACCAGGGACCCACCGATCAGGCAGAGCGCCAGCAGGGCGACCAGTGTCGCCGTCGGCCCGACGGCGGTCCGCCCGGCCAGGACTGTGCCGAGCGTCTCGCCGAGGGCGGCAGCCGCCGCTAGGGCAAGCCCCAGCCACGTGCCCCGGTCCCGCACCCGCCGCCAGCCCAGCTCCCGTGAAGCAGGCAGGGGCGTGGTGCCGACCAGGATCGTCGGGACGGCGTCGGTCATGGTCATGGCGGATGCGACATTAGGTGAGCCCGCTGACAACGGCGAGGGATTATGCGCGAGCGCCTCAGGCCAGGCCCCGGGCGTGGAAGGCGGCGGTGGCTGCGGCGGTGGCGGAGTTGCCGTACAGGGCGCGCACGGTGGCGATCGTCGTGGCTGCGGCCGCGGGCATCGTGGTGTCGACGGCGAAGCCGAACTGCGCCTTCACGATCGCGGTGTCCGCGCGGGTCGCCCCGAGCGCCGTGCGAACCCCGTTGAGGGCGCTGCTCCAGATCTCGCCGTCGGCGTGTACCTCACCGATCACGGCGCTGGGGTAGTTCTTGGTGCCGTCGGTGCGCCGCAGGCAGTGCACCGGACCTGCCGTGTAAGAAATGCTGTCCCAGTCGGCGATGCAGGACTCGTCTGGCGTGGGGGCGTAGTGGGTCGAGACGGCCTGCGCCCAGTAGTCCCCGAATCCCTCGCCGATGGCGCCGGCGTCCGGGGTGGTGCCGAAGCCAGGGACCTGGCTGTCCTGGATGGCGTGGCCGTACTCGTGGAGGATCACCTCGGCGTCCTCTGCGTCGTCGACGCCACCCTTTCCGAACTTCAGCAGGTCGTCCTTCTTGGCCCCGTTGTAGTAGCTGTTGTCCACGCCGTACTGGTTGATCTTGATGCGCTGCGGCTCGTTGTTGACGTTGGTGAAGCCCAGCTCCTGCAGGTAGAGCTGGGCCTGCGTCACCCAGTAGTAGGCCATGACCTGCTCGAACCGGTCGTCGTCTCGGTGGTAGGTGAACGTGCCCTGCGCGAGCGGCCCGGTGCTGCTGTCGACGTAGGCGTAGTCGCCGTGCAGGTAGCCGCTGCCGTCGAGGTGGGTGAGCGCCACGGTCTTGTACGCCGCGGCCAGAGCCGGGTAGTCGGCGTCCTTCTGGTCCGTCAGCGACTGGTCCTGGAGGGTCGCGACGGGGTTGGGCCAGAAGACCGTGGCGAGGGCAGTACTCGGCACGGCGACCGCCGGTGCGGGCACGCCGGCCAGGACAGTGAGCACCGGGAGCAGGGCCAGAAGGGGAATAAGTCGCATTCCGACACCCAAGCACGTCGGTCCCCTGCCGTCATCCCCGGTGGGCGCTGGGGGTCCGCTCAGCTGTAGCCGTGCTCGGCCGACGGATAGCTCCCGCTGCGGACCTCGTCGGCGTAGGTCTTCACGGCCTCACCCAGCACGGTCCGCAGATCGGCGTACTTCTTGAGGAACTTCGGGCCGGGGCCGGGGGTGAGGCCGGCCATGTCGGTCCAGACCAGGACCTGCGCGTCGGTGCCCGCGCCGGCGCCGATGCCGACCGTCGGGATGGCGAGCTCCTTGCTGACCCGCTCCGCGAGGTCGGCAGGGACGACCTCGAGCACGATCGCGAAGGCTCCCGCGTCCTGCAGTGCGAGGGCGTCGGCGAGCAGCTGGTCACCGGCCTCGCCGCGGCCCTGAACGCGGTAGCCACCCAAGGTGTTGACGCTCTGTGGGGTCAAGCCCAGGTGCCCCATGACGGGTACGCCGGACTCGACGAGGAGCTCGACCTGGGGCAGCACCCGCCGGCCGCCCTCGAGCTTGACGGCCTGGGCACCGACCTGCAGGAACCGCACGCTGGTGTGCAGTGCCTGAGCCGGCGACTCCTGGTAGGAACCGAAGGGCAGGTCGGCGACGACCAGGGGCCGGGCGGTGCTGCGCGCGACAGCGCGCACGAGCGGCAGCAGGTCCTCGATGGTGACCGGCACGGTGTTCTCGTAACCCAGGACGTTGTTGCCGGCGCTGTCGCCGACCAGCAGAACGGGGATGCCGGCCTCGTCGAACAGCTGCGCGGTGAGCATGTCGTAGCTGGTGAGCATTGCCCACTTCTCGCCGCGGTCCTTCGCGTCCTGCAGGTCGCGGGTCGTGACGCGGCGGGAGGTGACGCCGCCGTACAGGCTGTTGAGGGTGTCGCTCACGGGTTCCTCCGAGGGGCGTCTTTAGGCAGGTGTCCCGGGACCCCCCAAGCGTGCCACCTGCGTTGCGTCAACGCGCTGTGTCCCGCGTCACTGCGTCCCGGGGTCACCCGTCGGGCCCTCGCGCCACTTGGAGGTGATGGGCAGCCGACGGTCACGACCGAACGCCCGGGAGGTGACCTTGGGCCCCGGAGGGTTCTGCCGACGCTTGTACTCTGCGACGTCGACCAGCCGGACGATCCGGTCCACGACGGCTTCGTCGAAGCCCTTCGCGATCAACTCGGTCCGCCCCAGGTCCTGCCCGATGTAGGCCTCGAGCAGGGCGTCGAGCACGTCGTACGGCGGTAGGCGGTCGCTGTCGAGCTGGTCCGGCGCGAGCTCGGCGCTGGGGGGCTTTTCGATGCTGGCCCAGGGGATCGCCAGCGACTGGGTGTTGCGCCAACGGGCCAGCTTCCACACCAGCGACTTCGGGACGTCCTTGATGGGGGCAAAACCGCCGGCCGAGTCGCCGTACAGGGTAGAGAAGCCGGTGGCGAGCTCGCTCTTGTTGCCGGTGGTCAGCACGAGGTGGCCGTACTGGTTGGACAGTGCCATGAGCAGCGTCCCTCGGACCCGCGCCTGCAGGTTCTCCAGGGCCAGCCCGGTGAGCCGGGTGGAAGCGGTGTAGGCGTCGACCATCGGGGCGATCGGGATCTGCTGCCAGTGCAGGCCTTGCAGCTCGGCGAGCGACTTCGCGTCGGTCACCGAACCGCTGCTGCTCCAGCTGCTGGGCATGCCGACCACGTGCACCCGTTGCGGCCCGAGCGCGTCCGCGGCGATCGTCGCGACGACCGCCGAGTCGATGCCGCCGGACAACCCGAGACAGACCGACCGGAAGCCGTTCTTCTGGACGTAGTCGCGGGTCGCCGTGACCAAGGCTCCCCACACCTCGGCCTCGTCCGAGAGTCGCTCCGCCACCCCCGCCACCAACGGCTGGTACGCCGAGACCGCCTGCTCCGTCAGCGTTGTGCGGGTGACGTGCATCGTGGTGCCGTCCTTGGCGTCCACGTCGCCGGTGAGCTCCGAGCCTGCGGCGGGCAGGTCGAGGTCGACCGCCATCAGACCCTGCTGCCAGACCGGCGCGCGGGCCACCAGCGTGCCGTCACCGGTGACGACGAGGGAGTTGCCGTCGTAGACGAGCTCGTCCTGCCCGCCGACGAGGTTGACATAGGCGATGGCCGCCTCGGCCTCCCGGGACCGGCGCTCGACGAGGCTGCCGCGCAGGTCGTCCTTGAAGCGCTCGTAGGGGCTCGCGTTGAGGCACAGCAGCAGGCCCACGCCGGCCTCGCGGGCCACCGTGACCGGTCCGCCGTCCTGCCACAGGTCCTCACAGATGACCAGGCCGACGTCGACGCCGTGCAGCCGGACGATCGGGAAGTGATCCCCCCGGACGAAGTAGCGGAACTCGTCGAAGACGCCGTAGTTGGGCAGGTGGTGCTTGGCGTAGCGCGCCACGACCTCGCCCTGCCACAGCATGGCGGCGGAGTTCTGCGGCTCGCCGGCTGGTCGCCCGACGGCAGGCGAGGGATGCTCCGACCGGCCGCAGTAGCCCACGACGACAGCGATCTCGCCGGCGCCCTCCTCGGCCAGCCGCCGCGCGAGGGCTTCGAGGCAGGCGAGCGACGCCTGGACGAACGAGCGCCGAAGCACCAGGTCCTCGGGCATGTAGCCGGTCAGCGTCATCTCGGGGAACATCGCGACGTGGCAGCCGGAGGTCTTGGCGTGCTGGACGTAGCTGCTGACGACGTCGGCGTTTCCCGCCAGGTCGCCGACAGTGGTGTCGACCTGGGCGAGCCCGATGCGGAGCTGAGGCATGGCTACAACCTATGGCCGTCGAGGGGCCGCTGCGCTGCGGTCAGGCTGCGGCGGCCGACAGCGCGTCGTACTCGCTGTCGCTGAGCTGGACGGTCGCCGCGTCGCAGTTCTCCTCGAGGTGGGCGACGGAGCTGGTGCCGGGGATGGGGAGCATCACCGGGGAGCGCCGGAGCAGCCAGGCGAGGGCAAGCTGGGCGTGGGTGGCGTGGTGGTCCTTGGCCATCTCATCGAGCAGACCACCAGGCTTGGCAAGGTCACCGGCCGCGACCGGGAACCACGGAATGAAACCGATGCCCTCGCGCTCGCAGTAGTCCAGGACCTCCTCGGACTGCCGGTTGCCCAGGTTGTAGAGGTTCTGGACGCTGACGACGTCGATGACCTGGCGGGCCTGCTCGATCTCGGCCACCGTCACCTCCGACAGCCCGAGGTGCTTGATCTTGCCCTCGTCCTGTAGCGCCTTGACTGCGCCGAGCGACTCCTCCACGGGGACGTGCGCGTCGATGCGGTGCAGCTGCCACAGGTCGATCTGCTCGACACCCAGGCGGCGCAGCGACATGTGGACGCATTGCCGGAGGTACTCGGGCCGGCCGACCTGCTCCCAGATGTCCGGGCCGCTGCGTGTGAGGCCACCCTTGGTCGCGACGACGACATGGTCGTAGGGGTGCAGGGCCTCGCGGATGAGGTCCTCGCTGACGAACGGGCCGTAGCTGTCGGCGGTGTCGATGAAGTCGACGCCCAGCTCGACGGCGCGGCGAAGGACCTGCTTGGCGGTCTCACGGTCCTTCGGCTCGCCCCAGATTCCATCGCCGGTCAGGCGCATCGCGCCGTAGCCGAGGCGGTGCACCTCGAGGTCCTTGCCGAGGCTGAACGTGCCGCTCGCGGCGATGGGCGTGGTCACAGTGCTCTCCTTCTGGTAGCGGTGGGTCCCCCCTGTTTACCTGCCCCGCGGGGCAGATGCGCCGACGCGACCCCGTAGGGCAGGTTCGGGACGGGGACGCGCCCCTGGTTGTGACACCTGCGACTCGGACGCCTGCCAGGATGGGGACATGGACAAGCAACAGGAGTTCGTTCTGCGCACTCTGGAGGAGCGCGACATCCGCTTCATCCGGCTGTGGTTCACCGACGTCCTCGGGACCTTGAAGTCGGTGGCGATCGCGCCCGCGGAGCTCGAGGGGGCCTTCGCGGAGGGGATCGGGTTCGACGGCTCGGCGATCGAGGGCTTCGCCCGCGTGCAGGAGAGCGACATGATCGCCAAGCCTGACCCGGCGACCTTCCAGGTGCTGCCCTGGCGCGGGGAGAACCCCGGCACCGCCAGGATGTTCTGCGACATCGCGATGCCCGACGGCTCGCCGTCCTGGGCTGACCCGCGACACGTCCTGCGACGCGCCCTCGGCAGGGCAGCCGATGCCGGGTTCACGTTCTACACACACCCCGAGATCGAGTTCTTCCTGCTCAAAAGCGCCGACCTGCCTCCGGTCCCGGTCGACCAGGGAGGCTACTTCGACCTCACGCCGCACGACGTCAGCCACGACTTTCGCCGTACCACGATCACGATGCTCGAGCGGCTGGGGATCTCCGTGGAGTTCAGCCACCACGAGGTTGCGCCGGGGCAGCAGGAGATCGATCTGCGCTACGCCGACGCGCTCAGCACCGCCGACAACATCCTCACGACCCGGCACGTCATCAAGGAGGTTGCGCTCTCCCAGGGGGTCTACGCGACGTTCATGCCGAAGCCGTTCAGCGACCAGCCGGGCAGCGGCATGCACACCCACCTGTCGCTGTTCGAAGGTGACCAGAACGCCTTCTACGACGGCAACGACCCGCTGCACCTGAGCAAGGTCGCCAAGCAGTTCATCGCCGGGCTGCTCACGCACGCCGCGGAGATCACCGCGGTCACCAACCAGTGGGTCAACTCCTACAAGCGGCTCACTTGGGGTGGTGAGGCCCCGCCGTACGTCTGCTGGGGGTCCAACAACCGCAGCGCGATGGTCCGCGTGCCGATGTACAAGCCCACCAAGGGCAACAGCACCCGGATCGAGGTCCGCAGCCCCGACAGCGCCACCAATCCCTACCTGTGCTTCGCGTTGCTGCTCGCGGCCGGACTCAAGGGCGTCGAGCAGGGGTATGAGCTGCCGCCGGGCGCTGAGGACGACGTGTGGGCGCTGTCCGACGGCGAGCGTCGCGCGTTGGGCATCACGCCGCTGCCCGGCTCGCTCGCCGACGCGATCGAGGTGATGGAGCGCAGCGAGCTGGTGGCTGAGACGCTCGGTGAGCACGTCTTCGACTTCTTCCTGCGCAACAAGCGCGAGGAGTGGCTGGCCTACCGGGCCGAGGTCACGCCCTTCGAGCTCGGCCGTTACCTCCCGGTGCTGTAGGTGACTGCCCGCGCTCTGGTCATCACCCACACCGAGTCCGAGGACACCGGCCGCCTCGGGAACTGGCTCACCGAGGAGGGCCTGGAGCTGGTCGTCGTCGCGCCCTGGCAGGGCGACGTGCTGCCCCCCACCCTCGAGGGCTTCGCCGCGCTGGTCGTCATGGGCGGCCCGCAGCAGGCCTACGACGACGGCTCCGCACCGTGGCTGCGGGCCACCAAGGACCTGCTGCGTGCGGCGGTCGCGACCAAGCTGCCGACCTTCGGGGTCTGCCTTGGGGCGCAGCTGTTGGCCGAGGCCACCGGCGGCCGCGTCAGCGAGGGGGAGCAGGGACCGGAGCTGGGGGCCAAGCTCGTCGCCAAACGGGACGTAGCCGGCAACGACCCCCTGTTCTGGGATCTGCCACTGTCCCCGGTGGTGGTGCAGTGGCATTGGGACGCGATACGTGAGCTGCCGCCGGCCGCGACGCTGCTCATGTCGAGCCCGACCTACCCGCACCAGGCGTTCCGTGTGGGTGACCGGGCCTGGGGGATCCAGTTCCACATCGAGATCGACGCCGCGATGGTCGGGCGCTGGGCCGAGCAGGACGCCGACCACCTGCGCTCGCGGGGCACGGACCCGCAGGCCGTCCTGGACCGGACCCTCCCCGAGATCGAGGAGATCGGCGAGGTCTGGAGCGAGGTCCTGCGCCGGTTCGCCCGCCTGGCCCTCGAGGCCTGACCGGACCGGTCTGGAAGGGTGGGGGAGTGCAAAGGCGCGTGCGGTGACCGATCGGGGCGCCACCCAGCACGGTCGGCTGGCCAGGCTGGGCTTTGCCGACCCCGTTGCGGCAGCCGCGAGCCTGGCGCGGGCCCGGCTGTGGCTGGACGGGGCAGCGCCCGACGAGCCGTCCGCCCTCGTGCTGCAGGCCCTGAGCGAGACCCCCGACCCCGACCTCGCGGCGGCCACCCTCGCCAGGATGGTGGAGGCCGTCCGGCACCCGCAGGAGCTGCTCGACGGTCTGAAGGAGCGAGCCGGCCTGCGGGGTCGGCTGCTCTCGGTGATCGGCACGAGCATCGAGCTCGGCAACCACCTGGTGACCCACCTTGACGACTGGTACGCCCTGGCCGACGACGACCAGATGAGCGTGCGGCCGTCGTTGCTCGGCCTGCAGCGGCAGCTTCTGGACGCGGTCGGCGCCTCGCCGGGCAGCCCCCTGCCGTGGGGGAGCGGGGGAGCGCGGGCCGCGGGCACCGGTCCGCAGCAGGTGGCCGCGCTGCGGCATGCCTACCGCCGGTGCCTGGTCACCCTCGCGGCCCGGGACCTGTCCGGCGCGATGGCCGTCGAGGACGTCGCAGGCGAGCTGGCCGACCTGGCCAGCGCGACGGTCTCCGCGGGCCTTGCCGTCGCCCTCGCCGCCATGCCCACGACCTTGCCGGCGTTCCGGCTCGCCGTCGTGGGGATGGGCAAGTGCGGCGGCCGGGAGCTCAACTACGTCAGCGACGTCGATGTCGTGTTCGTCGCGGAGCCGGTCGACGGAGCGCAGGAGCAGGCCGTGCTCCAGGCAGCAACCGGCCTGGCCAGGACGATGATGCAGGTCTGCGCCCAGGTCGCCTGGCCTGTCGATGCCGGCCTGCGACCGGAGGGGAAGGCGGGTCCGCTGGTCCGCACCCTCGCGAGCCACCTGGCCTACTACCAGCGGTGGGCCAAGACCTGGGAGTTCCAGGCCCTGCTGAAGGCCCGGCCCATCGCGGGCGACATGGCGCTCGGTCAGGAGTACCGCACCGTTCTCGCCCCCCTGGTCTGGAGTGCTGGGGAGCGGCCGGCCTTCGTCGAGGACGTGCAGGCCATGCGCCGCCGGGTCGAGTCCACGCTGCGCGCCGACACCGCCAGCCGGGAGGTCAAACTCGGACCGGGTGGCCTGCGGGACGTGGAGTTCTCAGTACAGCTGCTCCAGCTGGTGCACGGCCGCGCAGATGACACCATCCGCTCCGGGACCACTCTGGTCGCGCTCGACCAGCTCGCCGCCGGTGGCTACGTCGGCCGGGAGGACGCGCGGCATCTGGCTGAGGCCTACCGGTGGCTGCGGACCGTCGAGCACCGGCTGCAGCTGCACCGGCTGCGGCGTACGCACCTGCTGCCGCCCGACGACGACGAGGTGGCGATGCGCCGGCTGGCCCGGTCGGTCGGCTACCGCGGGGATGTTCTGCCGACGTTCCGTCGGGAGCGCTACGGCCATTTCCAGGAGGTACGCCGGCTGCACGAGAAGCTGTTCTACCGGCCGCTGCTCGCCGCGGTCGCCCGACTGCCCGCCTCCGATGCGCGGCTCACCCCGGAGGCTGCCCGGGAGCGCCTGGTCGCGCTGGGGTTTGCCGACCCGAAGACCGCCCTGCGTCACCTCGAGGCCCTTACCGAGGGGGTGTCCCGTCGGGCCGCGATCCAGCAGACGCTCCTGCCGGCGATGCTCGGCTGGTTTGCCGACGCGGC
>JAYUBO010000025.1:0-9212 GCA_043740815.1 Frankiales bacterium | reverse complement strand
CAGCACATCGGCGACAACCTGGTGCGCGCCATCGCCATGCAGCCGACCGACGGCCTCGTCCGCGGCGCCGCCGTCACCGACACCGGGTCCGCGATCTCGGTGCCTGTTGGTGACGTCACCAAGGGGCATGTGTTCAACGCCCTCGGCAAGCCGATGGACGTCACCGAGGAGTCCCTCAACATCACCACCCGCTGGCCGATCCACCGGCCGAGCCCGGCCTTCGACCAGCTCGAGAACAAGACCGAGATGTTCACCACCGGCATCAAGGTCATCGACCTGCTCGCCCCCTACGTCTCCGGCGGCAAGATCGGCCTGTTCGGCGGGGCCGGCGTCGGCAAGACGGTCATCATCCAGGAGATGATCTACCGCGTCGCGAAGGAGTTCTCCGGCGTCTCGGTATTCGCGGGCGTCGGCGAGCGAACCCGTGAAGGCAACGACCTGTTCGGTGAGATGACCGAGTCCGGCGTCATCAACGACACCGCGCTCGTCTTCGGCCAGATGGACGAGCCGCCGGGCACCCGGCTCAGGGTTGCCCTGTCTGCGTTGACCATGGCGGAGTACTTCCGCGACGTGCAGAAGCAAGACGTCCTGCTGTTCATCGACAACATCTTTCGCTTCACGCAGGCTGGTTCTGAGGTCTCCACCCTGCTCGGCCGGATGCCTTCCGCCGTCGGCTACCAGCCGACCCTGGCCGACGAGATGGGTGTGCTCCAGGAGCGCATCACCTCCACGCGTGGGCACTCGATCACCTCCCTGCAGGCGATCTACGTCCCCGCCGACGACATCACCGACCCGGCGCCGCACACCGCGTTCACCCACCTCGACGCCACGACCAACCTCAACCGCGCGATCTCCGAGAAGGGGATCTACCCGGCCGTCGACCCGCTGGACTCGACGTCCCGCATCCTGTCCGCGGCCTACCTCGGCGACGACCACTACAACACCGCTCGCGAGGTGCAGCGCATCCTGCAGAAGAACAAGGAGCTGCAGGACATCATCGCGATCCTCGGCATCGATGAGCTCTCCGAGGAGGACAAGGTCCTCGTCAACCGGGCCCGTCGCATCGAGCGCTTCCTGTCGCAGCCGTTCTTCGTGGCGGAGCAGTTCACCGGCCAGCCCGGCAAGTTCGTGCCGCTGGATGAGACGATCGACTCCTTCAAGCGCCTCACCCAGGGCGACTACGACCACATTCCGGAGCAGGCGTTCTTCCTGTGTGGAGGCCTGGAGGACGTCGAGGCCAACGCCAAGAAGCTCGCCCAGTAGGGTTGGCGTTCTCGGAGGGCCCGATCGCCTCGTGGGCCCGGCGGCGGCCACCGGGCAGGGTGACCGGCCCGACCGGTAGGCTCGCGTCAGCATCGGGAGGACCTCAGACGAGGACCCGCAGGGAGGAAAGTCGTGGCGCTGCACGTCGAGCTGGTCTCGGTCGAGCGGGAGGTGTGGAGTGGCGAGGCCTCGCAGGTCATCGCCCGGACCACCGAGGGTGAGATCGGAATCCTACCGGGCCACGCGCCCCTGCTGGGCCAGCTGGCGGAGGGGTATGACGTCCGCATCGTCCAAAGTGGGGGCAGTGAGATTGCCGTACCCGTGTCGGGTGGGTTCTTGTCGGTGACCGACAAGGGCGTCACGATCCTCGCCGAGACGGCCACGCTGCCGGGCGAGTCCGTCCCGGCCTAGTCGCACACACCGTCGTCAAGACCAGCGCCCCGACCCCTTGCTGACCGCCGACGTCGCCTTCGGACTCGTTGCGGTGGTTGTCCTGCCGCTCGTCACGATCTGGGCCCGCCGGCTGCTCCTGTCACGCAGTGGCGGGGCTATCGAGTTGTCCCTGCGACTCAGGCCGAAGTCCCCGGGCCGTGGTTGGGTGCTTGGGGTCGGGCGGTTCGTCGGCGACGACCTGCAGTGGTTTCGGGTCTTCTCGCTGAGCACCCGGCCGCGCCGGACCTTGTCGCGGGGCGACGTACAGGTGCACCGCCGACGGCCACCGAAGGGACCGGAGGTCTACGCGCTGCTCAAGGGCGCCGAGGTCGTCGAGCTCACGTCGGCCGCAGGGCCGGTCGAGATCGCCCTGGACGCCTCCGCGCTGACCGGCTTCTTGGCCTGGCTCGAGGCTCAGCCGCCCGGCGCGACCCTTCCCGCCTGAGCCCTGCTCAGCGCTGCGGCCCGGCGGTCACCGCGGCGCGGACCTCGGCCTCGGTGAGCGTGTAGGGCGAGAACTCCGTCATCCACCAGGTAGCCCCTGCGGCCTGCCAGGGCTGGGGGTCACTGTCGACCGGCCCCCCGACGGCAACGTCGTACGGCCCGGTGCCTGAGCGCTGGGCGCTGACGGTGGCGACGAGCTCGGCCAGCTGGTCGGGGGTTTCGAGGCCGATCGGGAAGACGCCGTCGTGGCGGGCGGCCCGGCGCAGCGGAGCGGGGTTGCCCCAGCGCGCGGCGACCCAGACGGGCACGTGCGGCTGGACCGGCCGGGGCAGGACGGCAAACCCGTCCGCGACGTAGTGCGGGCCCCGGTGCGTGAGGACCGCCCCCGATCCGGCGGTGGCCAGGATCTCCAGTGCCTCGTCCAGCAGCTGGGCCCGCACCCGGGCGTCGGGCTGCTCGCCGCAGCCGGACAGCTCCCCGGAGTTGTCCCCGCCGATGCCGACGCCGAGCGTCAGTCGACCGCCGGACAGCCGGTCGAGAGAGGCCACCTCGCGGGCGACCTTGACCGGCCGGCGTCGCGGGAGGGGAGTGATCATCGGCCCGATGCGGACCGTCGATGTCGCACAGGCCATCGCGGCAAGGGTGATCCAGGGGTCCGCGATGTCGGTCACCGGCTCCCGGTAGGTGACGTGGTCCCAGACGAAGACGCCGTCCCAACCAGCGGCCTCGGCGTCGGCGGCGAGCCGAGCGACGAGAGCCGGCTCGGCCAACTCCCCGAAGATCGGGAGGAAAAGTCCGTACCGCATCAGCGCTCGCCGCCCGGCTTCCACAGGACGTCGCCGTCGGGGTTGGCGACACGGGACAGGATGAACAGCAGGTCGCTGAGCCGGTTGAGGTAGAGCGCAGGCTCCTTGCCGGTCCGCTCCGGGTCGTCCGCGAGCAGCGCCCAGACGGCTCGCTCGGCGCGTCGGACGACGGTCCGCGCAACGTGCAGGAAAGCCGCCCCCGGCGTACCCCCGGGGAGGATGAAGGATGACAGCTTCTCCAGGCGCGCGTTGTAAAGGTCGCAGGCCTGCTCGAGCCGCTCGGTGTAGACCGCTTCGACCCGAAGCGGGGGGTAGACGGGGTCGGGGACGACGGGCGTGCACAGGTCAGCGCCGACATCGAACAGGTCGTTCTGGATGCGCCGCAGAAGGACGACGACGTCCTCGGGGAGCGCGCCGAGCGCGATAGCGACCCCGATCGCGCTGTTGGCCTCGTCGACGTCGGCGTAGGCGGCCAGGCGCGGCGCTGTTTTAGCGATCCGGCTCATGTCGCCCAGCGCCGTCGTGCCGTCGTCGCCAGTCTTGGTGTAGATGCGGGTCAGGTGTACGGACATGCATGCAGCCTAGGTGGGCGCCCCTAGAGTCGTCCTGTGGAGCGCTTCGTGGTCGTCGGTGGTGCCCGGCTCGCCGGCGAGGTGCACGTGACCGGGGCCAAGAACATCGTCCTGAAGCTGATGGCCGCCTCGCTGCTCGCGGTCGGCACGACCACCCTGACCGAGGTTCCCGACATCCTCGACGTGGCAATCATGAGCGAGCTGCTGCGTCGCCTCGGCTGCCGAGTCGACCGGGACGGCTCCACTGTCCAGATCGCCGTCCCTGAGCGCCCCGGCCACGAGGCGGACTATGACCTGGTACGCCGGATGCGTGCCTCCATCACCGTCCTGGGGCCGCTGCTCGCGCGATGCGGGGAGGCCAAGGTGGCGCTGCCCGGTGGCGACGCGATCGGCTCGCGTGGGCTCGACATGCACATCGCGGGGCTGCAACGGCTGGGGGCGACGGCGGCCATCGAGCACGGGTATCTGGTAGCCACGGCACCCCGGCTGAACGGCGCGCAGGTGTGGCTCGACTTCCCCAGCGTCGGGGCCACCGAGACCCTGCTACTCGCCTCCGTGCTCGCCAAGGGCACGACAACCATCGACAACGCCGCGCGCGAACCCGACATCGTCGACCTGTGTGAGTTCCTGCTGTCCATGGGCGCGCGGATCGGCGGCCTCGGCACGTCCACCCTGCAGGTCGAGGGCGTCGACACCTTGACCCCAACGAGCCACCGGACGCTGCCAGACCGGATCGTTGCTGGCACCTGGGCCGTCGCGGCCTGCCTCACCCAGGGCGACATCTTCATCCGTGGTGGCCGGGCTGAGCACCTGGAGAACGCCCTCGACAAGCTGGTCACCGCCGGGGCTGTCGTGACCAGCGCCACCGATGGCTTCCGGGTGCAGATGCAGGGGCGTCCGCGGGCTGTGGACGTCGTCACGCTGCCCTACCCGGGCTTCCCGACCGACCTGCAGCCGATGATGCTGACACTCAACGCGATCGCCGAAGGCACCTCGATGATCACCGAGAACGTCTTCGAGGCCCGCTGGATGTTCGTCAATGAGCTCACCCGGCTCGGCGCCGACGTCCGCACCGACGGTCACCACGCCGTCGTACGCGGGATCCCGCAGTTGTCCGGCGCTCCGGTCACCGCGCACGACATCCGGGCCGGAGCAGCGCTCGTGCTGGCCGGTCTGGTCGCGGACGGCGTCACCGAGGTGCACGACATCCACCACGTCGACCGCGGGTATGAGGGCTTTGCGGACGCTCTGGTCGCTCTGGGTGCTGACGTGCGTCGGGAGAGCGGGCCCGATCCGCTGTTCTGACAGGCTGTCGGGGGATCGTCAGGGACTGGCGACGAGGCTGCGCGCCCGGTCGAGGTCCTTGCTGAACACGAGCACCTGGAGGTCGTTCGAGATGCCGGCCCGGACACCGGCCTCCTGCAGGACCTGGCGCAGCATCTCGGCGTCGTCGCGGGTCCGAACCGTCGCGACGGTGACCAGCAGGCCGTAGTCGCCGGCGCTGAGCACCTTGTCCAGCCGACGGGCGGTCCGGTCCTCGCGGTGGTCGGTGGAGAAGACCCACCGGCAGATCAGCACGAGCAGCCCCAAGGCGGCGACGGCCACGATCGGGCCCAGCAGGAAGTGGTAGCTCGAGACGACGGGCACGGATCCATTATCCGGGCGATCGGCCCGCGTCGCTACCCAGCGACCATGCGGCGGCAGTCGGTGATCTTCCCCGTAGGGTGCCCGACACGCCGTGCAGACCCACCAGATGCGGAAGATCGCCAGGGCTGGGGCCGCGGCGGGCTGTCCTTGAGGCCATATTTGTGTGTGGCGACGGCGTGGCTTCCACGAGCGTGACGTGATCGTGACCACAAAATGGCAACCGTGTGGGGTTCTCTGACGTCTTTTTACATAAGGGTTCAGCAGCGGTTGGGGGTCGCACATGCTCGAGGTCACATCTGACGCGTTTGGCACCGTCCTGGGATTGTCGGGAAAGCTCGATGTGCACACTGCCGCCGACGTGCGCAATGCGCTCGTCGATGCCGTCGCGGCAGGGTCGGGCGAGCTCGTGCTGGACCTGTCCGCGCTCGAAGCGGTGGACGCCACTGGGCTCGGGGTGCTCGTCGGTGCCCACCGCCGCGCGCAGCGAGCGGGTCGCACGCTGGTGCTGGTGGACGTGCAGGTACCGGTGGCCCGCCTACTGCTCGTGACCCGGTTGGACCGGGTGCTCGCCAGCCGGCGTACCGAGCACTGCGTCTGACCTGTTGGCCGTCCACAGGCGGTCGAGCAATCCACAGATCGCGTGAGCAGCCACTGAGGGGCGGCGTCAGACGGGACGGTGGGGCCTTCGCTCGCCACCCTGGAGGTCCTCATGCGCCGTCTGCTCCCGCTCGCCCTGCTTCCTGCCCTCGCCCTGGCCGGCCCCGCGTCGGCGGCCACCGTCCAGACCGCCGCCCCGTGGGGAATCGACCGGGTGGACCAACGGGCACTGCCCTTGGACGGGCGCTACCGCTGGTCCACCGGCGGAGCCGGCGTCACGGTCTATGTCGTCGACACCGGCATTCGGCTGACCCTCCGTGACCTGGCCGGCCGGGTGACCACCGGCGTGGATGAGGTGGACGGGGGTGCCGCGAGCGACTGCAACGGGCACGGCAGCCACGTCGCGGGCCTGATCGGGGGCACCCGGTTCGGGGTGGCCAAGAAGGTGCGGCTGGTCGCCGTACGCGTGCTGAACTGCCGGGGGCAGGGCAGCGAGGCGGGGGTGCAGCGTGGCCTCGAGTGGGTGCTGGCGCACCATCGGCCGGGTGAGCCTGCGGTCGCGAACCTGAGCCTGGGCGGTGCCCCGTCGGCGATGCTCGACGCGGAGGTCCGCAAGCTCGTCAGGGCCGGCGTCGTGGTGGTGGTCGCGGCCGGCAACGGCGACGCCTTCGGCCGGGCCGCGGACTCCTGCGGCACCTCGCCGGCCCGCACCCGGGTCGCGATCACGGTCAGCGCCACCGACCGACGCGACACCAAGCCGGGCTGGGCCAACGTGGGGACCTGCGTCGACCTGTTCGCGCCCGGCGTCGACATCACCTCGGACTGGTCCACGTCCGACAGCGCCACCAAGACCATCTCCGGTACGTCGATGGCCTCCCCGGCCGTCGCGGGGGCTGCCGCGGTCTACCTGTCGACGCACCCGACGGCCACGCCCGCCATGGTGCGGGCCGCGCTGGTCAGGGCCGCGACCCTGGGGGTCGTGGTGGGACACGGGTCGGCGCCGAACCGGCTGCTGCACACGAGCAGCTGACCCACCCCTGGGTAACACACGTCACGGGACGTACCAATGGCCCGCCGCAACACCGTCGTTACCCTGCGAGGTATGAGCGAGCGGGACAAGGCCTGGGTCATGCGGACGTACGCCGGTCACAGCACGCCGGCCAAGAGCAACGAGCTCTACCGGAACAACCTGTCCAAGGGGCAGACCGGGCTCTCGGTCGCGTTCGACCTGCCGACGCAGACCGGCTACGACCCAGACTCCATGCTCGCCCGCGGGGAGGTGGGCAAGGTCGGCGTGCCCGTGTCCCACCTCGGCGACATGCGGGCGCTGTTCGACGGGATCCCGCTTGCCGAGATGAACACCTCGATGACGATCAACGCCACCGCGATGTGGATGCTCGCGCTCTACGAGGTGGTCGCCGAGGAGCAGGGTGCGGTGCCGGCGCAGCTGGCCGGCACGACGCAGAACGACATCATCAAGGAGTACCTCTCGCGCGGGACCTACGTGTTCCCTCCCGGGCCGTCGCTGCGGTTGATCACCGACATGGTGGCGTACACCGTCACGCAGATCCCCAAGTGGAACCCGATCAACATCTGCAGTTACCACCTGCAGGAGGCCGGGGCCACCCCCGTCCAGGAGATCTCGTACGCCCTGTGCACGGCGATCGCCGTCCTGGACGCGGTGAAGGCGTCCGGGCAGGTCCCGGCCGAGGGCTTCGGCGACGTCTGCGCGCGGATCTCGTTCTTCGTCAACGCCGGGGTGCGCTTCGTGGAGGAGATGTGCAAGATGCGCGCCTTCACGCGGCTGTGGGACCAGCTCCTGCTCGAGCGCTACGGCGTGACCGACCCCAAGAAGCGGCGCTTCCGGTACGGCGTCCAGGTCAACTCCCTGGGCCTCACCGAGGCGCAGCCGGAGAACAACGTCCAACGGATCGTGCTCGAGATGCTGGGCGTCACCCTGTCGAAGGACGCCCGCGCGCGAGCGGTCCAGCTGCCGGCCTGGAACGAGGCGCTCGGTCTGCCCCGTCCGTGGGACCAGCAGTGGTCACTGCGCCTGCAGCAGGTGCTGGCTTTCGAGACCGACCTGCTCGAGTACGACGACCTGTTCGAGGGCTCGGTGGTCGTCGAGGCCAAGGTCGCCGCTCTGTGCGGCCAGGTGCAGGCCGAGGTCGACAAGGTCCAGGGGATGGGCGGCGCGATCGAGGCCGTCGACTACATGAAGACCTCCCTGGTGGGCTCGCACGCCGAGCGCCGGCGCCGGATCGAGGCGGGCGAGGACGTCGTCGTGGGCGTCAACCGCTTCACGACCACGGAGCCCAACCCGCTGCTGGCCGACATCGGCGGCGCGTTCATGACCGTCGACCCGGAGGTCGAGGGCCACGCCATCAGCGCGATCGGGAAGTGGCGGGCGGCCCGCGACAATGTTGCCGTCGACGAGTCGCTCGTCGCCCTGCGGGACGCCGCGCAGTCACACGAAGGTCGGCCAGACGGGAACCTGATGGCCGCGACGCTGGTCTGCGCACGGGCGGGCGTCACGACCGGCGAGTGGGCCGGGGCGCTTCGCGAGGTCTTCGGGGAGTACCGCGCGCCTACGGGCGTCGCCGGCGCCTCGGTGGGCGGCGAGGCGGGCGAGGCGATCTCCGCGGTCCGCGTGCGGGTTCGCGAGACGGGCGAGGAGCTCGGCTCCCGTCTCCGGTTCCTCGTGGGTAAGCCCGGGCTCGACGGCCACTCCAACGGTGCGGAGCAGATCGCCGTACGCGGTCGGGACGTCGGGTTCGAGGTGATCTACCAGGGGATCCGGCTGACCGCGGCACAGATCGTGGCGGCGGCCGTCGAGGAGGACGTCCACGTCGTAGGGCTGTCGATCCTGTCCGGGTCGCACATGGAGGCGGTGCCCGCGGTCCTGGCCGGCCTGCGCGCGGCCGGAGCGGGTGACGTGCCGGTCATCGTCGGCGGGATCATCCCCGACTCCGACGCGGCCCGGCTGGCCGAGCAGGGCGTAGCGGCTGTCTTCACCCCCAAGGACTTCGACATGACGATCGTGATGGACCGGATCGTTGACGTCATCCGGGCGGCTAACGGCCTGGAGTAGGTGAGCCCAAGGGTTTCAGGGGCGGTGGGTGGTCACCACGATCGCGGCGTTGTCGGCCTCCAGGGGACCGTCCCCGAGTCGGCGGGTCATCTCCTCGCCCAGAGCGGCGACCAGCGGCTCGAGCGGCCCGCGCTCGGCGAGGGCGAACCGCAGCGGGCTGCCCAGGCCGAAGCCCTCGGCCAGCGCCCTCGCGGAGCAGGTCCGACCGGGCAGGGCGACGTGCTCGAGAGCGTCGACGACGAGGCCGCCGGCCGTGACATCGGCGCGGATCTGCTCGACCGAGTGGTAACCGTGGGGCACCCGCACGATGAAGCTCGGGGTGTCGTCGGGCAGGACGGCGTGCAGGCTGCCCATCATCGC
>JAYUBO010000024.1:0-12534 GCA_043740815.1 Frankiales bacterium | reverse complement strand
CGCAGGACCTCGCCGTCCTGCCGCGCCTGCGCCAACTGGGCCGCGGACAGCTCAGCGCGAAGGCCCGTCGTACGCGAGAAGGCGACGGCGTAGCCGAGCGCCAAGCCGATCAGGAGGGCGAGCAGGAGATCCATAGCCGGAGCGTGTCAGGCAGGTCCGACAAACCCGTAGCCTTGCCAGCGTGAGTCTCTCCCTCGGCATCGTCGGTCTGCCCAACGTCGGCAAGAGCACCCTGTTCAACGCGCTGACCAAGAACAACGTGCTGGCGGCCAACTACCCGTTCGCCACGATCGAGCCCAACGTGGGTGTCGTGGGTGTGCCCGACTCCCGCTTGGCGGTGCTCGCGGGGATCTTCAGCAGCGAGAAGATCCTGCCTGCGACGGTCGACTTCGTCGACATCGCCGGCATCGTCAAAGGGGCCTCCGTTGGCGAGGGCCTGGGCAATAAGTTCCTCGCCAACATCCGCGACGCGGACGCGATCTGCCAGGTCATCCGCGTCTTCGCCGACGACAACGTGGTGCACGTCGACGGCAAGGTCTCCCCGGCCGACGACATCGAGACGATCAACACCGAGCTGATCCTGGCGGACCTGCAGACCATCGAGAAGGCCATCCCTCGCCTGGAGAAGGAGATCCGGCTCAAGAAGGAGCAGATCCCGGTCCTGGAAGAGGTACGACGGGCTTTCGACGCCCTCAACGCCGGCCGCACCGCCTTCGCAGCCGGCCTGGACCGCACCCTGCTGCGCGAGCTGCACCTGCTGACCGCCAAGCCGTTCCTGTACGTCTTCAACCTCGACGAGGCTGGCCTGTCCGACGCCGCCCTTCGGGCGTCCCTGTCCGAGCTCGTGGCCCCCGCCGAGGCCGTTTTCCTCGATGCGCAGGTCGAGAGCGAGCTCATCGAGATGTCCGAGCAGGACGCCCTCGAGATGCTCCAATCGATGGGGCAGGACGAGTCGGGGATGCACCAGCTCGCCCGCATCGGCTTCGCGACCCTCGGCTTGCAGACCTACCTGACGGCCGGCCCCAAGGAGTCACGGGCCTGGACCATCAAGAAGGGCGCCACCGCCCCGCAGGCCGCCGGCGTCATCCACACCGACTTCGAGCGCGGCTTCATCAAGGCCGAGGTGATCGGTTTCCAGGACCTCGTCGACGCGGGCTCCGTGGCCGCGGCCCGCTCTGCTGGCAAGGCCCGGATCGAGGGCAAGGAGTACGTCATGCAAGATGGCGACGTCGTGGAGTTCCGCTTCGGATCAACCTCTACGAGCAAGGCGTAGTCCACGGCCCCCGGGCACGTTGATCGGGGCCGTGGCTCACAAAGCCGACGGGGTGCATGTAAGGGGCTGGCTGACGGGGGAGGATTTCGCGGGCTATTGCGGTGTGGTGACCGTGGTAGCAGGATCGACCGCGTCGAGCGGCTTTGCCCGACAACTTCTAGGGGGCACTAGATGCACAGACGGCGCTTGGCGGGGCTGACCGCGATCGTGTTCGGGATCGTCGTGACATCGGGGCTGGTGGGCGGGACAGCCAACGCTTTGAACCCCAACCTTGCCAAGAGCTCGCACGGTCACACAGCCAGTGGTAAGCCGCTCCCCCACGTCTCTGGAGGCAGCGAGGTCTCCTTCGACGAGGAGCGGGGGCAGGCTGGCGACGCGCAGTCCTCGGCTGGCTCCGACCTGCCGCCGGACGCGGCCGCCAGCGCCCTGGGCTGTGCCAACCGCGGGTCGGTGACTAATCCCCGGGTGAACCAAGACTGCACGTTGAGGCGCCAAGCCGAGGAGCAGGTCGCGGTCAATCCTACGGACGCCACCAATGTGATCGCCGGCCAGAACGACAGCCGGGTGGGCTTCAACCACTGCGGCTTCGACTACTCGCTCAACTCGGGAAAGGCGTTCGGCGACGGCATCCCGCCCTACTACCAGCACATCAATCCCGGTACCGGCCACACCTACGACGCGGCCAGTGACCCCAACGTGACCTTCGACGGCAACGGCAAGGCGTGGTATTCGTGTGTCGTCTTCGACATCAACAGCAACGCCAGTGGCCTGTTCGCCTCGCCCTCGACGGCGGCGCTGAAGGGATCGGCGTACACGAACATCCCTGCTGGTGCGTCGAAGTACGTCGTCGCCGAGACCAATGACGGTCACACCTTCTACGACAAGCAGTTCATGGCTGGCGACCCGCGGCCCGGGCACGGCGAGGTCTACCTCACCTTCACCGTCTTCATCTCCGACCAGAAATGCGCCACCGGCAACAACCCCGGTGCTTACTGCTCGTCTGAGATCTTCTACTCCAAGTGGAACCCGACCCTGCAGGTGTGGTCGCCGATCACCAACGTGAGCGGCGCCTCCCCGCTTTGTGTCGGTGGCAACAGCCTCGACCGTAAGGCCGCGGCGGACGCCTGCAACTTCAACCAGGGCAGCATGCCTGTGGTCGACCCGACCGATGGCAGCGCATACGTCGTGTGGAACAACGGCAACACCCCGACGCTCGTCAACCAAACCCTCGGTCGGAAGATCAACGCCGATGGCTCCATGGGACCGGTCACCAAGGTGGGCGTGGACGACGAGACCAATGCGGCGCTCTGCGACTTTGGCCGCGGAGCGGAGGAGTGCGTCAAGTCGCTCAAGATACGGACCAACGATTTCCCGGCCATCGCCACCGACCCGATCGACCACAACCACTTGGTGGCCGTTTGGCAGGACAGTCGGCACTCCGCCGCCGGTGCGGGGACCTATGACGTAGTCGTCTCCGACAGCGCCGACGGCGGGCAGACCTGGAGCGACGCCGGCGGCACCGGCACGGTCCTCGACGGAGCTCCGGGCGAGGCCTACTTCCAACCCTCGGTGGCGGTGACGCGCACCGGCAACACCGCGGTCAGCTCCTACCGAAGCAACCCCTACTCGGCCAGCGCGATCGGCGGCGGCACCTTCGGCTACGGCATGCAGAGCCGCCCTTCGGCGAACTCGTTCGGCGGCTTCACGCCGCTCAGCGACGGTCAGGCCTACCCCAGCCCGCAGGGCAACCCAGCCCAGGCCGGCTTCCTCGGGGACTACTCCAGCATCGCCGCGTCCACCGCGCCCGGGTCGAACCTCGTGTACGCGGTCTGGTCCGACACCCGCAACAGCAGCGGGGGCCGCCCGGACGAGGACGTCTTCCTGGCCACGGCCACGCCGTGACGAGGGCGTAGAACCGGGGCCTGCGGCCGGTAGCTGTCGACGCCGAGCTCTACGTGAGAAGCTGAGCCGCGACCTTGTAAGCGCCCGCGGGGATCGCCGCTGCTCCGTCCGAGGGCGGGACGAGAAGGCTGAGGTACTCGGCGGTCTGGGGCGTCTGTGCTCGCACTTCGAGGTCCTTCGAGAGCTTCCTCGAGCACCTTCGTGCAACGTCACCGCTGTAGGGGGCAGCTCCGCCTCGGTCAAGCCAGCCGGTACGGTGCCCGCCGCGACGTACGCCTCCGTGGACGACCCGGCCTCGGCCCTGAACCAGAACGGATGGGTCCGGGACTTTGAGGTCGGCTGGCAAACCGGCCGTGACGGCATGACCGCAACCGCGACCGACAACATCACGACCCAGCCGTACCAGTTGGACGGCAGGTTCACCAGGGCCCTTCCGGGCGTGTTCGGTGGGGGTGGGGGTGGTGGTGTGAGCCAGGTGTTTGCCGAGCCGAGCTACCAGACGGCGGCGATCGGCATGCGCTCCGGACGCAGCGTCCCGGACATCAGTGCCCTCGCCGATCCAAGCACCGGCTTCTTCGTCGGCCAGACGCAGGCCTTCAGCAACGGCACCTACTACGACGAGTACCGCATCGGTGGCACGTCGATCGCGGCGCCGCTCACCGCCGGCATGGCGGCTGTGGCCAACCAGGTCGCCGGTGCGCCACGGGGGTTCCTCAACCCGCGGATCTACTCGGCGTACAGCGCTAGCGGGTCCGCGGCCTATTACGACGTGGACCAGGCCGACCAGTTCGGTACGACGACCAGCGACCCGCTGCCGTCCATGATCCGCGTCAACTTCGTCAACAGCGAAGATGCCAGCGGCGGTGTGAGCTACAGCCTGCGCACGCAGGAGCAGACCGCCCAGACCCTGCACAGCACCAAGGGGTACGACACCGCCACGGGGGTCGGGACACGTCAGGGCGCTGCCTTCTTCGCGGCGATCACGGCTCCGTAGCTCCGCTGCTCCAAGGGGGGCGCTTGGCCTGCAACGGCCGGGTGCCCCCCACCGGCACGTCCGGGTCTGCCCCCGCCGCACTACCCAGCTGGGAGTAGATCCCTACCAGGGGACGATCTGCCGGTCTTCCCACAGCAGCCCCGTGGGGGTGAGCTGCTCGCGGGCAGCGAGCCACAGCACGCTGTCCGCGCCTTGGGCAGGGGAGCGCGGCGCGCCGGGTCCGCCCATGTCGGTGCGGCAGTGGCCTGGGCACACCGCGTCGACGCTGACGCCCCGGCGCCCGTCGCCCGCCTCGGCGGCGAAGTTCTTCACCAGGGCGTTCACGGCCGCTTTGCTGATCCGGTAGGGCGCCAGCCCACCGGCGCAGCCGGGACCGCTCATCCGCCCCAGACACGCCGACAGCACGATCACGCGTCCGCTTCGGCGGTGCAGCATCGGCGCGGCAAAGGTCTGGACGGTCGCGAAGACGCCAGTGAGGTTGACGGCCATGACCCGCTCCCATTCCGGTGCGGTGGTGCGTACCGTCTTAGCGGTCTTGTCGCTCATCACACCGGCGCTGCACACCAAGATGTCCGGCTCCCCCAGGGGTCCGAGCGCCAGCGCCGCGGCCGAAAGGTCGTCCGGCCGGGTGACGTCGGCGACCCGGCCGACCACGTCGAGACCGCGGGCGACGAGCAGGGCGGCCTGCTGCGCCAGGTGCCGCCCGTCCCGCCCCAGCATGACCACGGTGGCCCCCAGGGAGGCCAGCCCCACCGTGCAGCCGAGCCCGACCCCACGGGCGCCTCCCGTCACGACGGCGACCCGTCCGTCCAGGGCCGGCAGACCGGCCAGGTCAGGGGCGTAGTCGCTCATCGGGTCATCAAGGGTGTGCATGCGCTCCACCTTGTCGCTTGCCAGTCGTGCGGGCCACCCGAGCGATGCCGCATCGCCGAACGCACTGTCGCTGAGTCAGTGGGGCGTGAGAGAATGAACGTGAAGGGCGTGACCAGGGAGTTCGTCACCTGCTGCTCAGGACGGGACGACATCGGCTTCCCTGATGCGCCCGCCGGCTGACGGAGCATCGCATGAGCAAGGACAAGGGCGGCCGCGCCGCCAAGAAGCCCAAGGCTGACAAGAACATCAAGACCACGGGCCAGACGCCGTCACAGGGCAGTGGTGCCGTGAGCGACAAAGTGTCCAAGAAGTAGACCGACGGTCAGGGTCAGGGCTGGGCTTTGATCCCGTCGAGGACAAGCAGCAGAAGCCGCTCGTTCTGCTCGAGGGTGATGTTGCCGGCCATACACATGCCGCTGACGAGTTGCATCAAGTCGGCTGCGGACAGGTCTGGCCGTGCGCTGCCGTTTTTCTGGGCCCGGACGAGGACCTTGCCAGCGGCGCTGAAGATCTTCTCCCGGGAGGACAGGGCGAGATCGGGGGTCTTCTCGAACGCCTCGTGTAGCTCGTTGAGGAAGTTGCGCTTTGCCTGTGCGTAGCGCACAAAGTCGTTGAGCCACGCGACCAGAGACGGCCAGGGCTCCAGATCGGCTGCGACGGTGTCGGCCAGCTCGACGAGGGCGTCGACGTCCTCGCGGTAGACCGCCTCCACCAGGTCGATACGGCGGGGGAAGTGGCGGTAGAGCGTGCCGACGCCCACGCCGGCTGTCTTGGCGATCTCCTCCATCGACGCCTCACCGCCACGGGCCGCCAGGGAAACGCGCGCCGCCCGCACGAGCCGGTCCCGATTGCGGACCGCGTCCGCTCGCGGTGACCGCGTGGCCAGTTGTTCCGCGCTCACCCCGAACCTCCCGCTTGCGTAACCGGAGGAACCCTCCGTATAGTTAACGGAGTCAGCTTCCGTTTACTGACTGAGCATACGTCTGAAAGGCCCCCGACACATGTCTTCTGCCACAGCAGTTGCCTCCGAACGCACAACCCCGGCTCCGCGAGGGCCTTCGAGCCGCCGGATCAGCAACCAGAGCCTCGTCCTCGGCGTGATCTTGACCTGCCAGCTGATGGTGGTGCTCGACGCGACCATCGTCAACGTCGCCCTGCCCCAGATGCAGCGCGCCCTCGGCTTCTCGAGCTCCGGGCTCTCCTGGGTCCTCAACGCCTACACCCTCACCTTCGGTGGCCTGTTGCTGCTTGGCGCCCGCGCGGGTGACCTGCTGGGTCGTCGACGGACCTTCGTGGCCGGGATCGCCGTGTTTACCGCAGCCTCGTTGCTCGGTGGCTTCGCGCCCACCAGCCGATTGTTGCTCGCCGCCCGGGCCATGCAGGGCGTGGGGGCCGCGCTCGCCGCGCCCTCGTCGTTGGCCCTGTTGACCACCATGTTCTCCACGCCTCGCGAGCGGATGCGGGCGCTAGGCCTGTTCACGTCGGTCTCCGTCGGTGGCGGCGCACTCGGGCTGATCATGGGCGGGGTGCTCACCCAGTGGGCCTCGTGGCGCTGGGTCATGTTCGTCAACGTGCCGATCGGCATCGGGGTCATCGCGGTCGGTCGCTGGGTGCTCCCCGAGACCGACCGCCAGCGCGGGACCTTTGACCTACCGGGCGCCATCTTGTCCACCCTCGGCATGACCTCGCTCGTCTATGGCTTCGTCCGCGCTGCAAGTGATGGATGGAGCGACCTGTTCACGGTCGGCTCCTTCGCCGCCGGCGTCGTGCTGTTGGGCGCCTTCGTGCTCGTCGAGCTCGGCGCCGACGAGCCGATCACCCCGTTGCGGTTGTTCAAGGACCGCAGCCGCACCACGGCCAACGTCGCTCGCGGTCTGCTGTTCGCCGGGATGTTCGGGCTGTTCTTCTTCCTCACGCAGTTCCTGCAGGACGTGCTGGGCTACAGCTCCTTGAAGGCCGGCTTCGCCTTCCTCCCCCTGCCCCTCACGGTGTTCACCGTCTCGCAGGTCACGAGCAAGGTGCTGGTGCACAAGGTGAACGGCAAGGTCCTGATGCTCGGTGGGATCGCCCTCGGGTCCACCGGCTTCGTGCTCGCCGGTCAGCTGACACCCCAGTCCTCCTACCCGCAGGTCGTGACGTGCCTGCTGCTGTTCGCGGTCGGCAACGGGCTGTCGTTCGTGCCACTCACCTCGGCCGCTCTAGAGGGTGTCCCCGCCAAGGATGCGGGAGCCGCGTCGGGCCTGGTCAACGTCACGCAACAGCTCGGCGGAACGCTCGGCGTCGCGATTCTCGTCACGATCTTCGGCAGCGCGGCCAAGCACGCGAGCCACCTCGTCGATGCGAGCGCCGTCGCGCAAGCCCACCACGTGTTCACCGTCGGGGCGACGCACGCCTTCCGGGCTGCCGCAGCGTTCCTTGTTGCCGCCTTCGTCGTGGTGGCCGTGGCCGTCCGTGCGCCGAGCATGAGCGGAGCGGCACCCGCCCCCGTAGCGGAGCACTGACCGCAGCGGGCGGGTGGTCTACCGTCTGCGCATGGCCTCGAAGCCGACCACGTCGACGTCTGCCTCGCGGCCTATGGCAGACCGCCCCCCCGTGCAGACCATCCGCTTCTGCCGGTCCGTGGGCGATACGCGGATCGCCTACGCCCGCCACGGCCAGGGCTCGCCGCTGGTCGTCTCGACCTGCTGGGTCAGCCAGCTCGAGTACGACCTGCAGAGCCCCGTCTGGCGCCACTTCGTCGAGGGACTCGGTCGCTTCGCCACCACGATCCGGTACGACGAGCGCGGGCACGGGCTGTCCGACTGGGACGTCGAGGACTTCTCCTTCGAGGCCAGGATCGCCGACCTGGAGGCGGTGGTGGAGGCTTCCGGACTCGAGCGGTTCGCCTTGCTCGGGATGGCCCAGGGCGGGCCGGTAGCCGTCGCCTACGCGCACCGACACCCGGATCGCGTCACCCGTCTCGTGCTCTTCGGCACCTATGCAGGGTTTGCCGCCACCCCCGAGAGCGAAGTAATGGAGGAGGCGTTCACCCGGATGATCCAGGTCGGGTGGGCCCGACCCGAGGGCCGCTTCCGACGGGTGTTCACCGACATGCTCATGCCTGCGGCCACCCCGGAGCAGATGTCGTGGGTCGACGAGTTGATGCGCCGCTCGACGTCGGCCGAGAATGCCGTCGCCTTCCGGCAGGCCCGCATCGGGCTCGACGTCTCCGGCCTTTTGCCCGACCTGCACGTGGCCACCCTGGTTCTGCATGCCCGAGGTGACGAGGTCAACCCAATCGAGATGGGTCGCGATGTGGCCGGGAGCATCACTGGGGCCCGCTTCGTCACCCTGGAGTCGTCCAACCACGTCCTGCTGGAGCAGGAGCCCGCGACGGCGGTCTTTCTTGCCGAGGTGGAGGCCTTCCTGTCACCGGACCGGGCCGAGGAGCTGGTCATCGACGACGGTGGGATCCCGAGCCCGAAGCATGACGGCGACCTGTCGTTGCTCACGGCGCGTGAGCGAGATGTGCTGGCACTGGTGGCTGCCGGCCGTGACAACCGTCAGATTGCTAAGCAGCTGGTGCTCAGCGTGCGCACCGTGGAGCGCCACCTGCAGACCGTCTACCGCAAGCTCGGCCTGTCAGGCTCGGCGCAGCGGACGGCGGCGGCGGCCCTGGTCCTCGGTGCGCACGACGGCTCGAACGACTACGCGTCGGCCGCCGCGCGGCCCGGCGCGGGTCGCTGAACCTGCGCGTCGGCGCTCATGTGGTGAGCCTCGAAGTTGCTTAGCGTGAGGTACCTCGGCAGGGGTCGAGATCGCCTACGCAGCAGGAGAACCGTCATGAGCACTATCAGCAGCACCAGCCAGAGCGACACCGACGCCGATAAGGCCCTCAAGGCCAAGCACCGGAGCATGTGGGCGTCAGGTGACTACCCGACGCTCGCTTCCGAGGTCATCTCCGAGCTGGGACCGACCCTCGTCTCGGCTGCGGGGGTGCGCGACGGCCAGCTTGTCCTCGATGTTGCTGCGGGCTCCGGAAACGCGGCGATCCCGGCGGCCCGCACCGGCGCCAGCGTCATCGCCAGCGACCTCACGCCGGAGCTCTTCGACGCCGGTCGCGCGGCGGCCGGAGACCTCGAGATCGACTGGCGACTGGCCGACGCCGAAGCGCTGCCCTTCCCGGACGCCGCCTTCGACACTGTCCTGTCGTGCGTCGGCGTGATGTTCGCGCCGCACCACCAGGCCAGCGCCGACGAGCTGGTTCGGGTCTGTCGTGCTGGCGGCACTATCGGTCTCCTGAGCTGGACGCCGGACGGCTTCATCGGACAGCTGTTCGCGACCATGAAGCCGTTCAGCCCGCCGCCACCCCCCGGTGCGCAGCCGCCGCCGCTGTGGGGGGACGAGGCCCACGTGCGCGCCCTGCTCGGAGACCGGGTGAGCGACGTGGACGTCCATCGGCAACGTCTCGTCGTCGACCGCTTCCCCGGGCCGAGCGACTTCCGCGACTACTTCACGACCCACTACGGCCCCACGATCGCGACGTACCGCTTCGTCGGCGAGGACCGGGAGCGGGCCGCTGCCCTCGACCGGGACATCGACGCGCTGGCAGCGAGGTTCACCACGGCTGGACGGATGCAGTGGGAGTACCTCCTGCTCACGTGCACCCGGGCCTGAGCCCCGAGTTGACTCCCCTCTCCCTGCCAGGCAGGGTCAGGTCCTGAGACCTGGATCACTACGAGGGGACGACGATGAAGACCAAGGGTGCGCTGCTGTGGGGAACCAAGGAGCCGTGGTCGGTAGAGGAGATCGAGCTCGGGGACCCGGTCGCGGGTGAGGTCCAGGTGCAGCTTGCTGCCTCCGGCCTGTGCCACTCCGACGAACACTTGGTCACGGGGGCGACCCCGGTCGGCCTCCCGGCCATCGGTGGGCACGAGGGTGCCGGGATCATCACGAAGGTGGGTGCTGGCGTCACGAACCTGAAGGAGGGCGACCACGTCGTTCTGGCCTTCATCCCGGCCTGCGGCACCTGCCCGCCGTGCTCCAGCGGCCACCAGAACCTGTGTGACTTCGGCGCCCACCTGCTCGGCGGCCTGGCGATCGCCGACGGCACCCACCGCATCACGGCGCGAGGCCAGGGCGTGTCGCCGATGTGCCTGCTCGGGACGTTCTCCCCCTACGTGACGGTGCACGCCTCGTCGGCCGTCAAGATCGACGACGACATCCCGCTGGACAAGGCGGCCCTCGTCGGCTGCGGCGTCACCACGGGCTGGGGATCTTCCACGAAGGTCGCCGACGTGCGGCCGGGCGAGACGGTCGTCGTCATCGGGATCGGGGGCGTCGGCATCAACGCCGTCCAGGGTGCGGTAGCCGCGGGAGCCAAGAAGGTCATCGCCATCGACCCGGTTCCCTTCAAGCGCGACCAGGCCCTGCGGTTCGGGGCGACGCACGTCTTCGAAAGTGCCGCTGCCGCGGTCGCCGAGGTCGGGGAGCTCACCTGGGGCCGGATGGCGGAGAAGGCCATCATCACGGTCGGCGACATCCAGGGCGAGGACATCGAGGACGCGATGGGCCTCATCGGCAAGGGCGGCAGAGTCGTCGTCACGGGCATGGGTGACGCCACCAACATGGACGTGAAACTCAACCTGTTCATGTTCACGCTGCTCCAGAAGGACCTGCAGGGAGCAATCTTCGGCGGTTCCAACCCGCGTGCCGACATCCCGTGGATCCTGTCGATGTACCGCGAGGGCAAGCTCAAGCTGGACGAGCTGATCACCACGACGTACAAGCTCGAGGACATCAACCAGGGCTACGAGGACATGAAGGCCGGCAAGAACCTGCGTGGCCTGATCGTCTACACCGACGCGGACCGCTGATGGCCCTCGACCGCACCAGCCTGTATGTCGACGGCGCCTGGGTGCCGTCCGCGGGGACGAAGACGATCGAGGTCCTCAACCCGGCGACCGAAGAGGTCATCGCGCACGTCGCCCAGGGCACCGCCAAGGACGCGGACGCGGCCGTCGCCGCGGCGAAGGCTGCTCTGCCTGCCTGGTCGGCGCTCTCGCCGAAGGAGCGGGCCGACCACCTGCAGGCCGCCGCCGACGCGCTGACAGCCCGCAGCGACGAGGTCAGCCAGCTGATCGCCGACGACATGGGCATGCCCCTGGGCTTCGCCAAGATGATCCAGGTCGGGCTGCCGTTGTTCAACCTGGCCAACTTCGCCGAGCTGGCCCGCACCTTCGACTTCGACGGGCAGGAGATCGGCAACTCTCTCATCGTCCGGGAGCCGGTGGGAGTCATTGCCTGCATCACGCCCTGGAACTACCCGTTGCACCAGGTTGTGCTGAAGGTGGGAGCGGCTCTTGCCGCCGGCTGCACGGTCGTCGTCAAGCCGAGCGAGGTGGCGCCGCTGTCCGCGTACGCGCTGGCGGAGGTCTTCGACCAGATCGGCTTGCCACCGGGGGTGTTCAACCTCGTGTCCGGCTACGGGGAGGAGGTCGGGGAGGCCCTCGTCGTCCACCCCGACATCGACATGGTGTCGTTCACCGGCTCGACGAGGGCGGGCAAGCGGATCGCCGAGCTGGCAGGACAACAGGTCAAGCGGGTCGCGCTCGAGCTCGGCGGCAAGTCGGCCAACGTCATCCTCGACGACGCCGACTTCGACAAGGCCGTCGCGGACGGGGTGGGCAAGTGCTACCTGAACTCGGGGCAGACCTGCTCGGCGCTGACCCGGATGCTGGTGCCCGCGGACAAACTCGAGAAGGCCGAGCAGATCGCCGCGGCGACCGCCGCGACGTTTGCGGTGGGGGATCCCAACGACGGCTCGGTGATGCTCGGACCGCTCGTCAGCAGCGCGCAGCTGCAGCGGGTGCGGGACTACATCGCCAAGGGGATCGCCGAGGGCGCCAAGCTCGTCACCGGCGGAGCGGAACCCCTGCGGGACAAGGGATTCTTCGTCGCACCCACCGTCTTCTCCGGCGTCACCCCCGAGATGACCATCGCCCGCGAGGAGATCTTCGGTCCGGTCCTGGTGATCATGCCGTACACCGACGAGGATGACGCGGTCCGGATCGCCAACGACAGCGACTACGGGCTGGCCGGCGGGGTCTGGTCCGGTGACCCCATTCGGGCGATGCGCGTCGCTCGTCGCCTGCGTGCCGGTCAGGTCGAGGTCAACGGTGGGGCGTTCAACCCAGCCGCCCCCTTCGGCGGCTACAAGCAGTCCGGCGTCGGTCGCGAGGCCGGAACGTTCGGCCTCGAGGAGTTCCTGGAGACCAAGGCCATCCAGCGCTGACCAACGCCGGTGGGCCCGGGGCGCGTCGGCTGCAGGTCGACGATCCCCGGGCTCCTGACGTCCGGGCGCTGCTCGGCACGCACCTGGCGTTCACCGCCCTGCACAGCCCCCCGGAGCAGGTGCACGCCCTCGATGTCGAGGCGCTGGCGGACCCGGGCCTGAGCTTCGTCAGCCTGCGCCGGGACGGTGAGCTGCTCGGAGTCGGAGCGTTGAAGGTGT
>JAYUBO010000023.1:0-1817 GCA_043740815.1 Frankiales bacterium | reverse complement strand
ACGGCCCGCGACGAGGCTGCCCGGCTGTTGGAGGAGATGGCGACCGGCTTCGCGCGGGTCGACGGCGAGTGGCGGCTGACCTACCTGAACAACGAGGGGGCACGCGTTGTCGGTGTGGCGGCCGAGGACATCGTCGGCAAGGTCCTCTGGGATGTCTTCCCGGGCCTGGACGACACCGAGCTCGGTCCGCTGTTCCGTCGGGCGGTTGACACCGGCCAGGTACAGGAGGCCGAGGCCTGGTATGACCACCTCGCAGGCTGGTACGACGTCCGTGCTGTTCCCGACGAGCACGGTCTGTCCCTGTTCTTCCTGGAGGTCACGGCCCGGCACCAGGAGCGGCAGCGCGCGGACGTCGCTACGGCTCGCCTCGAGCTCCTGGCGCTGGTGAGCTCCGAGCTGGCCGCCGCGAGCCTCGAGCCGCACGGTGCCGTCGCTCGGCTCGCCCAGCTCGTGGTCCCGGTGCTGGCCGACTGGTCCCTCGTCTCGCTGGTCGAGGGCGCCGAGGTGAGAGACGTCGGCTTCTGGCACCGCGACCCCGCGCTACAGGGCGTCGTGGCCACGTACGCCGCTACTCGTCTGATCGGGCGCGACAGGCTCGGAGCCGTGGACGAGGTCCGGCGGACGAAGCAGCCCGTCATCATCACGCAAGAGGTCACTCGCAATGTGCTGCCGACTCTCGGCTCGGACGAGGCGCGCTCGGCGCTGGCTGTCCTTGCGCCCGAGTCCGTGGTCGCCATTCCGCTGACGGCGCGTGGCAACCTGACGGCCATCCTCACCCTGTGCCGTGGCGCCGACCGCCCGGTCGCGTCGGCGGAGGAGATCGCGACGGCACGGCAGGTCGGCCTGCGAGCCGGCCTGGCCCTCGACAACGCGCGGCTCTACGACCAGCAACGACGGATCGCGGAGGGCCTGCAGCGAAGTCTGCTGACCGCGCCCCCGGAGCCGGACCACCTCCAGATCGTCGTGCGTTATCTGCCCGCGGCGCAGGAAGCCTCCGTCGGCGGCGACTGGTTCGACGCGTTCCTGCAGCCCGACGGCGCGACCGTCATCGTCATCGGCGACGTGATGGGGCACGACGTCGTCGCCGCGGCGGCCATGGGGCAGATGAGGAGCCTGTTGCGCGGGATCGCCTGGTACAGCGGCGAAGGACCGGCTGCGGTGCTGTCCGGTGTCGACGCAGCCATGCAGGGGCTGCAGGTCGACACGACTGCAACGGCCGTCGTTGCCCGCCTCGAGCAAAACGACGATGAGCGGCAGCGGGGAGTCACCCGGGTCCGCTGGTCCAACGCCGGGCACCCACCACCGATGGTTCTCAACCCCGACCGGTCGGTTGTCGTCCTCGGCGGCGTCGAGGCTGACCTGCTCCTCGGGATCGACCCCGACACCGACCGCGCTGAGGCGGCCCTCACGGTCGACCGCGGGGCAACCGTGCTGCTCTACACAGATGGCTTGGTCGAGCGACGCGGGCAGAGCCTGACCACGGGTCTCGAACGCCTGCGACGCACCCTCGTGGACCTCGCTGACGAGGACCTCGACGGACTCTGCGACGGCTTGCTCAAGCGGCTCGTGCCGGAAGGATCCGAGGACGACGTTGCCCTGGTCGCGGTGCGGCTGCACTGACAGGACCGGCCCCGCCCGCCCGAGGCGGGCGTCAACCGGGTGCCGCCGAACGTGGACTCGTAGCCCGAAGCAGGGCAGTGGTCACAGGACTTCTCGCAGAATCGGGCGGAGCACCGGAAGGCCCCCGTCGGCGAGACGGGGGCCTCTGCTCGGGCGGCTTGCTACCGGGCGGTCGTTGCCTTCTCGGTCTCCCGCAG
>JAYUBO010000022.1:0-7202 GCA_043740815.1 Frankiales bacterium | reverse complement strand
GGCGCCCTGTCTGCCACCCGGCGTCGAAGACACCTATGCCGTTGCCTCCTGGGGCAGCGTCCAGACCGCGGCCATCGCAGCCAGCACGCTGCTCGCCGCTGCCGGCGGGCACGCCCAGCCCGGGCTGGACACCGCCTTGCGTGCTCACGTCAGTGCCCATCTGCGCAACCTGAAGACCACCTGACCTGGACACAGTCCTGGCGCCACGCCGCCAGCCGCGGTCTGCTGCTGTGATCAGCGCCGCTTTCCCAATCCCCACGGTCTGGCTCATGAACCCCTCGCCGTTAGCCGACGTCAACAGACGAACTGAAGCGATTCACAACCCACCAGGCCACAAGCCCAAAGGGGAGCTCGGCTCCGCCGCAACTTGTCCGCGGTTCCAGTTGACGCCAGCGCGGGGATCTACCACTCAGCTCAATACCCGTCGGCGCCTCTCTGCTGCTCGGCTACTGCGGCCGGCCGTAGACCCCGGCCGACCGCGGTAGCGGCTCGTCCTTAGCCTTAGGAGCCGAAGCGGGCGGCGTCTCCGAAGTTGTCGTTGCCCTCCAGGGAACCGATGTCGCGCAGCGGGTTGCCGTGTCGCCCGTGATAGCGCAGGACGTAGAGGCCGTTGCGAATATCCACCATGTAGATGAGGCCATCCGAGATCACGGGGTAGCTCCATGCCTGGACGTGGCTGCTGCCGCCGCCCAGGGCCGGGTCCTCGGTAGCGACGCTGGTCAGCGGCTGCGGCAGGAAACTGCCCGCGCTGCCCGGATGGGTGGGGTCGCTGAGGTCCAGGGCCTGCAGCCCATCGGAGTGCCAGGTGACCAGAGCCAGCTTGCCGCCCACGACTGTCGGGTTGTGCGAGGCGTACGACGAGCGTGCCAACGTCTCGGCGCTGTAGCCGGCGCACGTCGATGGGTCGTTATGGGTTGTTTTGTACTCCCCAACCACCTTCGGTGCCGTCTCGTCACTGATGTCTATCAGGCGGACCCAACCCCAGGGGCAGTGGTCCTCAGGGTCGGTGAAGGTGCCGTAGACCTCCGTCGTGGACAGCGTGTACGGCCGCCCCGGCAGCTTGACCTCCGAGTGGTCCCCGGGGTTGCCCCAGGAGGGCCGCTTGGCCGGGTCGGTGACCAGGGTCAGCTGCGGGTGCGGCGTCGCGGCAGCGAGCTGTGATGTGTCGAGCACCAGCATGCCGCTACCGAGGTAGGCCAGGTAGGCCCGCTGGCCGTCGTAGCGGACCGACACCGAGTGCAGCGCGTCCGTCTCGTCGGGACTGCGCAGGTTCTGGGAGATGCGGTCGTTGGGGTTGAAGCGGGCAAGCTCGGTGAACGTGCCGGTGCTGGCGCCTGACACGTCGGTGACGACCAGGTTGGCTGGCGTCGCGTCGTTCTCGGTAGGCGAGATCGCCGTTGTGGGGGTCGTGTAATACATCAGCGTGCGGCCGGGGCGAGCCGGGTCACGCCACAGGAAGAACTCGTGCGGCTTCTCCTGCGGGGTGTAGGTCGACACGTAGCGCGGGTGCGCGGGCTCGCTGATGTCGTAAAAGGTGAAGTTGCTGGCGACCTGCACCCTCGCCGGCGGCTTGGCGCAGCCGTGGATGACCGCGCTGCACTTGAAGTTAAGGACCACCAAGAGCTTCTGGTCCGGAATCACCCGGAGCTCACGGCTGGTGAGGTAGGGCTGCGCCTCGAACGGGCCGTTGATCTCCCCGACGGTGCGCAGGTGCTCAGGGTGTCTGGCGTCGACGATCTGCACACCCGGGCGCACGTGCCCGGCCGAGGCATCGGTCCGGCTGCCGACGTAGACGTAGTGCTGGTAGATCGCCAGGGCGGCGTTCATCCCGCGGTTGGCGAGGGGATCGTGACCGACCAGCTGGAAGCCGTCGACGTTCGCCTTCTGCGAGGTGGTCTGCGCCGACGGCGGTCTGGCTGCGTCGCGGGCGGCCGGGTGGGAGTCGGTGGCGGTCGCCGTCTCGCTCGACGACGTCAGGACGGCGCTCACGGACAGGGCGATCAGGCTTGCGGCAAGTGAAGTGCGCATACGAGGTCCTCCTACGAGGGAACACGAGCGGGTGGCCTGACGCGGCGCGTCAAGGCGACCGCGTCACTTGTCTCTAGCACGCCTTCAAGGATCTGGCACCGGTGCCCGGGGGCTTCGACCGACCCCTTCGGTAAACGGCTTCTCCAGTCCATGGCCGCGCCACTCGGCCGATACAGGCTCGCCGAACGCTTCCCGAACCCGGGCGGCACGCCGCCGGCATCACCGACAAAAAGGAACTCAACCTGCTCGACACCCCCGCCAGCACCGTCCGGTAGCTGATCGCTGACCGGGCAGCTTGAGGCAAGTGCCTGGCTAGGGCGTGTCTCCCTATCGGAACGTGGTTGGTAGGAAATGGTCGGGGCATGTCACGAGACCGGGTCCTGACCGATATGCAGTGGGCGTTGATCGAGCCGTTACTGCCGAGCTCGGAAGGCACCGCTTGTCGGCCTTTTCACCGATCACCGGCAGGTGGTGGAGGGCATCGTGTTCCGGTTGCGGACGGGTTGCCCGTGGCGGGACCTGCCCGAGGGGTTCGGTCGGTGTCAGACGGGGTGGATCCGGCACGCCCGGTTCAGTAACGACGGCACCCGGGACCAGATCTTGGCGGCGTTGCTGGTCAAGGCTGGCGGGGCCGGTCAGCTGGACTGGCAGGTCTCGATCGACTCGACGGTCGCTCGGGTGCATCAGCACGGCTCGACCATGACCCGGGAGGTCATTGTGGACCTCCCCAGTCACACAGGGGGACCGGGCGAACTACAACAGACAAGCCGTTGAGCCTGTTAATCATGCGATCGGCCGTTCCCGCGGGGGCGCGGCGACAACCCTCCACACCCTGGTCGATGGCAACGGCCGGCCGTTGGTCGTCCAAGCCGGACCAGGCCAAGGCGGTGACAGCCCCATGCTGCCACTGCTGCTGGGATACCTGCGGGTCGCCTCGTGCGGTCCGGGCCGGCCCCGGACCCGACCGGATCCGCTGCTGACCGACAAGACCTCTTCCAGCCGAGCCCACCGAGCGCTGCTACGGGAACACGGCATCACCGCCGTGATCCCCGAACGCGCCGACCCCCAAGGCCACCGGCTACGCCGCGGACCAGCCGGCGGACGACCCGTCAGCTTCGACACCGAGAAGTACAAGGACCGCAACGTCATCGAACGGTCCTACGAACAGCTCAAGCAATGGCGCGGCCTGGCCACCCGCTACGACAAGCTCGCCGTCACCTTCCGCGGCGACGCCATCCCGCGCAGCATCGTCCGCTGGCTCCGCACGCCGTAAGGAGACACGCCCTAAACGTGAGCAGCTGGTGGCACGTGGGGCGACCCTGAAGTGTCGACAACTCGTGGCCACTTCCTCGCCTTGCTCAGAACCTGTGTGAACGGCTTCTGAGACTCGCCAGATCGCTACGACCAGTCGTAGGCGCGGACACCCTCGAGCTCCACTTGCCAGGCGACCAGCACCCTACGGTCATTGGGGTCCACTACTGCGCCGTTGAGCCGGCCCGGCAGTCGTGAGCCCGCCAGAACCACCAGAGCGGACAGGTGTGGCTCACCGGCCTTGACGCAGTCCCGCGCCACGGAGTTCGCACTGCGGCGACGCCTTGGGCGATGCCGCCAACGACTTGCGCGACCTCGCCGTAGCGCGGCAGGTCAGCATCCTGCCGCGCCCTGGCCGACACCAGGAAAAGCCTCGCCGCTGCCACCCGGTCGGGTCGGCGGCTGTTCGGGATCGACATGCACGAAGTTCACCACGAACCCATGAAGGTGAACGGCGATGTCGCACCACTAGATCGGCTACGCCCAAATCAGCACCGTCGGGCAGGACGAGGCCCGCCAGCTCGACGCCCAGGTCGAGGTGCGGAGTGCCCATGGCTGCGTTCAGCCCATCGGTGCCAGAGCCCGGCACGACCTCGTGGTGCAACGTTTGCGATCCATCGCGCAGCGTCCCGAACTGCTGCAACGCGAAGTTGCCTCGCTGATGTCCGAGGCTGCCTTGCCTTGCACTGTCTCGATCGCGACGTAGCCGGTCTGCGGATCCAGCCCGACAGCGTGACGCCCAAACCGGTGCCCTGAAGGTCACCGTGAAAGGTCTTGGAGAGCTCGAAGCGGCTGATCGCTCCGTCGAGCTCCGCTGGCCCGGGCCGCATCGTGTTCTCGAAGGTGCCCCGCACGGTGTCATCCATGTCGCGCATCCGGCACGGGCGGCGCACCCTCCCGCATGCGGATGGCGCTATCGGGGGGTCTGCTCTTTCGAGGCGATCGACCACTGACTGCCAGCTCGACTTGTTCGCCCACCTGTCCTAGATGAGCCGGTTCGGATCGACGGTCACAGAGTGAATTGGTGATGTGGCCCACCGAAGTGGGTTGCGAGTACGGGGACGGGGTCGGCAGCGTTTTCCTCGAATACGTCCATCTCCGCCATGCTTCACCACAGCGGGCCTTATCTTGGTGGCGGCAAGATGACAGCGTCCTCGTTGTCGGGCCCCTCCCCCGCTACAGCATGGTTCGCAGTAGGCGGACTCCCTCCGCGCCCAGGAGGACAACGGGACCGGCGAGCAGTAGCAGGACTACCGCGCGCGCGCCTACACCGCGAACGCCCCGGGCTCGCCGAGCACCCGAGGCGAAGCCACCAAGCATCATGATTTCGGACTCGACCGTGTAACGGCTGTCCTCACCTGCTACGCAGCGGACGCCCTCTTCTGCATGATTGGGCGCTTGCCTGCCAGCTAGACGTTGACCTTCAGGATCCCGTATCGCCACCACACTCACCTCACGGTCACGACCCGCCGGGTCGCGCGGGTGATGCACGCCATACTGCTCCCAGAAGCCCCAACGGCCAACACAATTTCGACGCCGGTACCTCCCACCGGTTGCCTCAACAAGGATTGCGGGCTGCGACCCGTTGGCCGCCCGCACGGACTCGTTGATCGGGAGACCGGCGGTGACGTTCTGGTCATGGACCCCATGCGGCTGACTCCTGGGATCGAACCCTCAGCCGACCCGATCCTGCACGTGCGCAGGCACGCCTCCGCGGTCTGCGTCGAACAACGCACAGGAACGGCAGCCCGCGGTTGACCGCACACCCATCAAGACCCTGGGCCGCACCACCCGGAACCGCCCGACCCGCGTCCTGCATCACCGCCCCGAAGATTGGGGCGCGCAACGGCTCGCGATGCCAGGGACCGTCGCCCGAGCCGGCGACTTGCTCACGACGCTCCGGTGGCGGCAAAACTGGCCCGGCGCCCAGACGGTCGCCAGATGAGACCGCATCTCAATGTCAAGATCAAGGCCGGCACCGGGAGTCTGATCCCGACCACCCGACATCCAGCCCGGCCACATCAGCACCAGTAGACAGCCGCATCCGCCACGGAGCGCGTCGCGGTGCCGCCGGTCGGAGGCGCGGTGCCGCACGTGCTCAGGCTGTCTCGCGGTCGGCGAGAACGGGCTGCGTGCACCATCAGAGGCCGCCCGATCCGGTGCAGGACGCAGCGACCGCGGGATACGGAGGTGGCACGGGGGTACGGTCGACGCCTGTCGCGATCAGAGGAGCTCGTCGATGACCCAGGTCGAATCTCAGCTCACGTCCCCGGAGTCGGTCGGGATGAGCGCCAGCCGCCTGGAGCGGATCGGGCCGGCGCTGCAGAAGTACGTCGACGGGCGGGGCTACCCCGGGTTCACGACCCTTGTGTCCCGCCACGGCCAGCTCGTCCACGCCGGGCGGATCGGCTGGCAGGACCGCGAGGGCGAGGTGCCGTTGGCCGACGACACCATCTACCGCCTGTACTCCATGACCAAGCCCATCATCTGCACCGCACTGATGACGCTGTTCGAGGAAGGCAGGTTCCAGCTTGTCGACCCGGTCGCCAAGTGGATTCCGGCGTTCGGGGCGACGAAGATCGCAGGGCCGGGCGGGACGCTCACAGACCAGTCGCTGTTGCGCCCGATGCAGGTCCGCGACCTGATGAGCCACACCAGCGGGCTCACGTACGACTTCCTGGAGGACTTCCCCGTCGCCGAGCAGTACCGCGAGAAGCGGATCGGGAACGACCCGACGCGCACGCTCGAGCAGTTCGTCGACGAGCTAGCAACGATCCCGCTCGCCTTCGTGCCGGGGACGCAGTGGCACTACAGCGTGGGCATCGACGTCGCGGCACGCCTGATCGAGGTGATCTCGGGCCGGAAGCTCGGGGAGTTCCTCAAGGAGCGCCTGTTCGGGCCGCTCGGCATGACCGACACGGCCTTCGGCGTGCCCGAGTCGGCACGCGGCCGCCTCGCAGCCATGTACGGCCTGCCGGACATCGTCGGTAAGGACATGACCTTCAGCAAGCTAGCGGCCGCATTCGCCACAGGCGACCTCGCTCGCAGGGAGGTGGAGTCGACCTACCCGAGCGACACACCGGACGTCTTCCAGCGCGGTGGCCACGGCCTGTTCGGCACAGCCTGCGACTACCTGGGCTTCGCGAACATGCTGCTCACTGGCAGGGCGGAGGACGGCACCCGCATCCTGGGCCGCAAGACGCTCGAGCTGATGCACACCAACCACCTCGCACCGGCGCTGCTGCCGTGGGCCCTCGCCGGCGTGCCGACGCCGGGCTACGGGTTCGGCTTGGGTTCCCGGGTAGCGATGGACATCGGCCAGAGCGCGCTGGCCGGCTCGCCCGGCGAGTTCGGCTGGTCCGGTGCGGCGAAGACCTACTTCTGGGTCGACCCGGTCGAGGAAGTCGTCGGAGTCCTCATGACGCAGCACATGGTTGGTTTTGACCTGCCCGAGGCCGACTTCCGGGCGGTGGTCTACCAGTCGATCGAGGACTGACGCGGTCCAGGCGGCGGACTCCGTCGCCGCCTGCGGCCTGCCGTCATGCCCCTGAGCCGAGTCGGCTCGGCGGTGCAGCCCGACCAGATATGGCGGGCACGTGTTCGACAGCGTTATCGGCGTGCGCCCGGCACGGTGTTGCGGCTTCGTACGGCCCCCACGAGCAGCGTGAGTCAGGTCGCTCACCCTAGGACCCCGCGTCGGTAACGGTTGAGGGGCTCCGGCCAAGGCAGGTGCTAGCCCTTGGCGGTCGCTGGGCCCCGTGGGGGGCTTTGTGGCGGGATTCGGATCGGGGTCTGACAGCGGGTTCGGCGCCCTGTGAGGCCGCTCGGCCCTCGGGGCCTGCCCCTCCCCCTCAGATCACCAT
>JAYUBO010000021.1:0-40679 GCA_043740815.1 Frankiales bacterium | reverse complement strand
GTCCCCGCCGGCAGCGACGTGAAGTGGTTGAACGCCGGCTCCACGACGACCGGGTAGGCGAACGACCCCAGCACCACCAGCACAGCCGAGGCCCCTGCGGCCCAGGCCCACCAGCTGGTCGGCAGCCGCCGGGCCAGGGCCAGCACCACCAGAACGACCAGCGCGGTCGTGACGAGCTTGACGAGCAGCCCCCGCAGCAGGTCGTTGGTCCAACCGTTCCAGTCCTGCGTCGACAAGCCGTAGCGACGAAGGACCCGCTCGGACTGCACGTCGAACGGCAGCGTCGCGAGCTGCCCGAGCACGAGCAGCATGGCGAGCCCACCGATCGCCTGCACGGTCCAGTGACCCGGGATACCTGCGACCAGCCGGGAGCCGAGCCGGGTCAGTCCGAGCAGCGCCGCCATGACCAGCCCCACCGCCAACGCCAGGTACGCCGGTCGGCGGACCGCCTCGTGGAACGCCACCTCCCTGGCCACCTCGGCGGCGCTGAAGTCGCGGGAGACGTCCACGTGCGGGTGGGCGCCGGGCAGCACCGTGGAGGGCACCGTCAGCACCACGGTGACCGCCATGGCCACCAGCGTCCCGACGAGGGCGATCAGCTGCGCTCTCACGACAGTCGGCGGCGCAGGTCAGCCCGCCAGTCCATCGTGAACGCGAGCAGCGACGTGTGCAGGTCCCGGACCATGGCCCGTCCCAGGGAGCCGTCGGTCGGGTCAGCGCCGGTGTCGCGGTACAGCCGCAGCAGCGCCGGCTGCCCGTAGGTGCGGGCGATCAGGACCACCGCGAGCCAGCTCTGTTCGTAGGTCTGCGCGAGGTCCTTGCGCGAGCCGGCGAACGCCGCGTCGACGGGCAGCGCCCGCGGAACCCGGCCGGCCCGGACGTCAGCACGCAGCTCCTCCGCCGACACTGACAGCGGAACGGGTACGCCCTGGTAACCGACGTAGTCGGCAAGGCCTTCGACCAGCCAGGTCGGCACCTGCACCCCCGACGCGGCACGGCTCGCGACGTGGGTGACCTCGTGGGTGAGCACGACTCGGCGCCCAACAGACCCGAGCTCCCGGAAGTTCGAGGGGTTGACGAGGATGCGGTTCCCTACCGGGTGGTAGCCCGTCGCCGGGTCCAGCAGCTCGGCCGTCGCGACCGCCGCGATCTGGCCCAGCTCACCGGAGTCGGGCACGATACGGGCCAGCTCTGCGGTCGTGTCCGGGACGAGCAGCACGACCCGCCGGCTCCAGCCCCTCCCCCACACCGAGCTGACCCGCGGGACCGCCGCATCGCAGTCGTCGACCAGCGACCGGGCCAGCGGCGCGTGGCCCGGGTGACTCAGCACCAGGCACGCGGCCCCCCGCACGACGACGACAGCTCCCCCGTCCCACAGGTCCCGGGTCGTGGCGTGGCCCGAGGTGGCGAAGTCGTCGTCGGACCCGACGTACCAATGGGTGCCGCGCCGCACGAAGGTCAGCGCCTGCGGCTGCACAGCTGGCTGCTGGTCGAAGCTCTGCAGGGCATACCGCAAGGTCACGTCCGGCGCCCACCAGGTGCCCCAGTGCGCGTCGAGAGCGGCCGTGTGCGTCCGGTCGCGGGTGACGTCGAGCTCGTAGGACCAACTCGCCAGAGGTACGTCGTGGAGGGCGTCGACCAGCTGTGCCTGACGCCCGCGAAAGGCAGCCGACAGCGGGTCGACCGTCGCGAGGAAGCCCAGCCGGTCCTTGCGCAGCACCGCGGTGGCCCTGGCGTTCAGCAGCGCCCGAACGGCAGCGGTGCGGGCCTGTACGTCGGCGCGGCCGTTGACGACCTGCGCAGCCAAAGGCCGGCTGGCCGCTTTCGCGGTGTGCCCGGGCTGCAGCTCCACGGCGGCTGCGCCGGCGACGAGCAGCTGGGCCGACAGCACGAGAGTCAGGACCCGCTCCACACGGCGGCGGGAGGCGGTGGGCGGCACGCTTGTAGCCTACGGCGCGGGAGCCAGCCGGCTCGGCGGCGTTACCCGTTGTACCGGGCCGACCGTGGGCGCGCGGCCGTCGCACGCCTCAGTGGTTGTCCACGGTGGGGGCGGTGGGGGTGGTCCCCAGCAGGACGTCGGCCCAGCCGGGTACCGAGGCGCGGGTCTTCGCGCCCGCTCGCCCGGCAGGACCGTTCCGCTTGCCCACCGCCGGGCCCTGACGCTCGCGCGCCGTCGGCCTCTGCGTGTGCGGCTCTGGATCCGGCACGACGGTCAGCGTCCGTGGTCCTCGTGCACGCGTGCCCGGCTTCGCGGCGACGCCGGCTGCCACTCGGGCCGTCATCGATGTCGCCCCCGTCGAGCCGCGCTTCGAGCCAGCCTTGCGGGGCGCCTTGTCCGACGCTGCCCTCGGCACCGACGTCTTCTTCGGGGCCGCTTTCGCCGCAGACACCGTCGCAGGCGCGGCTTTCGCGGCGTCGCGCCTGGTCGCCGGCTTCGCCACTGCCTTTCTTGGCGCTGCCTTTCTTGCGGCAGGCCTTCCTGCGGCTGCCTTCGCTGGCGCTGCGCTCTTCGCCGGCACCTTCTTGCGGGCCGGCGCCCTCCTGGCCGGCGTGCTGGTGGCGGGCATCACGGCCACGCCGGTCGCGGCTGGCCGGCGGGGAGCTACCGCGGCCTCGCTACCGGAGTAGCCCATCGTGGCAGAGACCGGGTCCAGCGCGGTGACGGTCTTCAAGGACGGGACGTAGCGCCAGGTGGCCCGGCGGCTGCGCCCCCACGCATACCAGGTCACGGTGACGAGCCAGCTGCCGCTCTCCTCGCGCAGCGTCGACCACTCGGCGCTGTCAGGACGCAGCGAGGGTGCCGCCGCGATCGCGGCGTCGACGGTCTGGCCGAGGGGGGCGGCCGAGCGGCCGAGGCGGCCGCGGACGAGGAACGCGGCGCGGGCAGCGTCGATCATCCGGGCCATCTCGCCCTCGACGGGGCCGGAGAACCGCTCGACCCGGGCCACCGGGACTCCCGCCGACGCGGCGATCGACTCAGCGGACTCACCCGTCCGCAAGCGCGTCTGGATCTGCTTGGGGGTGAGTTCGCTGACGTGTGGCCCGACCTCGCCGGGACGGGGCAGGTCTCCGCGCAGCGCCGCTGCGAGCCGGTCGTCCAGGGCTACCCGAAAGCCGCCACGGCTGGCTCCCCGGGTGCCGGCGAGCACGACGTGGCGTCCGTCCTCACTGACCGCGACGACGTGCAGCTCGCGCACCGGTTGCCCCGTCCATGTGTTGCGACGCCCCGCACTCGCGGGCCTGGAACTTCAGTCTCTCGGCCCTCTCCCGCACGCACAAGCACGTGGACCTCGACGCGCCCGTCCACGGCCTGCGAAGGCCTCACGAGGCAGCGCTGCTGGCACGGCCAGGGTCGTCGGGACGGCCCAGTGGGACCAGTCGCAGGTGCGGAACCAGGCCGCTGTCGGCCAACGCCTCGAGGGCCAGAGCCTCCTGCGGGTCGACGTCGTAGACCCCAGGACGGTCCGGGTTGGCCCACGCAGTCGGGCCGAGCAGGACGGTCATCACGCAGTCGCCGCACTGCAGGTCGCGCACGGCGCACGCGTCGCAGTCGATGAGCACTGGTCTCTCCAATTCTCCGACGGCACCCTCGGCCGTGTCCCGAACCTAGGCAGACCCACCGACAGAACCTCTCGAGGGCGACCGTCAGCGGTCCAGCAGCCGGACCAGGCCGCTAGCGGGCACCGCCCGTGCGCCCGCCCGGACCACCCCGTCGACGACCTCGTTGTCGCTGGACACCACCACGACAGGTCGCCCTTCCGGCTCGTGTCTCACCAGCCGCCGGATCACCTCGTCGGCAGTCTCGCCGGTCCGGCTGAACAGCATCCGCACCCCGCGCGGCGCCGGCAGTGCTACCGGCACGGCTGTGTCCGAGCCGTCGAAGACGACGGTCACCTCGGCGCCGGTGCGCGCCGAGAGCCCACCCAGGCCGCTCAGCAGCCGGCCGCGCTGGGCCTCGAGGGCAAGCGCGCCGTACCCGGTCTTGGTGACGTTGTAGCCGTCGATGACCAGATGCGTCGCGGGGACACCGAGCAGCGCCTCCAGCAGTGCCGGGTCGTCTGCCGCGCGCCCCTGCAGCGACGGCGCTTCCACCCTGGCGGCGTAGTCGCCCGCGAGGGCATCGGCCGGGCGTCCCACGGCCGGCGGGAGGGCCAGCTCGCGGCGCAGGCCCTGGGCCGCCCCGACGAGGGCGTCGAGCAACAGCCGTAGTCGCAGTTGGTCGTCCTGCCGGCCCTCCCGCGCGGCTGACCTGGCCTGGGCCACCTGCCGTTCGGCGTCGGCCACCCGGTCCCGCAGGCCGCGCAGCTCCTCGTCCCGGGAGGCCTGCAGCGCCTGCAGCTCACCCCGGGCCGCCTGGAGGGCCACCTCCGCCGCCCGCTGCGCCTGCTCGGCGCGACCGGACCGGTCCCCCATCTCCCGGACCTTGCGTCGTACGGCAGTGAGCTCCAGTGCGGCCGCCTCGGCCTGCGCCCGGGCGGCGGCGAGCTCGCTGCGGCCCGTCTCCCGGACGGCGGCGAGCTGCTCGGTGAGCCGTTCGACGGCATCGACCTTTGCGCTGCCGGCGACCGCCTGGGACCGGGCGCGAAGCTCCACCCCTGCGGCCTCGACCAGGCTCTGCCAGCCGGGCGCCCGGACAACGTAGGCGACGGCAGCGGCCTCCTCGACAGCAGCGGTCGGCAGCGGCGTGCCTGCCAGCAGGGCCGCGACCAGCTCGGGCCGGGCCACCTTGGCGAGATCAGCGACCCCCTGCCGGAACACCGGGTCGCTCTCGAGCGCGGCCGCGAGCGCTGCCGCGCCGAGGCGCGCACGCTTGGCAGGCGTGAAGCGGGCGACAGCCTTGAGGGACGCCGGAACGAGCTCGGGGGTGAGGGCACCGAGCCGCTCACTGGCCAGGGCGAGAACGCGCCTGCGCACCGGGCCGGGCAGCACGTCCATGGGTGCTAGGGCGCAGCCTGGGAAGTGACCGACGACGTGGAAGGTCTTGCGATGACCTCGACAGCGTCGACGGCCGAGCACCATCGGCACGACACCTGCTCGACCACGTCCTCGGTGACCTCTCGCTCCTCGACCGCCTGCTCGCCGGCGAGGTCGACGTGCACGTACTCCCGCGCGTGGGTCGTTCGTGTCACGTCAAAGCGCGTCAGGTTGCCGCACTGGCGGCAGCGCCAGCGGGTGTCAGGTCCGGGGAGAGGCACGGGCACCTGCGCACCCTAGGACCTCGACCTGAGAGCCCGCTGGAACGGCGGCTTGGGGGCGTCAGCTCAGGACGTCCTTACGGCTGAAGTTCCAGAACGCCAGAGCAAGGGGTACGACGACCCACGGAACCATGGCGAGCAGTCCGGTCGTCATGTGGGAAGCGTCGACCGGGTCGACGAGCAGATCCAGCCACGACAGCCAGTAGTGCGTCGGGAGGCCGTTGCGGATCGTGCCGAGAGCCGAGACCTGGTCCAGGATCTCCGACACGACGACCAAGACGACCGCTCCCCCAACGGCCGTCAACGGGGCGTCGGTCATCGTGGAGAACAGGAACGCCAGCGCGACGACAACGGCCATCGTGACGACGACGAAGCCGGTGCCGAGCGCCAGCCGTGACAGGCCCGTGTTGATGCCAAGGGCGCCGGCCAGGGGCGTCTGCACCGCTGACCAGCCGAAGGCGACGGCACCCATCGCCAGGGAGGCCAGGGGAACCAGGACCACGGCGACGGCGGCGTACAGGGACGCAACCACGAGCTTGGTCCGCAGCAGGCGGGCGCGCGGGATCGGCCTGGTCAGCAGGTAGCGCAGCGACCCCCACTGACCCTCGCTCGCCACGGCGTCCCCGGCGAACAGTGACACCACCACCACGAGCAGGAACTGTGAGGTCGCCAGCAGCATGAACAGTGCGAAGTTCAGGCCGCTGGCCGAGGCCACGTCGACCAGCTCGGGACGCCCGCCCCCCGGGCGGTTCGCCCCGCCGTTGACCAGCAGGGCGGTCATGACGATCAACGGGATCGCGAGCAGGGCCAGGAACGCGTAGATGGTCCGGCGACGCTTCGCTTGGCGCAACACCTCGACCTTGATCACCGGCCGGTCCCGGTGAGCTCAAGGAACACGTCTTCAAGTCGGCGCCGCGAGGCCACCCCGAGCACGTCGACGTCGGCTCGCACCAGAGCGGCGACGATGTCGGCGCGGGACACGTCCCCGAGCTCGACCACGACTGCGTGCCCGTCGACGTGCACCGACAACACCCCCGGCAGGTTCGTGGCCACCTCGATGGCCCGGTCTCGCTCCTTGTCCGGCACCTCGACGTGGACCGTGCCGCTGTCGGCGAGCAGGTCGTCGACCGAACCTTGGGCCACGATCTTGCCCCGGCTCATCACGACGACATGAGAGCAGGTCTGCTCGACCTCCGACAGCAGGTGGCTGCTGACGAGCACGGTCCGGCCGGCAGCGGCGATGGCCTGCAGCACCTCGCGCACCTCCTTGATCTGCGGCGGGTCCAAACCGTTGGTGGGCTCGTCCAGGACGAGCAGATCGGGCCGGCCGAGCATCGCCTGGGCGATGGCCAGCCGCTGCCGCATGCCCTGGCTGTAGGTCCGGACGGGTCGGTCGACGGCGTTGCCGAGGCCGGCGATCTCAAGCGCCTCCTCGACGTAGGAGCCCTCCATCGATGAGGCGGTCGACGTCCAGTACAACCGCAGGTTCTCCATGCCCGACAGGTGCGGGAGCAGCCCGGGGCCTTCGATGAAAAACCCGACCCGCGAAAGGACCGGCGCGCCCGACACGACCTCGCGTCCGAACAGCTGCACGGAGCCCTCGGACGGCCTGATCAGGCCGGCGAGCATCCGTAGCGTCGTCGTCTTGCCCGCACCGTTGGGACCTAGCAGCCCCAGGACCTGGCCGCGCTCCACGACCAGGTCGACCCCGTCGACGGCCCGGAAACCGTCCGCGTAACTCTTGGCGAGCCCGCGGATCACGACAGGGGGTACGTCGTCGTCGCCGAGGTCCGGTGGTCGGCGCCGGCGGCGCAGCAGGACGAAAGCGGCTACGACGAGCAGCACCGCGAGCAGCAGGCCGCTCACCAACGCCAGGTTGCCGTAGCCCTTGGCTCCCGACAGGGCCACCAGTGGCAGGGTCAGCGCCGAGGTGGTCACCAACGACACGTCGTACGACGCGGGGGCCAGCGGTCCGGCATACGCCAGGTCGGTCGACGCGACCGAGACCCGGATCCGGTTGCCCGCAGGGAAAACGTGAGACAGGGTGGGCAAGTCGAGGGTCACGTCCCGGCCAGAGCCGCCGACGTCAGTGAGGCGGATGGGGGCGACCTGCCCATTGGGCAGGCGCGCGCTGCCGTCAGGGGCGACGTCGAAGACCTTCGCGAACAGCACGGCCTGGCCGGTGGTGGAGGCCACGTGCACCGTGAGCCTGCCGGCGCCAAGCAGCTCCCGGGTCTGGGCCAGCGGTGCGGTCTGCCAGCGCGCCTCCTGGCCGGGGATGTCGAAGCCCAGGCCCGAGGCGAGCCCCCCGAGGGAGCCGGCTCCGGGGACGCTGCTGATGGAGGAGGGTCGACCGCCGGCCGGGTTGGTGACCGTGACGGAGGGGGCACCCTCGACGGGGACAGTGCCGACCGGGCGGATCGGAGGCAGCGAGGCCGACGTACCTGCGTCGCCGCCACTGCGGTCCCAGCCGAACACCGGGCCGGTGTTGACGCGGGGGTTGCGACGCAGCCACCGGTCGAACCAGGTGGCCGTCATGGCCCGGATACGGGCCTCGCCGGTCGCCCCGAACGGCACGTCGTGGCCGCCTCTCATCCAGACCAGGTGAACCTCAGTTCCCTTAGCCTTCAGGGCTTTTGCGGTCGCAAGCGACTCCGACAGGGGGAACAGCGTGTCGTCCTCACCTTGGATGAGCAGGGTCGGCGCGGTGATCCGGTCCGCGATCGGGCCGGGGCTCGAGGCGCGCAGCAGCGCCCGGTCGGCCGGGGTCGCGAGGCCGGTCTGCGCGATGCGCGTGTAGGTCTGGCAGACGCGCACGGCGAACAACCGGCAGCCTCCGCCCGACGCGCCGGCGAAGAAGACCGCGGCATACTGCGCCTTGAAGACGCCCCCCGGCAGCAGGGAGGACTCGAGGCTGTTCCAGGTGATGACGGGGACGATCGCGTCTACCCGCTTGTCCAGGGCCGCACCCATCAGCGAGACGCCACCGCCGTACGACCCGCCAACCAGGCCGACCCGCGGGTCGTTGGCGCTGTCGTGCAGGACGTCCGGACGCTGGGCTAGGTGGTCGATCAGGCGGCTGAGGTCGGCGACCTCCGCGTCAGGGGCATCCAGCGCGATCTTGCCGCCGTCCGGCGCGAAGTTGAACCCGCGCATCGTCCACGCCAGGGCGACATAGCCGCGGTCGGCAAGCGCCCGGGCGTCGGCCGCGACCGAGCCCTTGTTCTGCCCGAAGCCGGGCGACACGATGACCGCCGGTGCCGGATGGGCCGCGGACGCCCCGGCCGGAAGGTAGAGCGTCGTCGTCAGCCGCACGACTCCGGGAAACGTCGGGCCTCCCGGGACGCTCACGTCCTCGTCGACGGTCCGGACGGTCGACGCGACCGCCGTACCGCCGCGTTGGGTGACCAGCACGGAGCCCAGAGCGAGCATGGCAACCACCGCCGTCGCGAGCCGACGCCCGCGATGGCCCACTGCCACCATCCGCACCTCCTTGTTAAACCCTAAGCGGCGCGTCGCCGCCGTGCTTGCCAGGCCCTGTCGGACCCCGCACCTACCGTCCGGAGGGTGCCGCTGCAGATGACCCTCGACGAGCTCGGGACACCCCTGAGGGACACGGTGTTCGTGGTCGTCGACCTCGAAACCACAGGCGGCTCGCACCTCGACTGCGCCATCACCGAGATCGGCGCGGTCAAGGTCTGCGGCGGCGAGGTCCTCGGCGAGTTCCAGTCGTTGGTCAACCCCGCGCGGGCCATCCCGCCCTTCATCGCGGTCCTCACCGGCATCACCGACAGCATGGTTGCGGGAGCCCCGCGCCTGTCGGAGGCCTTGCCGAGCTTCCTGGAGTTCGCCCGCGGGTCGGTCCTGGTTGCGCACAACGCCCCCTTCGACCTGGGTTTCCTCAAGGCCGGCTGCGGTCAGCTCGCCCTCGACTGGCCCGGCTTCGACTCCCTCGACACCGCCCGGCTGGCCCGTCGCGTGCTGACCCGCGACGAGGCCCCTGACTGCAAGCTCTCCTCGCTGAGCCGGCTGTTCCACACGCGCATCACCCCCGACCACCGGGCCCTGCACGACGCCCAGGCCACGGTCGATGTGCTGCACGGCCTCATCGGCCGCCTGGGCAACCTCGGCGTCCACTCGCTCGAGGAGCTGCGCACCTTCTCCTCCCAGGTCACCCCGCAACAGCGTCGCAAGCGGCACCTGGCCGACAGCCTCCCGCACGCCCCGGGGGTCTACCTGTTCCGAGACGTCCAAGGTCGGGTCCTGTACGTCGGGAAGTCCCGTGACCTGCGCTCCCGGGTCCGGACTTATTTCACAGCCTCCGAGATGCGCACCCGTATGGCGGAGATGGTCGGCCTCGCCGAAAGCGTCGACCCGGTGGTCTGCGCGACCGAGCTCGAGGCCGAGATCCGCGAGCTGCGGCTGATCGCCGAGCACCGTCCGCGCTACAACCGGCGCTCGAAGTTCCCTGAGAAGGCCACGTGGGTCAAGCTCACCGTCGAGTCCTTCCCGCGGCTGTCACTGGTCCGCAAGGTTGTCGGTGACGGAGCTGTCTACCTCGGGCCATTCTCGAGCACTCGCACGGCGGAGCTGGTCGTCGCAGCAGTGCACGAGGCCATCCCGCTGAGGCAGTGCACCCGCAAGCTGTCGCTGCGGGTGGCCTCTGCGGCCTGCGTGCTGGCCGAGATGGGCCGGTGCGGCGCGCCCTGCCTGCTCGGGGAGGGCGAGAGCGTCCAGGCCTACTCCGTGCACGCCCACGCGTTCCGCACGCTGGTGTCGGCCGACCCGAGCGGCGTCGTCGACGCGCTGCAGAGCAAGATCGCCGCGCTGGCCGAGGCGGAGCGGTTCGAAGATGCCGCTTTCCAGCGCGACCGCCTGGCCGCGCTGGTCAGGTCGGTGGCCTCCCTGCAACGGATGACGGCCCTCACCTCGGTGCCCGAGCTGGTCGCGGCCCGGCCGACGGCCGACCTGGGGTGGGAGCTGGCCGTCCTGCGCCGCGGACGGCTCGTCGGTTCGGGCGTCCTGCCGCGCGGCCAGGCACCCGGGCCCTTCGTCGACGCGCTGCTTGCCACCGCCGAGACCGTCCTGCCCCAAGCCGGACCGCTGCCAGCCGCGACCGCCGAGGAGGTGCGCTGTGTGCTGCGCTGGCTCGAGGCTGACGGCGTGCGCCTGGTCCGCCTCGAGGGCGTCCTGGCCTCCCCGGCCCAGGGTGCCGGGCGCCTGCGGTCCTGGCTCGGCGAGCTGCAGTCCGGTCGGGACAGCGTGCGGCCCTTCGACGACCGCCGGCACCTGCGCCCCCTCGAGCGACCGGCCCGCGCCACCGCCTGACCGGGACGTTCGCCGACACCCTGGCGGCGGGCTGTAGAACGCCGTGGCTGCTGTCGATGCGTGTGAGGTGACACGCTCCCCCGGACCTGGCGCGGACGCGGTGCAGCGTCGTGACCGCACCGTTCAGGTTGTCCGTGGTCTGACCTTGCTGACCGGGGTCGCTGCCGTCTCCGGGACAGCCGGCCTGGCCTGGGCTGTCGCGCCGCACCCACCCGCACGGGGGGCCACCGCCGGGAGTCACGTGGGCTCGGTCGTCCCCGCCACGGTCGTCCCTACCCTCGCCCTGCCCCACCGTGGCATCGCTCCCCCGCCCGCGTCCCTCGACGCCCGCCGCAGCGGGAATGGCTACCGCCTGACGCCGCCCGGTCGAGGGGTTCCGGTCGCCGCGGTCCGGCGGACGACGGGCGCTGCGCGGGCCGCCGTCGGGACGCCCACCAAAGCAGTCGTCGCACCAGTCCCTACCGCCGCGGTTCTGCCCTTTGTGGCCCCGGGCCCGAAGACCAGACCGACCACACCGGCCGCCCCCCCGACGGCCAGGGCCGTGGCCACGACACGACCCGCCACGACACGCCCCACAGCGACCGTCACGCCGAATGCCACGGTCACCCCGACTGTCACCGTGACCGCCCCCCCGACGGCCACACCGTCGCCCGTGGCCAGCTCAGGTGCCAGCTGACCTGATCTCAGGGTGCGCCGAACTCGGCGCGCAGGGCAGGGCCGTCCTCGTCCAGCAGCGGGGCCGCCCCGCGCCACCCCGCGTCGGGCCACGCCGAGAGCTTGACCGGATTGCCAGGGACTGGGACGCCCCCGGCGTCGACGACCATCTGCCGCACCGTCGACTGCTCGGAGCCCACCGCCTCCGCGACCCCGCTGATGGGTCCGCAGGGCACGCCCGCGGCCTCCAGGACGGTCAGCCAGTGCGCAGCCGGGGCCGTCCGCAGCGCACCCTCCAGCAGCCCCTTCAGCACCTCCCGGTCGTTATGGCGACCCACGTTCGTGGCGAACCGTGTATCACGCAGGACCGCGGGCAGGCCGAGCGTCGTGCACAGGGCGCCGAACAGCAGGTCGTTGGCGGCGCAGATCGTGATGTCGCGGTCGGCGCAGGCGAAGGTGTCGAACGGCGCGATCGCGAAGTGGGCGTTGCCGATTCTGCTGGGGTCCACCCCCGTCGCCAACCACGCGAGGGCGGCGCCTTCGAGCAGGGACACCGTCGCGTCGTACATCGCGACATCGAGGTGGGTGCCACGGCCACTGCGCAGCGCGGCGCAGATCCCACCGAACGCATAGAGGCCGGCAGACAGGTCCGCGACCGGCGAGCCGGGCTTGATCGGCGGGCCGTCAGCCGCGCCGGTGATCGCCATGATGCCGCTCATCCCCTGTACGACGGCGTCGTAGGCGGGTCGCTGCGACCAGGGGCCGGTATGCCCGAAGCCGCTGATCGAGCAGTACACCAACGACGGATGCACGGCCAGCAGAGCGTCCGGGCCGAGACCGAGGCGCTCCATCACACCCGGTCGGAAGTTCTCCACCAGGACGTCGGCGCGGGCGATCAGCGCCCGGGCAACGGCCAGGTCGGCGGGTAGGCCCAGGTCGAGGGCGATCGACTCCTTCCCGTGGTTGACACGCGCGAAGTACAGCGAACGCCCGCCCATGAAAGGCCCGTAGCCGCGCGAGTCGTCCCCGATGTCCGGTTTCTCGACCTTGACCACCCGGGCCCCGAGGTCGGCGAGCATCACCGTCGCGAAGGGGCCGGCCAGGACCCGGGAGAAGTCGACGACGAGCAAACCCTCGAGCGGCCCGTGAACACTGTGTTTCGACACGCCGCACATCCTGCCCCCAGTGGGAACGCGAGCCCAAAGTGTGGTGTTGTGATAACTGTGACCGGAACAGTGACACCCCTTGCCCCCGCCACGTTGACCCCTGCCGACCGCTGCGACCGGTGCGGCGCCCAGGCGCGGGTGCGCGTCGTCCTGACCTCGGGTGACCTCGTCTTCTGTGCCCACCACGCGAAGGCCTACGAAGCCACGCTTCGCAACACTGCCGTCGAGTGGCTGGACGAGAGCGCCCTCGTCCAGCCCTGACGCTGCTGCCGGTCAGGCGGGTGTCGCCCGCGCCATCCACCGGCCCCCGGACGTCGCGACCTGCAGCGGGATACCGAAAGCCTGACTGAGCAGCCGCGCTGTGAGGACGTCGTGGATGGGCCCGGCGGCGACCACCCGGCCGCGGGAGAGCAACATCGCGTGGGTGGTGCCGACCGGGATCTCCTCGACGTGGTGCGTGACAAGAACCGCAGGTGGCGCGTCAGGGGTCATCCACAACCGGGAAAGCATCCGGAGCAGGGCTTCGCGCGCCCCCAGGTCAAGGCCGGCGGCCGGCTCGTCGAGCAGGAGCAGCTCGGGGTCGGTCATCAGCGCCCTAGCCAGCAGCACCCGCTTGCGTTCCCCTTCGGACAGCGACCCATAACGCCGCTGGCTGAAGGCGCGCAGTCCCACCCGCGCCAAGAGCGCGACGGCGCGGTCGACGTCGGTGTCGTCGTACTCCTCCTTCCAGCGGCCGAGGACGCCGTGAGCCGCCGTGACCACCACGTCGACGGCCTTCTCCTGCGGCGGGACGCGGTCGTTCAGCGCCGATGAGGACAGCCCTACCCGGGTGCGCAACTCCCCGAGGTTGACCTCCCCGAAGCGCTCGCCGAGCAACGTGACCGAGCCGGCGGAGGGAAACAGTGACGCGCTTGCGACGGCCATCAGGGTGGTCTTGCCGGCGCCATTCGGGCCGAGCAGCGCCCAGCGCTCACCCTCCTCGACGGTCCAGTCGACGCCACTGAGCAGCGTGGCCCCGTCACGGACGACGGTCACACCGGACAGCGCGAGGACACTCACCGAACCGACGCTACCCAGGCGTGGTGCAGGATCGTGGGATGGCCTACCGCTGCTTCGACGTCGACATCACCGACGGGGTCGCGCACGTGCGACTGTCCCGCCCGGACGAGCTCAACACGATGCTGCCCGCATTCTGGTCCGAGCTTCCCGAGATCGTGACCGGGATCAGCGACGCCGGCAGCGCCCGGGTGGTCGTGATCTCCAGCACCGGCAGGCACTTCAGTGCCGGCATGGACCTGTCGGTCTTCGGGGGCAGCCACGACGCCGACGCCGAGGCCGGTCGGCGGCAGGCACAGGTGCGCTCCACGGCCCGCCGGCTGCAGTGGTCGTTCACGGCGCTGGAAAAGGCCCGCATGCCCGTGCTCGCGGCCGTGCAGGGCGGGTGCATCGGCGGCGCGGTCGACCTCGTGACGGCCGCGGACTGCCGCTATGCCAGCGCCGACGCGTTCTTCACCGTGATGGAGATCAACATCGGGATGACCGCCGACGTCGGGACCCTGCAGCGGCTCGGCAAGGTCATCCCCGAGGGGGTGGCCCGCGAGCTGGCCTATACCGGACGGCGGATGAGTGCGGCTCGCGCGTTCCAGGTCGGCCTGGTGCAGGAGGTGTACGCCGACCATGAGTCCCTGCTCGCGGGCGTCCTCGGCACGGCCAGGGAGATCGCCTCGAAGTCACCGCTGGCGATCTGGGGCACGAAGGTGGCGATGAACTACGCCAGGGACCACCCCGTCGACGACGGGCTGGACCAGATCGCGACCTGGCAGGCCGGGATGTTCCAGCCTGCCGACATGGTCGAGTCTTTCTCGGCGAAGGCCGAGAAACGCGACCCGGTCTATTCGGACCTGCTTCCCGAGCTGACCGACGGTGCAGGCCTGGGCCTCTAGCGCCTTGCTCCGGACCCGGGCGCTAACCTCGGCCGTGCAGCAGCTTCATCGCCTTGACGAGCAGGGCGTCGGTCCGACTGGTGCGCTGGAAGCTCATGAGCGCGACCGGCAGCGCGAACCTCTGCCGGGTGATGGCCTTCGCCCGGGTGAACTCGCGCAGCCCGTCATCGCCGTGGATGCGTCCGAAGCCGCTGTCGCCTGACCCGCCGAACGGCAGCCCCGGCACCCCGGCGAAGGCCAGCACGCTGTTGACGCTGGTCATCCCCGAGCGCAGCTTCGTGGCAATCTCGACACCGCGCCGCTTGCTGAAGACCGCCCCCGCCAGCCCGTATGACGTGGCGTTGGTGAGTGTGATCGCCTCCTCGACGCTGGACACCTTCGTGACCGTCAGCGTCGGGCCGAACGTCTCCTCCTGGACGGCCAGGGAGTCCTCCGGCACTCCCGTCAGGATCGTCGGCTGCACGAGAGTGCCCTCGATCCCGCCGCCGGTGACGACGGTGCCACCCCTGGCGACAGCGTCAGCGATGTGGGTGCGGATGACCTCGACCTGCGACGGCATCGTGATGTTGCCGTAGGACCGTCCGGCCGCGATGGTCGTGGCCTTCTCGGTGAGGGCGGCCAAGAAGGCGTCGTACGCCTTCTCGGTGGCGTAGACGCGCTCGATGCCGATGCAGGTCTGGCCGGCGTTGGCCATGCCGCCCCACAGCGCGGCGTCCGCGGCGGCCTGCACGTCGGCGTCGTCGGCGACGATCATGCTGTCCTTGCCCCCGCACTCCATGAGGACCGGAATGAGGTTCTCGGCACAGGCCGCCATGACCTTCTTGCCGGTCCTGGCACTGCCGGTGAACGCGATCTTGTCGACGCCGGCGCGGCAGAGCGCAGCTCCGGTCTCACCCAAGCCGGTGACGAGCTGGAGCACGTCGTGGCCGTCGGCGATCTCCGCGAAGGAGTCGACAAGCCACCTGCCAACAGCCGGGGTGTACTCGCTCGGCTTGAACACGACGGTGTTGCCGGCAGCCAGGGCGTAGGCGATCGAGCCCATCGGCGTGAAGACCGGGTAGTTCCACGGGCCGATGACGCCGACGACCCCGAGCGGCTGGTACTCGAGCGAGGCGGCCTGGTTGGCCATCATCATACCGCTGGAGACCTTGCGGGCACCGAGCACCCGGCGGGCGTTCTTTCCGGCCCAGGCGATGTGGTCGATGGCCAGGACCAGCTCGAGCTGCGCGTCCCCGACGGGTTTGCCGTTCTCCTTGTGCATGACCCCGGCAAGCTCAGGCAGCCGGGTGGCGAGAATGGCCTTCCAGGCGTCGAGCTTGTCCTTGCGGCCCGAGAAGCCGAGCCCCTGCCACCAGGCGCCGGCCGAGCGGGCGCGCGCCACAGCCGCTTGGACCTCGGCGGCGTCCTGCGTGGGGAAGCTTGCGTACACCGCTCCCGTGGCCGGCTCGAAGGAGTCGAAGGTGGGCGTGGCTGCGGCGACGCGCTCGACAGCTTGGGTCACGGTGGCTCCTCGTAGGTCGTCGGTGACGTCACGGTACGCGTTGCGGAGGCGCCTTCGGTCCACAGGCCGCACAATGAAGGGGTGACCTTCGACAAGCACACCGTCGTGACGACGGCCGGGCTTTCCGGCAGTCAGGACCGCCAGCTACGCCAGCGTCGCTATCTGATGACCCAGCTCGCCCGAGTGTCCTGCTTCGTTCTCGCCGTAGCCCTACCGGTGCCGCTCTGGGCCAAGCTGATCTTCATCGTCGGTGCCTTCACCCTGCCGTGGCTCGGCGTGGTCGCGGCCAACGCCGGCCCTACGGTGCAGCGCGACCGCAGCAACGCCATCGTCGGCCGTCCCGACGAACCACTGCGCATCGCGCTCGAGCCCGGCCGGACGATCGACCAGGACTGACTGCTCGCGCGCCTTCCAGAAGGCGTCGGCCCACACCCGATGTCCCCTGTCGTTGGGGTGGAACCAGTCGGCGGCGAACTGCGTGACCATCGCCGTCCAGCCCTGCGCGCGTTGTGCCTCGTGCACGGGTACGACGACCAACCCGTGGCTGGCCCCTTCCCGGACAAGGACCGCCGACGCCTCCCGGGCGTGCGCCTCCCAGCGGCCGTGCATGAAGTAGGGCACGTCGGCCAGGAACGTCCCAGCCGGCAGCGCCGACGTCAGTGCGGCCACCTCACGCGAGAAGCGGGACGCGTCGTACCCGCTCATGTCATTGGCTCCGACGTCGACGGTGACCACATCGGGCCGCAGCGCGGCGAGCGCCGGGATCTGCGTGGCGAGGACGTCGCGCACGCGGGCGCCTGACACGCTGAGGTTGACGACCTGCACCGGCCGCCCCGTCGAGACCTCCAGGCGCGCGGCCAGCAGGCCGACGTAGCCGAGCTCGGGAGAGCTCGCACCGATCCCCTGGGCGAGCGAGTCACCCAGGGCCACGTAGAGCAAGCCACCTGGCTGGCCATGAGGGTGGGACCAGAAGACGCGGTGGCTCTCGACCGAGGCCTTCAACCTGGCCACTCTGACAACCCACACCGCCGCCAGCACCAACGCGGTGGCGGTGACGGCGCTGCTGAGGATCAGCACGTTTCGGTTCACTCGCCTGACGACACCGACTTCGCCGCAGAAACCGTCGTCGCTGCGGCCGGGCGGCGGGCCGCCGCAAACCAGGCCACGACACCGACGACCAGCGCAAACAACAGCAACATCATGAACCCCTCACCACCCAGCCAGCGGTACTGAACGAACCGTCGTGATAACCCATCATGATGCCTTAGCCTCTCGAGCTGCGGGCTGGATCGGCGACAGACCCTCGTTCGGGCAGCGTGCCGAAACAGGCTGCATCCCGATAGGGCTGAAGGTCCCGGACGCGGCGACCGTCGCCGCCTGGATACGCACCCGGCTATCGGTCGCCTCGGCCGAGAAGTGGCAGGGTGTCCGCATGGCTAACCACGACCTCCACCTGGCGCAGGATCCTGACGCTGATGCGCTGCTGAGCCGCGACCCGCTCGCCCTGCTGACGGGCATGTTGCTCGACCAGCAGATCCCCATGGAGAAAGCCTTTCGAGGACCGTATGACCTGCGGACGCGGCTCGGGCACGACCTGGACGCGGCCGAGCTCGCCGAGCTCGACACCCTCGGCCAGCTGTTCGCGACGCCACCGGCGATCCACCGCTTCCCGGGGTCGATGGCCGGCCGGGTGCAGCAGCTGTGTCGTTACCTCGTCAAGCACTACGACGGCAAGGCGCAAAACGTCTGGGCGGACGTCACGACGGGTGGCGAGCTGCTGGAACGCCTCAAGGAGCTGCCCGGGTTCGGTGACCAGAAGGCCCGGATCTTCCTGGCCCTGCTGGGCAAGCAGCGTGGCGTACAGCCCGAGGGGTGGCGGGAAGCCGCCGGTGTCTATGGCGACGAGGGCGCCCTACGCAGCGTCGCGGACGTGGTCAGCAAGCAGACGCTGTTGGAGGTGCGCGCGTACAAGCAGCAGGTCAAGGCGGCTGCCAAGCAGGCCGCGCCGAAGGTCCCGGGCACGTCCTGACGCACCTGTTGACCAGCTGGAGTAGGCCAGCTGTTCTGCGAGAATGGCTGCATGGATCTGGCGAACGACCCTGAGGACAGCGGCACCTTCGCTGACCTGGCACTGCGTCCTGAGCTGGTGGCGGTACTCAGCGACCTCGGCTACGAGGAGCCCACCCCGATCCAGCGCGCAGCCATTCCGCCGCTGCTCGAGGGCCGTGACCTCGTCGGTCAGGCCGCCACCGGTACCGGCAAGACGGCCGCCTTCGCCCTGCCGATGCTCCATCAGCTTCCAACCGGCGACCGCGGCCGCTCCCCCTCGGCGCTGATCCTGGCGCCGACTCGCGAGCTCGCCGTACAGGTTGCCGAAGCCGTCTCGCGCTACGGCACGACGCTCGCAGCGCGCGTCCTGGCGGTGTACGGCGGACAGCCCATCACCCCGCAGCTCAAGGTCCTCCAGCGCGGCGTCGACGTCGTCGTCGGCACCCCGGGCCGGGTGCTCGACCACCTCCACCGCGGGTCGCTGAAGCTCGACCAGCTCAAGGTCGTCGTGCTCGATGAGGCCGACGAGATGTTCGACATGGGCTTTGCTGAAGAGCTCGACGCGATCCTCGCTGCCCTACCGGACAAGCGGCAGACGGTGCTGTTCTCGGCCACGATGCCGCCAAAGATCGCCAGGATGGCGCGCAAGCACCAGTCCGATCCCGTGCAGATCGCGGTCACGCGCGAGAAGGCCCCCGCGGGTGAGACGCCGAAGGTCAGCCAGACCGGTCACCTCGTGATGCGGGTCGACAAGCCCGCGGCGCTGGCCCGGGTGCTGGACATCCACCAACCCTCGTCCGCACTCGTGTTCTGCCGGACCCGCGAGGAGGTCGACAGCCTCACCGAGGCGTTGAAGACCCGCGGCTATCGGGCGGAGCCGCTGCACGGCGGCATGAGCCAGGAGCAGCGTGACCGCGTCATGAACCGGCTCCGCAACCAGACCGCCGACCTGCTGGTCGCGACCGACGTCGCCGCCCGCGGCCTCGACGTGGACCACTTGACCCACGTCATCAACTACAACGTCCCCTCTGCCCCCGAGTCCTACGTCCACCGCATCGGCCGGGTCGGCCGCGCCGGCCGCGAGGGGGTCGCGATCACCCTGGCTGAGCCGCGGGAGCGCCGGATGCTCGAAGCCATCGAGCACCTCACGGGCACGAAGATCGCCTTCAGCAAGGTGCCGAGCCTCGCCGACCTGATGGCGTCCCGCCTGGCTGTCACCAGGGCCGCGCTGGTCGAGGTCCTCGAGGGCGGCGACGTCACCGGCGTGCAGGCGATGGTTGGGGACCTGCTCGTCACCTACTCCCCCGAGCAGGTGGCTCTCGCGGCTGTCGCCCTGGCCCACCGGGCGCAGGCCCCCGCCGACGACGGCGACATCCCCGACGCCTCCCATCGCCCCCCGCGGGCCCTGCGCGTGGATGCCCCCCGCGCCAGCTCCTCGCCTGCGACCAAGCACACCGGCCCTGCGGGAACCGGTTCGGGTTCGCGAGGCGGCGCCCACCAACGCACCGGGCCGCCCGAGCGCAAGGCGGCCAAGGAGGGCATGGCCAAGCTCTACATCGGCGCCGGCCGGGCGGCGAGCGTGCGCCCGCAGGACCTGGTCGGGGCGATCGCCGGGGAGAGCCACCTGACCGGCAAGCAGATCGGCAGCATCGAGATCACCGAGCGGTTCTCCCTGGTCGAGGTTCCTGAGTCCGAGATCGACGCGGTCATCAAGGCGTTGCGCTCCAGCGTCATCAAGGGCCGCAAGGCGATCATCCGGCGCGACCGCGACGCCTGACCACCCCTGCGTCAGTCGCACCCTCAGGACTGGTGGCGATACCTGCGGCTGGCGCTATTGCAAGACGGACGTACGGTTTGCTACGCTCGCGCCATGCCCAAGGTCTCCGACGAGCAGCTCGCCGCCAAGCGCGCCGACATCCTCGAGGCGGCCCGGCGAGCCTTCGCGCGGCACGGCTACGAGGGCGCCACCGTCAAGGTCCTCGAGGCCGAGACGGGCCTGAGTCGCGGCGCGATCTTCCACCACTTCAAGGACAAGGACGCGCTGTTCCTCGCGCTCGCCGAGGACGACGCAGTCGAGATGGCCAAGACGGTCGCCCAGCACGGCCTCGTCCAGGTCATGCGCGACCTGCAGGACAAGGACGCCGGTTGGCTCGGCGTCCAGCTCGAGGTCCGCCGCCGGCTGCGCACCGACCCCGCCTTCGCCCGGAAGTGGGCCGAGCACCAGAGCGCCGTTCTCGACGCCACCACCGCCCGGCTGCTGCGCCAGCGCAAAGCCGGGGTCGTCCGGGACGACGTACCGCTGCCGATCCTCGTGGACTTCCTGCGCCTGGCCCTCGACGGCCTCGTCTCCGGACTCGCCTCGGGCATGCCCTCAGACCACCTCCACGGAGTACTCGACCTCGTGGAGGACGCCGTCCGGCGGCGCGTTAACGTCGCTGAAGACCGACAACAAGGAGCAGCCAGATGAGTCTCGACAGCTTCGGCGCCAAGGGCACCCTCTCCGTCAAAGGGCAGTCGTACGACGTCTTTCGGCTCAGCGCCGTGGAAGGCGCCGAGGACCTCCCCTACAGCCTCAAGGTGCTCCTGGAGAACCTGCTCCGCACCGAGGACGGTGCCGACATCACCGCCGACCACGTCCGGGCGCTCGCGGCGTGGGACCCGAGCGCCGAGCCGGACACCGAGATCCAGTTCACCCCTGCGCGCGTGCTCCTGCAGGACTTCACCGGCGTTCCGTGCGTGGTCGACCTGGCCACCATGCGCGAGGCGATGGCCGACCTGGGCGGCGACCCGACCAAGATCAACCCGCTCGCGCCGGCCGAGCTGGTCATCGACCACTCCGTCGTGGCCGACTTCTTCGGCACCAAAGAGGCCCTCGGCCTCAACGGTGCGCTGGAGTACGACCGCAACCGCGAGCGTTACGAGTTCTTGAAGTGGGGCCAGTCGGCGTTCACCGACTTCGCCGTCGTCCCGCCCAACACCGGCATCGTCCACCAGGTCAACCTCGAACGCCTGGCCCAGGTCGTGTTCACACGTGCGACAGAAACCGGCCTGGTGGCCTACCCCGACACCCTGGTCGGCACCGACTCGCACACCACGATGATCAACGGCCTGGGTGTCCTGGGCTGGGGGGTCGGCGGCATCGAGGCCGAGGCCGCGATGCTCGGCCAGCCGGTCAGCATGCTGATCCCGCGCGTCGTCGGCTTCAAGCTCGTCGGCGAGCTCTCCCCCGGCACCACCGCTACCGACCTGTGCCTGACGATCACCGAGCTGCTCCGCAAGCAGGGTGTCGTCGGAAAGTTCGTCGAGTTCTACGGCCCCGGCGTCACCAACGTCCCGCTGGCCGACCGCGCCACGATCGGCAACATGAGCCCGGAGTACGGCTCCACCTGCGCGATCTTCCCGGTCGACGACGAGACCCTCGCCTACCTGCGCCTGACCGGCCGCTCCGACGAGCAGGTCGCGCTCGTCGAGGCGTACGCCAAGGAGCAGGGGATGTGGCACGACCCCTCGGCGGAGCCACGCTTCTCCGAGACGCTCACCCTTGACCTCGCGACCGTCGTACCGTCGCTCGCCGGGCCGAAGCGCCCGCAGGACCGCGTCCCACTCGACAGCGCCAAGGCGATGTTCCGGGCCGCGCTGCGCGACTACGCGACGACCGGCAACGGGCACAGCACCGTCACCGACGGGGGCATCGACGAGTCCAGCAGGGAGTCCTTCCCGGCGTCCGACCCCGCCTCCCCCAGCGAGAGCAAGCCGAGCGACCAGCCGATCAGCGTCAACGTCGGCCCGATCGGTGACCGCCCGAGCAACCCGGTCGCGGCGACGCTGTCCCACGGCGAGAAGGTCACCCTCGACCACGGAGCGGTGGCTATCGCCGCCATCACCAGCTGCACCAACACGAGCAACCCCTATGTCATGGTCGCCGCCGGTCTGCTCGCCAAGGCCGCGGTCGAGAAGGGGCTGTCCTCCAAGCCATGGGTCAAGACGACGCTGGCACCGGGCAGCAAGGTCGTCACCGACTACTACGAGAAGGCCGGCCTCGACACCTACCTCGACAAGCTGGGCTTCCAGACCGTCGGCTACGGCTGCACCACCTGCATCGGCAACAGCGGTCCGCTCCCGGTCGAGGTCAGCGCCGCGGTGAACGAGGGCGACCTCGCGGTGGTCAGCGTCCTGTCCGGCAACCGCAACTTCGAGGGCCGCATCAACCCCGACATCAAGATGAACTACCTCGCCTCCCCGCCGCTCGTGGTCGCCTACGCGCTCGCCGGCACGATGGACATGGACATCACGACCGAGCCGCTGGGCACCGACCCCGACGGCAACCCCGTCTACCTGCGCGACATCTGGCCGACTCCGGCGGAGGTCTCCCGGGTCGTCGGCGAGGCCATCACCGAGCAGATGTACGCCGACTCCTACGCCGATGTCTTCGCCGGTGACGACCGCTGGAAGGCCGTCGCCGCACCCGTCGGTGAGACCTTCACCTGGGACCCGGCCTCGACCTACGTGCGCAAGCCCCCGTACTTCGAGGGGATGCAGAAGGACCCCACGCCGGTCACCGACATCACCGGCGCGAGGGTCCTCGCCGTTCTGGGCGACAGCGTCACGACCGACCACATCAGCCCGGCCGGATCGATCAAGAAGGACTCCCCTGCCGGCACGTACCTCAGCGAGAACGGCGTGGACCCCAAGGACTTCAACAGCTACGGCTCACGCCGTGGCAACCACGAGGTCATGATCCGCGGGACCTTCGCCAACATCCGGCTTCGCAACCAGCTGGCCCCAGGTACGGAGGGCGGCTTCACGGTCAAGGACGGCGAGGTCACGACGATCTACGACGCCTCCTCGCAGTACCAGGCCGCAGGCGTGCCACTGATGATCCTGGCCGGTAAGGAGTACGGCTCCGGCTCCTCGCGTGACTGGGCGGCCAAGGGGACCGCGCTGCTCGGCGTACGCGCCGTCATCGCCGAGTCCTACGAGCGCATCCACCGCTCCAACCTGATCGGCATGGGCGTCCTGCCCCTGCAGTACATCGCAGGCGACACCGCCGCCACCCTCGGTCTCACCGGCCAGGAGAGCTTCGAGATCATCGGCATCGCCGGCGGCCAGGAGGTCCCGCGGACGCTCACGGTCAAGGCGTCCGAAGGCGGGACCGACAAGGCCTTCGACGTCACCGTCAGGATCGACACCCCCGGCGAGCAGGGCTACTACCGGCACGGCGGGATCATGCAGTACGTGCTGCGCTCGCTGCTGTAGATCCACGTCCGGCGTGTTCGGGTGAGATGTCACGTGATTGTCATGGACGCGGGGAACGCACGTGTGTGCCCAACGGTTGTGAGGGCACAAGGACAACATGCACCACGAGCACCACCGGAGGTCTCCATGAGCACAGCAACGGTCGAGACGGTCGACGGCCTCGATGAGGAGGTCGAGCCGGTCGTCGGCGAGGTCGAGGAGCAGGACGAGAAGGACGCGCCGCTGGACTCGGGCGGCATCTCGACCGACCTGGTCCGGGCATACCTCAAAGAAATCGGCAAGACGCCGTTGCTGACCGCCGCCCAGGAGGTCGAGCTCTCGCAGCGGATCGAGGCGGGGCTGTTCGCGACGCACAAGCTCACCCAGCAGAAGCTGTCGGTCGCGCTTCACAAAGACCTGACGTGGTTGGTACGCGACGGGGAGAAGGCCAAACAGCACCTGCTCGAGGCCAACCTGCGCCTGGTCGTGAGCATCGCCAAGCGCTACCTCGGTCGCGGCATGCTGTTCCTGGACCTGATCCAGGAGGGCAACCTCGGGCTGATCCGGGCTGTGGAGAAATTCGACTACACCAAAGGCTTCAAGTTCTCGACGTACGCCACGTGGTGGATCCGCCAGGCGATCACCCGCGCGATGGCCGACCAGGCACGCACCATCAGGATCCCGGTGCACATGGTGGAGCAGATCAACAAGCTGACTCGGTTGCAGCGCGAGCTGCTTCAGACGCTCGGCCGGGAGGCAACACCCGAGGAGCTGGCCACCGAGCTCGACCTCAGCGTCGAGAAGGTCCTAGAGATCCAGCGGTACGCCCGCGAGCCGGTGTCGCTTCAGTCGGTCATCGGCGACGAGAACGACAGCAGCCTGGGAGACTTCATCGAGGACGCCGACGCACCGGTGGCTGTCGACGTCGTGTCCTACGCGATGATGCAGGAGCAGCTCCACGACGTCCTGACGACCCTGTCCGAGCGCGAATCGGCAGTGGTGAAGATGCGCTTCGGGCTCACCGACGGCGAGCCGAAGACGCTGGATGAGATAGGCCGCGAGTTCGGGCTTACGCGCGAACGGATCCGCCAGATCGAGTCCAAGACGCTGTCGAAGCTGCGGCACCCGAGCCGGTCACAGGCCTTGCGGGACTACCTGGACTGACGGCGACAGGGCGGCCGCGATGCCATAGTGAAGCAGGATTGGCTGCGTCCTGTGAGAGAGTTCACCGACCAACAACTTTCGGAACACCCAGAAGCCTGGGATCGTTGAGCCCATACGGGCGTCAGCATGCCGTTGCGCGGCCCCACCCGCGGTAGTGGCTTTCCATCGTACTCGCTGCAACGGCGAGCACGGTTGGCCACGAACCACACGAGTCCTACCCGTCCGCAGCCCAGTGTCTCGTTCGTCCCAGAGTTCCCCACCATCAAGGAGAAGCACCATGCCCACCGCTGCCCGCCCCTGCGACACTGCTGTTGCGGTGGAGGCGTTGGTCGCGCGTGCCCAGGCGCAGGGACAGCTGTCCCTTGCCCAACTACGGAGCACCTTCGAGCAGGCCGGCATCGGCCCCGACGAAGGCCGCGTGGTGCTTCGTCGCCTCACCGAGGGCGGCACGGTAATCGTGACCGGCGACAGCGCCAGTGAGCCCAAGGCCCCGTCGCGCCGTACCCCGGCTGCGCGCCCGGCCGCCCGCCCTGCGGCAAAGCAGGCCAGCCGTCCCGTCGGCCGGACCACGGCCGAGCCGGCGGCCCGCAGCTCGCACCCGAGCGACACCCCCACCACCCCCACCACTTCCGGCACCGCTGCCACCGGCATCACCGCCACCCTCACCAGCGAGGAGGTCACCCCCACCGTGACCGACAGCACCGCGACCCTCACGACTACCGACGCGACCGAGCCGGCGGTCGTCCTCCAGACCGCTGCCACCGGCACCGGCAGCACGGCCCCCGCACCTCGCGTCCGTGCCAGCCGCGCTGCGGCGAAGAAGGTCCTCCCCGCGGCAGCGCCGGCCGCAGCCGACGAGGAGGACGACGAGGACGAGGACGGCACGCCGACCCCCGTCGTTGCCGAGGAGGACAAGCCTCTCGCCCTGGACGAGCCGCCGCCCGGCATCGACCTGGTGAAGGCCTACCTCCGCGAGATCGGCCGCGTCCCGCTGCTGACCGCCGTCGAGGAGGTCGACCTCGCCAAGCGCATCGAGGCGGGGCTGTTCGCCACCGAGAAGCTGCGTCAGAACGCCGAGGAGGGGCTCAAGCTCACCCCCACGACCAAACGCGACCTGGCCTGGATCGTCCACGACGGCGACAAGGCCAAGCGGCACCTGCTCGAGGCCAACCTGCGCCTCGTGGTGTCCCTGGCCAAGCGCTACCAGGGACGCGGGCTGGACCTGCTTGATCTGGTCCAGGAAGGCAACCTCGGTCTGGTGCGCGCAGTGGAGAAGTTCGACTACGCCAAGGGCTACAAGTTCTCGACGTACGCGACGTGGTGGATCCGTCAGGCCCTGCAGCGGGCGCTGGCCGACCAGGGACGCACGATCCGCGTGCCCGTGCACATGGCGGAGCTGATCACCAAGGTGACCCGGGTCCGGCGCGAGCTCACCCAGTCGCTCGGCCGCGACCCCTCCTCGGAGGAGATCGGCCTGCCGCTGGAGATGACCGCAGCGAAGGTCGAGGAGATCATCGCGTTCGGTCGCGACACGCTGTCCCTGCAGAGCCCGGTCGGTGACGACGAGGCAACCCTTGGCGACTTCATCACCGACACCGAGTCAGTCGACCCGGTCGCGGCGGTCGAGACCCAGATGCTGCAGACTCAGTTGTCCGAGGTCCTGGGCTCGCTGCCCGAGCGTTCCGCGATCGTCGTCCGGATGCGCTTCGGCCTCGACGACGGCCGCCCGCGTACCCTTGACGAGGTCGGCCGCCATCTGGGCCTGACCCGCGAGCGGATCCGCCAGATCGAGCGTGACACGCTGGCAGAGCTGCGCCTGGGCGGTCGGGCCGACGGGTTGCGCGAGTACGTCGCCTAGGTCGGCCCTCGAGCACCCGGAGCGGATCCGCAGCTACAAGGTCCGGGCCGGCAGGCTCGGCCCGGTCTCCCAGGAGGCGCTCTCCCGGCTCTGGTCGGTGTACGGCGTCGACGCGCCGTACGCGGGGTTGGCCGGTGAACGGGGCCTCATCATCGAGATCGGCTCCGGGATGGGGGAGGCGACGGCAGCGATGGCGGCCGCCACACCCCACCTCGACCTGATCGCGGTCGAGGTGCACCCTGCCGGTGTCGCTGCCCTGCTGCGCCGGCTCGAGGAGCAGGACCTCACCAACGTCCGGGTCGCCCGCGACGACGCGGTCGTTGTTCTGGAGGCACTGCCGCCGTCGTCGCTGGCTGAGGTACGACTGTTCTTCCCCGACCCCTGGCCCAAGGCCAAGCACGCCAAGCGACGGCTGGTCCGGCCCGACTTCGCCGCCCTGGTCGCGTCACGGCTCGCACCGGGAGGCCGGCTGCACATGGCCACCGATGTCAGCGCCTATGCCGAGCACGCCCTCGAGATGCTCGCCGACGGCTGGACCGCCTCGGTCCTGCCCCGCCCCGCACACCGGCCGGTCACCCGCTTCGAACAGCAGGGTCTGGACGCCGGCCGGAGCGTCACGGACATCGTCGCCTACCCCGTCCCGGGCTGACAAGACCAGCCGAGCTCGGCAAGGTGCACGCTGTGGCCTGACCAGGTAGGACTAAGGGATGACTCTCGACGAGAACCCCCGCCAGAACGTCACCTTCCCGAGCAACGGCAACACCGCTCACGGCTACCTCGCCGTACCCGCTGGCGGCTCCGGTCCCGGCGTCATCGTGATCCAGGAGTGGTGGGGTCTGACCGACCACATCGCCTCGATCGCCGACCGGCTCGCCTCGGAAGGCTTTGTCGCCCTCGCCCCCGACCTGTACGGCGGCAAGACCGCCCACGACGCCGACGAGGCCGGCGCCCTGATGACGGCACTGCCGGTTGACGGTGCCGCGCGCGACCTGTCCGGCGCCGTCGACTTCCTGCTCGCCGACGACCGCGTGACGTCGGCGACCGTGGGGGCCATCGGCTTCTGCATGGGTGGTGGCTTCGTGCTGTCCCTTGCCGCCCAGCAGGGGGCGCGGGTGAGCGCCGCCGTCCCGTTCTACGGCGTCGGCCCCGGCACTCCCTCGACGTTCACGGGGCTGACTGCGGCAGTGCAGGGGCACTACGCCGAGCAGGACGGTTTCTATCCGGTAGACCAGGCAAAGGCGCAGGAGGAGCAGATCCGCAGCGAGTCCGGGGCGCAGGTGCAGTTCCACTACTACGCCGCCGGGCACGCCTTCCATAACGACGAGAACCCGATGGGGACCTACTCCCCCGACGACGCTGCGCTGGCGTGGAAGCGTGCGGTGGACTTCCTCAAAAAGAACGTGAGCTGACCTAGACGCCGCGGTCAGGAGTCGGCGCGCACCCAAGCGGTCGTCGGCTTCTTGACCGGGGCCGGCGTCGGCTGCGGATCGACCACCGGGGTGGACGGCGCTGCGGTGACCCCGGCCTGCGAGAGCCACTGCCGCTGGGTTTCTAGCTGCGCCTCCAGGTCGCCCGTCGGACGGCCGGCCTCGCGGGCCTTGACGAGCTTGCCCTCCAAGTCCGCGACTTTCTCCTTGAGCCGCACCACGAACGGTGACTCGGTCGTCTTGACGTGCGAGACGTCCGGAGTACCCCGGAACTTCTCCTCGACCTTGGCCAGCCGGTCCTCGAGGGACTTCATCACGTCGCGGGGGACCTTGCCCGCCTCGTCCCACTTCTCCTGGAGCTGGCGTAACCGGCTCTTGCCGCCGGGCATCTCGAGCGCCTCGGCCTCGGCCAGGATCTGCTCCTTGACCTTCTGGTTGCCGACGAACTCCTGGTCTTTCTCGGCGAAGGAGGCGCTGCGGGCCTGGAAGAACACGTCCTGCGCGCCCTTGAAGGCGTTCCACAGGGTGTCCTCGACCTCACGGGGTGCGCGTCCGGCCGCCTTCCAGTCCGCCATGAGCGACTTGTAGGCCTCGGCTGTCGCCTTCCAGTCCGTCGACGTCGACAGCTTCTCGGCGTCCTTGACCAGCTTCTGCTTACGCTCCTGCGAGACGCTGCGTTGTTGCTCGAGGGCCCCGAAATGCGCCGTACGGCGCTCGCCGAACTTCGCCCGGGCGGCGGCAACGCGCTCCCAGAGGGCGTCGGCGGTCTTCTTGTCGACGCCCGTGACGCGCTTCCAGTCCTGACCGAGGGTCCGCAGCCGCTCCCCGGAGTCCTTCCAGTTCGAGGAGGCGGCGAGCTTCTCGGCCTCGTCCGCGAGCGCACCGAGCTTGGCGGCGTTCTCCTCCTTGGCCGCCGCACGGGCGGCGTTGTGCTCCTCGACGGCACTGGCGGTCTTCTCCAGCAGCCCCTCGACGCGACGACCTAGAGCCTCGAGGTCACCGACAGCGGGGGCGGTGGGCAGGCCCTCACGCAGACGCTCCGCGCTGGTCGCGACCTGACGGGGGTCACCTGCTCCACTGCGCAGGCGCTGCTCGAGCAGTGTGACCTCGGTAGCGAGCTGCTCGTAGCGCCGCACGAAGTGCGCCAGTCCCTGCTCCGGCGTGCCGGCATGCCAGGACCCCACGGCCCGCTCTCCGTCGGTGGTCTTCACGAAGACCGTCCCGTCGTCGGTGACCCGACCCCACTCGCTCATGCTCATCCTTCGTTAGCCCAGGTTGCTGTGTGCGACACCAGTCTGGCGCACACTGGGTTGGTGATGCTTGCGGACCTGCCAGGTGTGCCGGAGTCCGGCCTTTCCGACAGCATGATCGGGCAGCTCCCGGCAGGCACGCCAGGCCCACCGTGGGACTGTCGGATCGAGGCCACCGTGTGGTGGCACCGGGCAACCCTGTCAGGCCAGGCCCTGCTCCCCCCGGGGCTGCCGGCGGGCCCGAAGGTGACCGTTGGCGCCTTCATCACCTACCTCGACACCCCCGTGGGGCCGTACTCGGAGGTCCTGGCCAGCCCGCGGCTGCTGGCAGGTGCCGTGCGCCGGGGCGTCCTGGCCAGGGTGCATGTTCCTTTCATCGCCGTGGACAGCCTGACCTCGATCCAGGGTGGCCGCTCGCACTGGTCGTTGCCCAAGACGTTGGCGACCTTCAGCGGTGGAGCCCTCGACCGGCAGGTCCGGGGCAACGGCTGGCGCGTGAGGGCCACGGCCCGACCGGCGGGGCCGTGGCTGCCGTCGGTCATTCGGCTCGGCTCGACCCAGGTCGACGGCGCCGGCGCGGTGAGCAGCTCTGTCACCCGGTCGATGTCCCGCTCGCGGCTGGCGAGGGTCGTCGTCGAGACCGAGAGCACCGGTGACCTGGCACGCTGGTTGCTCCCTGGGACGCACCGAGGGCTGGTGCTGCGCGGCCGCATGACCGTGGGCTCTGCCTCGCCTGGGTGATCGCTAGCCGTCCGACGCTGTCCACTTGGCAACACTCACCACGAAGTGACCTGGCTAACATGCAACTTTCCGCCGTCGCCGCGCGTCCTGAAGGAAGATGACATACACGAGGCCGGTCTCTGACCCACCCGGCCCGCGAGGGGACCCCCGCATGACCACCGCACCAGCGACACCCGGGACAGCCTCTCCGACCGGCCGCGTCCGGCTGCGGGTCCTCGTCTGCACGCTCGCCGGTGCCGTCGCGCTCGGCGGCGGGGTCGGCTGGGCAGCGAGCCACAACGGTGGTGGTGCTGGGTCCGTGGCGCCGGTTCCGGTGGCGGCCAAAAAACCCATACCGGTCCCGGTCGTGAGGGCCGTCGGCCAGCGGGCCGGCACGGTCCCGTGGGACCGTCCTTTGTCGGTCGCCGTCACCGACGGGACCTTGACGAGCGTGACGGCGGTCGGCTCCAACGACGCTGCCGTCGACGGCGAGCTCACCGACACTGGCTGGACCTCGGCGACGACCCTGCTCCCTGCCTCGACGTACACCGTCACAGCCACCGTGCTCGACAGGGCGGGCAAGGTACGCACGCTGGCCGTGTCAACGCGCACGACGCCACCGGCGACGACCGTGCACGCCGTTCTTAGCCCCGGTGACGGCGATGTCGTGGGCGTCGGGATGCCGGTCATCTTGACCCTGGACAGAGCCGTGACCGGCGCAGCCGACCGGGCGGCGCTCGAGCAGCGACTGAACGTCACCGCGAGCCCGTCCGTCACCGGCGCTTGGCGCTGGATGTCGCCGACAGAGCTGCACTACCGCGGCCCGTCGTACTGGGCTGCGCACTCCACGATCAAGGTCCGCGCCGACTTCCGCACGCTCCACCTGTCTGGTGGGACGTGGGGCGAGGGCGTGCGCACCACGTCGTACAGCATCGGGTCAAGGGTGGTCAGCACGGTCGACGTGACCGCACACGTCATGCGGGTCGCGGTCGACGGGACGCTCGCACGGACCGTCAAAGTCAGTACCGGCCGCGACAAGTACCCCACGCAGGGCGGCGTTCACCTGGTGCTCGAGAAGACCAAGCTCAAGATCATGGACTCGGCGACGGTGGGTATCCCCCGCAAGAGCCCGGACGGCTACTTCGAGAAGGTCCCGAACAGCGTCCGGATCTCTTACAGCGGCGAGTTCGTGCACTCGGCCGGCTGGAGCGTCAAGGACCAGGGCATCCGCAACGTGAGCCATGGCTGTGTCAACGTCTCGCCCGCGGACTCCGCTTGGTTCTTCGACCAGGCCAAGCGCGGAGACGTCGTCGACGTCATCCACGCATCGGCGTCGCCGCGGCTGTCCGACCCCGGCATGTCCGACTGGAACATCCCCTTCGCGAGTTGGGGCAACTAGTCGGGCTGGCAGACTTGCCGGCATGGATGTCGTCGGTGCAGTGCTCGGTGTCTTTGTCGTCGTCCTCACCTGGGCGAGCGTCATCACCACCCTGGTCGTGCCGCGCCGTTCTCGTGACCGGATCAGCCAGGGCGTCGACCGGGTCGTCAACGCCGGCTACCGGCTGGCGTCGCACAAGGTCCGCGATTACCAGAGCCGCGACCGACGCCTTGCCAGCCAGGCGTCGACCACGATCTTGCTGCAGCTCGCGACCTGGCTGATGCTTTTTTTCCTGGGCTTCGCGCTGATCCTGCAGCGATTCGATGAGAAGGGCTTCGGGCACGCGTTCGCGCAGGCCGGCTCCTCGCTGTTCACCCTGGGATACGCCGCCCCCAGTAACGCGACGCTCACCGTCGTCGACTACCTCGCGGCCGCGACCGGCCTCGTGGTGGTGGCGCTCCAAATCGGCTACCTGCCGACGCTCTACTCGGCTTTCAACCGCCGCGAGACGGAGGTGACCCTGCTGGCCAGCCGAGCCGGGACACCGGCCTGGGGACCGGAGATCTTGGCCCGGACCCGCTTTGGATTCGGCGTCGACGACGACGGGGCCGTCATGGACGCCTTTTACCTCAGCTGGGAGCGGTGGGCCGCGGACCTGTCCGAGAGCCACACCAACTACCCGGTGCTGACCCGGTTCCGCTCGCCCGCGCACCTGAGCTCGTGGCTGGTCGCACAGGTTGCGGTACTCGACTCCGCCGCCCTGTGGATGGCCCTGTCCCCGCGTCGAGCCCCCATCATCGAGGCCCGGCTGTGCCTTCGGATGGGCTTCATGGCACTGCGGTCCCTGGCTGACACCCTGGGACTGGAGGTGGACCACGACCCTGACCCGGACACGGACTTGATGCTCTCCTACGACGACTACCTCGGCGGCATCGCCCGGATCGCCTCGACGAGCTTCCCGATGGAACGCACGCCCGAGCAGGCCTGGCCGGACTTTCGCGGCTGGCGGGTCAACTACGAGGCGGTCGCCTACGCGCTCATGGACCGCCTCGACGCGGTCCCGGGGCCCTGGACGGGTCCGCGGGGGACCGGGGACGCGCCAATCTCGCCGGTGCGACCGGCCAACCGGACGCCGACGCCGTACCAGCTCTGACGGACCGCCCGAGGCCAGTCCCTAGAAGCCACGCAGTGGCATGCCCGAGTCGCCGGCGACGGACTTGACTGCGAGCACCTGGTGTAGCTGGATCTGGCCGGTCTCGAAGGCGAGCCGCGACCCGGCCAGGTAGAGCGCCCAGACCCTCGCGGTACCGAGTCCGACCGCCACCACGGCTTCGTCCCAGTGCGCTTCGAGGTTGTCGCACCAGGCCTGGCAGGTCAGCGCGTAGTGCTCACGCAGGTTCTCCTCGTGACGCACCTCGAGCCCGGAACGCTGCAGCTCCCGCACGATGCGCCCCACACCGGGCAGCTCGCCGTCGGGGAAGACGTACCGCGGGATGAAGCCGCGCTTGCTGATGGGCGGCGAGTGGTCGTCGGGCCGGGTGATGCAGTGGTTGAGCAGCCGACCGCGCGGCACCAGCTTCTCAGCCAGGAAGTCCGTGTACGACGGGAGCTGGGCGATCCCGATGTGCTCGGTGAGGCCGATGGAGCTGATGGCGTCGAACCCGGTGTCGAGGACGTCGCGGTAGTCGCTGAAACGGATGTCGACCCGGTCGGCGAGGCCCCGCTCGGCGGCCTGTTCGCGACCCCACTCGGCCTGCTGCCGGCTCAGGGTTGCCGCGACGACGTCGACGCCGTAGTGCTCAGCGGCATGCATGGCCATGCCGCCCCAGCCGCAACCGACGTCAAGCAGCCGCATCCCAGGCTGCAGCCCGAGCTTGTGGCAGACCAGGTCGAACTTGGCGTACTGCGCCTGCTCGAGGGTCGTCGTTTCGGTGGGATAGATCGCGCAGGTATAGGCCATTGATGGCCCGAGGACCCAGCGGTAGAAGGCGTTCGACACGTCGTAGTGGTGGGAGATCGCCAGGGCGTCGCGGCCCTTGGTGTGCCGCCGGAGTCCGGCGAGGTAACGCTTGGCACCCACCTCCTGCGGGGGCGGCTCGACCCAGTGCAGCGCCTCCAGGCCGAGCGAACGCAGAACGTGCATCCGCTCAGACCAAGACAGGTCGCCCATGTTGGTGCGGGTCATTGCCCGCAGCAGCGTGTAGTGGTCAGGGGCATCCACGTCGAGCTCACCGGACACGTAGGCCCGAGCCATCCCCAGCTGTCCCGGGGCGGACACCAGGTGCGACAGTGCCCTCGGCGACTGGATCCGCAAGGTGATTCCGGAGTCCGACGAACCGGCGCTCGAACCGTCGTAGGCCTCAAAACGGGCACGGCCGGGCAGGACCGAAGCCAGCGCGTCGGCAACGGGAAGTCGGGTCATGCGTTCCTCCAGGATTGAGCGGCCTTCTCAGCGTCGTTGGACGCACTTCGCATAGAGATCGAGCAGCCGGCCGTCGGGGTCATACGCCTTCTTCAGAACGTCGTACGTGGGGCCGTTGTAGAGCCGCCAGAAGTGGTCGGGCTCGTAGTAGCTGGTGCTGTAGAGCGACTTGCGACCTCCGAGGCTGTCGACGAGCGTCTCGATGATCCGGTTGTGGGTGGACGGCTCTTCGCCCGGCTCGAGCGCCACCGAGGACCAGAAGCCCACGTTGACGTAGAGCGTGTCCGGGTCCATCCGGTACAGCTCCCAGACGTCCTCGGCAGAGCGCTGCCGCAGCGGGCAGAACCAGACCGGCTCGATCTCCAGCTCGCGCGCGAAGACGTCCATGAACGCCTGGAGGTTGTCGATCGGGACCTCGATGTCCTGCACGACCTCCTCGCGCTCCGGCCGGCCTTTACGCCGGTCGTAGCGGGTCTTCCAGCGGTGCTTCTGCTCGAAGGCGACGAGCTTCCACCAGACGTCGCTTCGCAGGTACCGGCGCGGGATCCACCGGCGTACAGCGGGGTTCTGGACACCGAAGGCGCGGCTGCACCAGAACCAGTCGGTGTCCCAGCGCCAGAGGTAGTCGCGGACCGTCAGCCAGTCCTCGCGGCGCGCCTGCACTGACCGGTAGTACACGGCCATGCCCGTGTAGTCGCTCAGCAGCGGGGCACGGTCCGCCCAGCGGGCCAGGGTGACGTAGACCTCGGTCGGGCCGAACCACGTTCCGTCGACGAAGTCCGCTGTCCTTGGCCCCGTCCCGGCTGTGCAGTGCCGACGCATGACCTCGACGGCCTCACCCACCGACCCGCATCGAACGTGCTCGAGGTGGACGTACGGGCTGGTCGGCTCGAGCTCGATGCGTAGCCGCAGCGCGTAGCCCAGCGTGCCGTAGCTGTTCGGGAAGCCGTGGAACAGGTCGGCGTTGTGCGTACGGCTGCACGTGACGACCTGACCGTCGCCGGTGAGAATGTCCATCTCGAGCACCGACTCGTGCGGTGTGCCGTTGCGAAAGCTCGAGCTCTCGATGCCCAGCCCGGTGACGGCCCCGCCGAGCGTGATCGTCTTGAGCTGCGGAACCACCAGCGGCATCTGCCCCGAGGGCAGCGTCGCATCGACCAGGGCCTCATACGTCGTCATCCCCAGCACGTCCGCCACACCGTCCTTGACACTGAGGACTCCGCTGAAGGCGCTGACGTCGAGTCGCTGGGAGGGTCCGGTGCGGGTGCGGAACAGGTTTGAGGTCTTCTTGCCGAGTCGGATGGGCGCGCCAAGCGGCAGCGCGGCCAGCTGACCTCTCAGCTCGGCCACAGCTGCGTCGTAGTCGGCGCGGGTCGGCACACCGTGACCCTAGCCCGGTCGCTAGTTGCTCCACACCAAGATCAACAGATGAACGTGTGAGGCAACACGGCATGCCGTGTGGGCACCTTGCCACGCGGGATGACAGCATGTCGCCGTGGAACTATGGGGGAGCAACGTGGCCGAGCAGCTCGATCTCGAGGACGTGAGCATCGAGGAAGCAGCTGTCGAGCTCGGAATGGCCCCGGCCGCGGTGATCCACCTGCTGGAATCTGGCCGTCTGCCCTGTCATCTTGGCTCTGACGGCCGCCGCCGCCGGGTCCTGGCGGCGGACCTCGCGATCCACCGCGAGGTGCGCTTCAACGCCCAGCAGCGCCGCGTGCAGGAGCGGCGCGCGCGCGCATGGGCCGAGCCCGAGGCCGACGAGCTCGTCAGCTAAGGCGTGGTGACGTCCGACCCCCGCGCTGACGCAGAGCTGGTCCTGCAGGCGCTGGCCGGGCCGACTGCGGTCCTGCGCGAGGATCAGTGGAGCGCCATCTCGGCGCTCGTGCACGACCATCGCCGGGCCCTCGTCGTGCAGCGGACCGGATGGGGCAAGTCAGCGGTCTACTTCGTCGCGACAGCCCTGCTGCGCACTCGCGGCGCCGGGCCGACCGTGATCGTGAGCCCGCTGCTTGCCTTGATGCGCAACCAGGTCGCGGCTGCTGAGCGCGCGGGCATCACGGCTGTCACGGTCAACTCCAGCAACCTCGAGCAGTGGCAAGGCGTGTACGACGACATCGCCGCCGGTCGCGCGGACGTCTTGCTGGTCAGCCCCGAGCGGCTCAACAACCCGGGCTTTCGCGACGAGGTGCTGCCGCAGCTGGCCGCGACAGCGGGGCTGGTCGTCATCGACGAGGCGCACTGCATCAGCGACTGGGGGCATGACTTTCGTCCCGACTACCGCCGGATCAGGACGTTGCTCACCGAGCTCCCCGAGGGCGTGCCGGTGCTCGCCACCACTGCCACCGCCAACGCGCGCGTGGTCAAGGATGTGGCGACCCAGCTCGGGGACGACACGCTGGTCCTGCGGGGTGGCCTCGAGCGCGAGTCGCTACACCTTTCGGTCGCGGTCCTGCCCGACGCGGCCCACCGACTGGCCTGGCTCGCCGACTTCCTCGGGCAGGCCCCCGGCAGCGGGATCGTCTATACGCTCACCGTCGCGGCCACCGAGGAGGTAGCAGGTTTCCTTCGCTCCCGGGGGATCTCAGCCGTCGCCTACAGCGGCAAGAGTGACGACGCGGAACGGCGGCAGGCCGAGGACGACCTGCTCGCCAACCGGGTCAAGGCGCTGGTCGCCACCTCAGCGCTGGGCATGGGGTTCGACAAGCCCGACCTGGGGTTCGTCGTGCACCTGGGGGCACCGGGCTCCCCCATCGCCTACTACCAGCAGGTCGGCCGCGCCGGTCGCGGCGTCGAGCGGGCCGAGGTGGTGCTGCTGCCTGGCCGTGAGGACGAGGCGATCTGGGCGTACTTCGCCTCGCTCGGCTTCCCGCCGGAGGAGCAGGTCCGGACGGTCCTGGCGGCCCTTGCGGGGGTGACGCTCTCGACGGCGGCCCTCGAGCCGCGGGTCGAGCTTCGCCGGACCCGGCTCGAGTCCATGCTCAAGGTGCTCGACGTGGACGGGGCGGTGCGCCGCGTGCGGGGCGGCTGGACCTCGACCGGACAGCCCTGGGCGTACGACGCCGAGCGGTACGCCCAGGTGAGCGCCGACCGGGCGGCGGAGCAGCAGGCCATGCGCGACTACGTCAGCACCGCCGCGTGCCGCATGGAGTTCCTACGCCGTCAGCTCGACGACCCGGGTGCCGCGCCCTGCGGGCGGTGCGACCGGTGCCTCGGCACCGCCCTCTCCCAGGAGGTCTCGGCTCATGCGCTGGACGCGGCCCACGCTGCTCTGGGTCGTCCAGGTGTCGTCCTCGAGCCTCGCGCTATGTGGCCCACCGCCATGAAGGAGCTCGGTGTCGGCGGCAAGATCGCCCCCGGCGAGCGGGCCGAGGCCGGCCGGGCGCTCGGCAGGCTGTCCGACATCGGCTGGGGCACCCGGCTGCGGGCGCTGCTGTCCGCACCGGACCAACCAGTCCCCGACGACATCGTCGCCGCGGTCGTCACGGTTCTGACCGGTTGGCAGTGGACCGAGCGCCCCACCCGGGTGGCTGCGGTGCCCTCGGCCGCTCACCCGCAGCTCGTCGGCTCGCTGGCGGCCCGGCTGGCCCAGGTCGGCCAGCTCGTGCCTCTCGGAACACTGACGGCGGTGCAGCCCACGGCCGGTCTGCGGTCCAACAGTGCCCAGCGGTTGCGCGCGGTGCACGGCGCGTTTGCGGTGCCCCCGGACTGGGAGCTGGACGGTCAGGTGGTCCTGCTCGTCGACGACCGCAGCGACACCGGCTGGACCCTGACGGAGGCCGCGCGAGTCCTGCGACGCGCCGGGGCCAGCGCCGTCCTGCCCCTGGTACTCGCCCTGGACGGGTGATGGGTAGATTGAGTACATGGCGAGGTCGGGGACAACTGTCGGCAAGAGCAACACCGGCGTGATTCTGGCTGCCGTTCTGGGCATCGTGGTCTACACCGTCGGGACCTACGTCGTGATCGAGGCTGCCGGCGGGACGAAGATCGAGCCGAGCTACAGCAACACTCCCAACGGGGTCACCGTCGGGCCCCCCGGCTTCAAGTGACCGTCACCGACACATGATCGAGGTCGCATGATCGACCTGCGGCCTTGGCGTGACCGCACCGTGGTCATCACCGGGGGTAACTCCGGTATCGGCCTGCAGACCGCGCTCGCCCTCAAGGCTGCCGGGGCCGACGTCGTCCTGGCCTGTCGAGATACGAACCGCGCTGCGGCCGTCGCCCAGGGCATGGCCGTGCGAGAGCTCGACCTGGCGGACCTCGACAGCGTCGAGGCGTTCGCCGACCGTACCGACCGCGTCGACGCTCTCGTCTGCAATGCCGGCGTCATGGGTGGCCCGCTACTCGGCACGGTGCAGGGTCATGAGCGGCAGATGGGCACCAACCACCTCGGCCACGCGGCCCTGATCGCCCGGCTCTTCCCGCTGCTAGAGCAGTCCCGCGGACGGGTCGTGCTGGTCAGCAGCATCGCGGCCCGGGGTGGATCCCTCGGTCCCCAGTTGACGGTCGACGACCTGATCAGCCCTCCGGCGTACCTGTCGCAGAAGGTCTACTCGAACACCAAGCAGGCCAACCTGTTGTTCGCGCAGGAGCTGCACCGACGGGTCGGCGACCGGGTCGCCAGCGTCGCGTGCCACCCCGGGGTGAGCTGGACCAACCTGTTCCCCCGACAGCTCGAGGACAACGGCCGCGGCTGGCTGGTGCCCGTGGCGAAAGTGCTCGGTCCGGTCTTCCTGCAGCCCGCCAAGGCCGGCGCCCAACCGACGTTGCGTGCCCTGCTCGAGCCGAGCGGGTCCTTCATCGGGCCGAAGCGGTTCAACCAGGTCCGTGGACCGGCCGAGGTGCTCGACGTCTACACGACCGGCTCGGACCCGGCGACAGCAGCCCGACTGTGGGACGTCACCGAGCAGGTCTTGCAGATCCCGCTGCCCCACTGAGGATCGTTCACGACCGCTGAGGACGACTGCGGGTGGCTCCCCTGGGGACAGCTGGGGATATAGCTGGGGACAACTGGTGGACAACTCCGAGAAATCGGGGGACCAACAGGGCATGTCCTGTGGACATCTTGTTGACGAAAAATCCCTGTCCCATAAGGCTTGACGGCTGGGGTCCAGCAGGCAAACCTCAGTCCTGTCACCAGGAACGAAGGCCGAGCGGGAGTTCGCTTCCGCACCAGGCGCACCGGGAAACCGGGACGTCAGGCAGGACTGAGCGACCGGTGGCCGGGACGGCAGAGCAAGCTAGCCGAGCAATCGGCGGGCCATGCAGCCAGCCCGACCGGAACGTCGCGCACGAGACCTTCGGGGCTCGAGTCGACTGGCCGGGACCCGCTCCTCGAGACGCGTTGACTGAGCAATCGGTCGATGGTGCATCGAAGAGCGTCGAGGCCCCTCCATCTCATACATGGAGGGGCCTCGTTCTATTCTGGACTACCCCGGAGGTGGACCGCACTGCGACACGCGCACCGTCAGATCCGGACGAGCATCTTCCCGGTGTTGGCACCGCCGAGCAGGCCCAGGAACGCCGTCGGGGCGTTCTCGAGCCCGTCCACGATGGTCTCTCGGGCCTGAATGCTGCCGGTGGCCAGCGCCGCGCCGACCTCGGCGAAAAATTCCGCCTGGTGCGGCGCCTGGTCGCCGGCGAGGAAGCCCTCGATGCGCAGCCGCTTGCTGATCACCTGTCTGAAGTTCCTCGGGCCGGCGGGCGGCGTCGTGGCGTTGTAACTGCTGATGAGACCGCAGACCGCGATCCGGCCGTGGAGGTTGAGAACGTCGATGGCTGCTTCGAGATGCTCCCCGCCGACGTTCTCGAAGTAGACGTCGATGCCGTCAGGGGCGGCTGCGCGCAGCTGGGGAAGGACCCCGTCGTGGTAGTCGAAGGCGGCGGCGAAGCCGATCTCACGCAACCAGGCGACCTTGTCAGGCGTACCGGCTGAGCCGATGGCACGGCCGCCACGCAGTGCGGCGATCTGACCCACGAGGCTGCCGACCGCGCCGGCAGCACCGGAGACGAACACGGTTTCTCCCGGCTGCATGGCGGCGACCTTGACCAGCCCTGCCCAGGCCGTCAGGCCGGGCATCCCCAAAACGCCGAGGTACGCCGACGCGGCGACCTGCGACACGTCGACCGTGCGGAAGCTGTTCGCGGGACCGACCGCGTAGTCCCGCCAACCCTGCATGTGCAGGACGTGGTCCCCGACCTGGTGGGTGGCAGCCCGCGAGAGGACGACCTCCCCGACCGCACCGCCTTCCAGCGCAGCACCGACCTGGAACGGCGGGATGTAGGACGGGGTGTCGTTCATCCGGCCACGCATGTAGGGGTCGACCGACATCCACAGGTTGCGGACGAGCACCTGTCCGTCGGCGAGCTCCGGCACCTCGGTGGTGGCAAGTCGAAAGGACGCTTCGGTGGGCTGCCCCACCGGCCGCGACACCAGCTGGATCTGTCTGCTCGTGGTCATCACACACCTCACCCTTGCCTCTATGGCCACCGTCACACGCCGTTCACGACACAGTTTCACCACGCAAGGAGCCCGATGCGGCAGAATGGGCAGTGCACTGCCACCGGGGCGGTGCCGCCATTGCAGATCAGGAGGTGCGCGGTGCCTCGTGCGCGCGCATCCAAGGCCAGCCAACCCGTGGGCAAGGGGCCGGCTGTCCTGATCATCTCCGCCGCCATGGGCGCTGGGCACGACGGTGTGGCCTACGAGCTCCAGCGCCGCCTGCATGCGCGCGGCGCCCAAGCCAAGGTCTTCGACTACCTCGAGATGCTTCCCGGCCGCATGGGCCCGTTCTACCGCGCCTTCTACGCCGGGCAGCTCAAGTACGCCCCCAGCTCCTACGAGTGGCTCTACGGCAGGATCGACCGCGGCGTCCTCGCGCCGATCGCCCGCTGGCTCGGACAACAGGGCAAGTACCGCGTCCGCAAGATCGCCCGTGATTACGACGTCGTGGTCTCGACGTACCCATTGGGGTGCCAGGCCACGGGTGCCCTGCGCAAACAGGGCAAGCTCGCCATCCCGGCCGTGGGCTTCCTCACCGACGTGGATGTGCACGGGCTGTGGCTGCACAAAGGCATCGACAAGAACCTCACCGTCTGGCACGGCAGCGCTCTCGAGGCCACCAGCCGGGTCGGCGTGCCGTCAGAGGCCGTGGGGCCGGTGCTCCCGGACTCGTTCATGACCCCCTCGACGCGCCTCGAGCGCACCGAGGGCCGCGCGCTCATGGGCGTCGGGAGTGAGCAGAACGTCGTCCTGGTCGTCGCCGGCTCGTGGGGGGTCGGCAACATCGCCGCGACTGCCCGCGCCATCCGCGATGCCGGAGCCGGCGTGCCGGTCGTGCTCTGCGGACACAACGAGGACCTGCGCCGCGAGCTCGACGAGACGGA
>JAYUBO010000020.1:0-9145 GCA_043740815.1 Frankiales bacterium | reverse complement strand
GAATGTTAATTCAAGCACAATATATCTAGTCGAAAGAGGAGCCATGTCGCTTGACACCGCCACGCTGCTGGAAATGCAGCGGCGCATGCTGCGTATCCGTCACTTCGACGAGCGCGCCGCCAAGATGGTGAAGCGCGGTCAGATCCCCGGTACCGTGCACACCTCGATCGGTCAGGAGGCGCAGGTCGTGGGCGCCTGCATGGCGCTGGGGGACGACGACTACATGTCGGGCAACCACCGCAGTCACGGCCACCCCATCGGCAAGGGCTCGCCGCTCGGCCCACTGATGGCCGAGCTGGTCGGCAAGGCCACCGGTGTCTGCGGCGGCAAGGGAGGTTCGCTGCACCTGGCTGACTTCAAGGTCGGCAGCCTCGGCGAGTCAGGCATCGTCGGCTCCTCGATCCCGATCGCGACGGGAGCGGCGCTCTCTTCCAAAGTGCTGGGCAACGGCCGAGTGTCACTCGCCTTCTTCGGCGATGGCGCTGCCAACCAGGGCTGCCTGTACGAGGCGATGAACCTGGCCGGCGTCTGGGACCTGCCCATCGTGTTCCTGTGCGAGAACAATCAGTACGCCCTGTCCACCCCTGCGCACACCGTCACGTCTGGTGTCATCGCTGAGCGAGCTGCGGGCTTCGGAATCGAGGGCGTTCGCGTCGAGGACGGCCAGGACGTCCTCGCTGTGTACGAGGCGACCTCACGCGCGGTCGACCGCGCCCGCCGAGGTGACGGCCCGACCTTGGTCGAAGTCGTGACCTACCGGTTCCACGAGCACTCCGAGGGCTTGCGGCTGGGTGTCGACTACCGCGACGCGGTGGAGAAGCAGACCTGGTTGGAGCGTGACCCGATCGTTCTGTTCGCTGAGCACCTTGTCGCGTCGGGAGTCGCGACGGCGCAGCAGCTCGACGAGCTCGCTGCGTCTGTGCTCGACGAGGTCGAGTCCGCTGTCGCCTTCACCAACGACAGCCCGTTCCCTGAGCCTGCCGTCGCCTTCGCGGACCTGTACACCGAGCCGACGCCGATGCGCGTGCAGGCGACCTTGATCGGAGTCTCGACATGACCCTCATGAGCTACCTCGGTGCCATCGGCGCCGCCCAGCGCGAAGCGATGGAGGCAGATGAGCGCGTCGTCATCATCGGCGAGGACGTCGAGGCCAACGTCTACGGCACTACCGGGGGCGGCAAGTCACGTCAGGACAAGGGTGACTTCCTTGAGATGTTCGGCAGCAATCGGATTCGCAACACCCCCATCTCCGAGGAGGTCATCGTCGGCGCTGCAGCTGGCGCCGCGATGACCGGGCTGCGACCGATCGTCGACCTGTCGTACTCGTCGTTCCTCTACATGGCGATGGACCAGTTCGTGAACCAGGTCGCCAAGAACCGCTACATGTTCGGCGGCCAGGCGTCGATGCCCGTGGTCTTTCGCTCCGCCATGTTCTACGGCTTGAACACCGGCGCGCACCACTCCGACCGCCCCTACCCGATGTTCATGAACGTGCCTGGGCTCAAGATCATGGTGCCGGCGAGCCCGACCGACGCCAAGGGGCTGCTGCGCACGGCTGTGGCGATGGACGACCCTGTGCTCAGCTTCGAGGCCTGCCTGCTCTGGAGCGCCAAGGAAGACGTCCCCGAGGAGGAGTTCTTCATCCCCTTCGGCGTGGGCCGCGTCGTTCGGGAGGGCAGCGACCTGACCATCGTGGCGATCTCGAGCGCCGTGCCCGAGGCGGCGGCTGCCGCCGACCTGCTCGCCGAGGAGGGCATCAGCGTCGAGGTCATCGACCCGCGCACGCTGGTTCCTCTCGACGTCGACATGATCGTGCAGTCAGTCCAGAAGACCGGGCGTCTTGTGGTGGCGGACCCCGCGCACCGGACGTGCGGCGCCGCAGCGGAGATCTCGGCGATCGTGGCAGAAGAAGCCTTTGAGTCCCTGCGCGCGCCCATCGTCCGCGTCACGACACCTGACACCCAGATCCCCTTCAGCCCGTCGCTGGAGAAGCAGCTCTACCCGAGCCGGGCCGGGATCGCCGAGGCGGCCCGCCGGGTGCTCGGCGTGCAGGCGCCGGCACTGCTCGCTCGCTGACCCATCCCACACGCGCACGACCATCCACAGGAGACATCACATGGCAACCATCGAGGTTCTGCTCCCGCAGTGGGGTATGGGCATGAGTGAGGGCACGATCACGGCATGGTTGAAAGCCGTGGGAGATCGCGTGACCGAGGACGAACCGCTCGCCGAGGTCGAGGCCGAAAAGGTCGAGGAGACCCTGGAGTCACCGGCCACCGGCACGCTCATCGAGATCAGAGTGCCCCAGGGTGACACCGTTGACGTGCGCACCGTCGTGGCTGTCATCGAGGAGGGCTGACCCATGACCTGGGTGGATCCGATGAGCCTGATCCGTGCCGCGCAGTCCGGTGGGTACGCGGTGGGTGCGTTCAACATGCACAGCGACGAGACCACGCAGGCACTCGTACGTGCCGCGGAGCAGGCACAGTCGCCGGCGTTTCTCCAGGTGGGTCGTGCCGTCGTGCCCCACATGGGGCTACGAGCGGCCACCGAGATGACCCGGCGGGTCGCCGACGACTCCACGGCCGAACTCGTCCTACACCTCGACCACGGCCCGTGGGAGGAGTGCCTTGAGGCCATTCAGCTCGGCTTCACCTCGATCATGTACGACGGTGCACATCTGCCGATCGAGGAGAACATCGCCACGACGCGGCGCATCGTCGAGATCGCCCACTCGTTTGGCGTAATCGTTGAGGCCGAGCTCGGTCGCATCCCGGACGCCGACGAGCAGGTCGACTGGTCGGCCTACTACACCGACGTCGAGGAGGCCGAGCGCTTCGTCCGGGAGACCGGCGTCGACACGCTCGCGATCTCGGTGGGGATCGTCCATGGCATTCCCACCCAAGAGCCTGCGCCGCTCGACATTCCGCGTATCGGGCGCATCCGGGACGTGACCGACGTGCCCCTAGTGCTGCACGGCGCGTCGGGTCTGCCCGAGGAGGAGTTGACGGCGGCCATCCTGGCCGGCGTACACAAGTTCAATGCTGACACCGACCTCCGGTTGGCGTTCCGTCAGGGCATCGAGCAGGTGTGGTCACAGGGCGATCGGCAGCTCGAGGACGCCTTCGCCGAGGGGCGCTCGCGCATGGTTGCAGCGACTGTGGACAAGCTCCGGTCGTACGGCTGCGCTGGTCGCTCTGCGGTGTCAGCGTGAGCACCACGGTCGAGCAGGTTGACGGCGTCACGGTCCGGCCACTCGTCGGCCTGGCTCGCACGGCGGCGCGCCGGATGGTCAAGGCATGGGAAGCACCGGTCTTCCACCTGTCGATGGACGTCGACATGACCGCAGCCCTCGAGGCGAAAGGTGACGGGATCACTGTCTCGGACCTGCTCGTCCGGTGCTGCACCCTTGCGCTCCAGCAGCACCCCGCCGTCAACGCCCACTACGGTGACGAGACCGTGACCGTGTTCGACGATGTCAACGTCGGGCTGGCCGTCGCGACTGACGCCGGGCTCATGGTGCCCGTCATCTCGCGGGCACAGGACCTCGACGTCGAGGCGGTAGCGGCCGCTCGTCGCGACCTCGTGGCTCGCTGCCACGCGGGTGCCCTCAAGATGGCCGACGTCTCAGGTGGCACCTTCACCGTGTCCAACCTCGGCATGCTGGGCGTCGACGCGTTCGACGCGATCCTGAACGTGCCTCAGGTGGCCATCCTTGCCGTCGGCAGCACCAGGTCACAGCCCTTCTCGCTGGACGGGGAGACGGGCTGGCGGCCCACCGCAAGGATGACGCTCACGTGTGACCACCGGGCCCTGGACGGTGCCACCGGCGCGCGTTTTCTTGGCACGCTGCGCACCTTGCTCGAGAGGGTCACGGTCGGTCGATGACCGTGCAGGCCAACGCCTCGGCGCTCGCCGTACGGTCGGTGGAGGACCGTACGGCGGAGGCGACGTTGCGCTTGGCTGCCGTTGTGGCGCAGGGCATTCCTGGACGACTCGAGTGGCACCGACCCGGCCCGAGTGCTGCGTTCAGCCGCCGGGACAGCTTGGCGCCGGGCTTCCCCACAGCTGTGGACACCGTCCGCGCCCACGGGTTCGAGCCCTTCATCCGTCCCGTGGGCGGCCAGCTGGCTGCCTACCACCGCGGAGCGCTCGTCCTTGATCTGCTCCTGCCGTGCGCGGACCCACGAGCCGGGACAACGGCGCGGTTTCGCGCCCTGGCCGACGTCTTGACGTTGGGGCTGCGTCTGCTCGGCGTCGACGCTCGGACCGGTGCGGTCCCTGGGGAGTACTGCCCGGGGCAGTGGAGCGTCAATGCTCGTGGCACCTGCAAGCTGGTCGGGACGGGCCAGCGGCTGGTGCGCAATGCCGTCCTGCTCACCGCTGTCGTCGTCGTGGGCGATGCCGATCCGCTACGCGCCGTGATGACCCACGCGTATGCAGACCTCGGTGTGTCCATGGACCCGCGCACGGTCGGGTCGGTGTCCGACGAGGTGCCGGGTGTGACCCTGTCGGACGTCGAAGGCATCCTCGGGGAGGCGCTGGCGCAGTCGCTGCCCCTCGAGGATCCTGACCTCCGGAACGCTCGCCTGTTCACGCGCCGGTGGGACCCTCGATGAGCGAGGTGCTCGCGGCTGCGCTCGATGATGTCGTGGCGCAGGAGATTGCCGGCTGGCAGGCCGCGGCGTCCGCTGTGGTGCTCGTGTCGGTCGACGGTCCGGTCGCCAGCGCGGGGCCGCTCGATCTCGTGCAGCAATGGGCGTCGGTGACCAAGATCGTGGCCGCCCTCGCCGTACTCGACGTGGTGGAGGAAGGCCTGCTCGACCTGGACGATGCGGCTGGTCCACCCGGGTCGACCGTGCGTCATCTGCTCGGGCACGCCTCAGGCCTGGCTTTCGACAGCGCTCGGGTCGTCTCCAAGCCGGGTAGCCGGCGCGTCTACAGCAACGTGGGCATTGATCTCGCCGTCGAAGTCGCGGTCAGCCGATCGGGAGTACGGGACGCTACGCAGCTGGTGCAGGAGCGGGTCCTTGGTCCGCTGGGCATGCGCAACACGTCACTCGATGGACCGCCGTCGAGCGGCGCCCGCGGTCCCGTGCGGGACCTCGCGCTGTTGGGGCAAGAGCTCCTCGTACCGCGAGCACTCGCGCCAGCAGTGGTCGCCGCCGCTGTTGCCCCTTCGTTTGTCGGCCTGGCCGGTCTTCTGCCCGGCTTCGGTCGGCAGGACCCCAACGACTGGGGACTGGGCATCGAGCGTCGCGGGCACAAGACCCCGCACTGGATGGCCCCCGAGGCACCACCGGACTGCTTCGGGCACTTCGGGCAGTCGGGTTGCTTCCTGTGGGTCGACCGGTCGTTAGGACTGGCGGCCGTTGCGGCAACGGGGACAACCTTTGGTCCCTGGGCCGCCGTAGCGTGGCCGAGCAGCTCCACACGCTGGCGTCAAGCCTGGCGGACCGGACTACCCCTGTCAGGAGACAGATCATGAGCAGTGCTCGCGGCACGGCGAACTTCGGGCCCCTTCAGCACCAGCAGGATTGGGACCGGCTGTCCTCGAACGACTTCGACGTCCTGGTCGTGGGGGGCGGCATCACCGGGGCCGGTGTGGCCCTCGACGCCGCGACCAGGGGGCTGCGGGTGGCGCTCGTTGAGGCGCGTGACCTTGCCAGTGGAACGTCCTCGCGGTCGAGCAAGCTCTTCCACGGAGGCCTGCGCTACCTCGAGATGCTCGACTTCGGTCTGGTCCGGGAGGCGCTGCACGAGCGCGACCTCATGCTCACGACGCTGGCGCCGCACCTGGTGAAGCCGGTGTCCTTCCTCTACCCGTTGCGCCACCGCATCTGGGAGCGGCCCTACGTCGGTGCCGGTCTCGCGTTGTACGACGCCTTGGCCGGACGTTCACCGATGCCGCGCCACAAGCACCTGTCCAAGGGTGAGGCGCTGCGGTCGAGCCCAGCGCTTCGACCCGACGCGCTGACCGGTGCGCTGCGCTACTACGACGCTGCTACTGACGATGCAAGACACACCTTGACTGTGGCGCGGACCGCCGCCGCGAACGGCGCCCTCGTGCGCACGTCGACCGAGGTCCGCCGACTGCTGTTGGAAGAGGGCCGCGTCGTCGGCGCGGAGCTCGGCGACGTCGAGCACGACCGGACCTGCGAGGTGCGTGCCCGCGTCGTGGTCGCCTGCACCGGCGTGTGGAGTGACGGGCTGCACAAGATGGCGGGGGTTCCCAGCCCGTTCACCGTGCGAGCCTCCAAGGGTGTTCACCTGCTCGTGCCTCGATCACGCATCGACAGCCACACCGGACTGATCCTGCGGACCGAGAAGTCAGTGCTGTTCGTGATCCCCTGGGGCGAGCACTGGGTCCTGGGCACGACCGACACGCCGTGGGACCTGGCGCTCGATCATCCAGCCGCGAGCCGCGCTGACATCGACTACATCCTCGGGCGGGTCAACGCCGTGCTCCGGACACCGCTCACCGACGACGACATCGTGGGTGTCTACGTCGGCCTTCGTCCGTTGCTCGCACCCTCGCAGTCGCCGACTGCTGCGACGACCAAGATCTCGCGTGAGCACCAGGTGGCGTGCGCAGCCCCGGGGCTGGTGTCGGTTGCCGGAGGCAAGTACACGACCTACCGGGTCATGGCCAAGGACACCGTCGACGTCGTGGCCGCCGAGCTGGGGGGTGGGATTCCTGGTTGCGTCACGGCCGCTGTCCCGCTGCTGGGTGCGGCTGGTTACGCCGCCGCGACGAACAGGGCGGCGTCGATAGCCCGGCGTACCGGCGTACGTCTGGACGTCGTGCATCGCATGCTTGGCCGGTACGGCGACCTGGTGGAGGAGGTCCTAGAACCGGTGCTCGACCGTCCTGAGCTGGCTGAGGCCGTACCGGGCGCGCCCGCTCATGTGATGGCTGAGATGCTCTACGCCGTCACGCATGAGGGTGCCTTGCACCTCGATGATCTGCTGGCCCGGCGTACCCGCATCTCAGTGGACACCGCGCATCGCGGGGTGCTGTCGGCGCGCCCGGTAGCAGAGCTGGTGGCGACCGTGCTCGGTTGGAGTCCCGAGCACGTCGAGGCAGAAGTGGCGGCGTACGAGCATCGGGTCGCGCAGGAACTCGCGTCGCAGGGCGCGCTCGACGACGAGCAAGCACAAGCACACCGCTCGCTCGCGCCGGGCCGAAGGCTGCTAGCAGGCGCTCAGCCGGACCTGTCGCGTCCCGAGAAATCGGACGTCAGGTGACGTCCGGCGGCCGGCCCGTCTCAGACCTCCCGGGACGCTTGACAGCTGATTGATTACTTTCGGTGCCCCCGGCAGGATTCGAACCTGCGCTTCTTCCTCCGGAGGGAAGCACTCTATCCCCTGAGCTACGGGGGCTCGGGACGCTGTGGAGGTTAGCAGGAGGGCGCCGAGCGGGGCAGCGGGTCCATCCCTACCGGCACTGTGTGGTGTGTAGGTTTCGCAGCGTGTCAGCAAGCCTCGGTCGGGTGCTCGTGGTGGACGACGATGACGTCATCCGTCAGCTCATCACGGTCAACCTCGAGCTCGAGGGTTTCGACGTGATGACCGCTTTCGACGGGCAGGACTGCCTGGACAAGGTCAAGAAAGTGATGCCGGACGTGATCACGCTCGACATCATGATGCCGCGCCTGGACGGCTGGGAGGCAGCGAGCAGGCTGCGCGCCGACCCAGCGACGGCTGGTATCAAGGTCGTCCTGCTGTCGGCGCGCGCCCAGGAGGCGGACCTGCAGCGCGGCAGCCGGCTTGGTGTCGACGCCTACCTGACGAAACCCTTCGACCCCGATGAGCTCATCGCCACGGTACGCCGGCTGGCGGGCCTTCCCGAGGCCTGAGCCGCCCGGCGTACTGCTGCTGTTACTTCTTGGTGGGGGTGGCTAATGGAGTCTTGGTGGCGGTGGGGGTCGGCGCAGCAGCAGTGACCGGGCCGGTCTGGGTGGTGCCCAGGCAGGTGGCCGTGAGCTCCTGGGTCTGGGGACCCTTGGTAAACAGGTCGAGGAATCTCGACACGCGGCTGTCACTGGCCTTGTCGACGAAGATCCGCTCGCCCCAGGCCTGCAGGCTGATGGGGCTCTTCAGGTCTGGGTACGGCGAGAGCAGCCGGTCCGGGTTGCCGTCGACGAGCTTCTTCAGGGCGACGACGTCAGCGGTCGCGGCAGTCTTCGGGTTGTAGGTCACCCAGACCGCGCCGTGCTCGAGGGAGTGGACGGCGTGCTCGTTGGCGACGGCGGCCGTGTAGACCTGGCAGGTCTGGGGGTTGCCGTTGTGGTTGCCGCCGTCCGGCGGGGTGTTGCCCTGGTTGGGGTAGGGGACGGCCCCCTCGACGTGGTTGCGGCCCTGCCCGTGGCTGACCTGCAGGCCGCTGATCTGGTGCTCGGCGTACTTCAGGCTCGACTTGTCGCCCAGGCCCTGGTTCATGGCGGCGAACACGATGATCCCGATAAGCACCGCGGCAAGGACGGCGCAGCCGACAGCGAAGCCGACGGGGAAGGGCTTCTTCACCGGCGCGGGCTTGCGCCCGCGGGCACGGGCGACGGGGTCGTTGCGCTTGGCCATCAGGGAAGTCCGTCCAGGGCGTGTCGTGGGGGTGTGTCGTGAGGTATGCAGTCGTGCTGCGCAGGCGTGGGCCCACCAGTGCAGATAATAGGTGCCCACCCCCCTGTAACCTCGTGAGCGTGAATCCCGCCGATCTCAGGAGCGCTGTGCGCGCTGCGGTGGCGGCCGTCGTCGACAACGGAGACCTCAGCGTTGCGGTTCCCGACGAGGTCACCCTGGAGCGCCCGAAAATCAAGGGGCACGGCGACTACGCGACCAGCGTGGCGCTGCAGCTGGCCAAGCCGGCGGGGTTGCCGCCGCGGGACGTCGCTGCCCTGATCAAGACCCAGCTCGAGCGCGCCGACGGGATCGACAGCGTCGAGATCGCCGGACCGGGGTTCCTCAACATCTGGCTCTCCGGCGATGCACTCGGGCAGGTCGTCGGCGAGGTCCTAGGGGCTGGCGCGGCCTACGGCACCAACGAGACGGCGGCCGGGCAGAACATCAACCTGGAGTTCGTCAGCGCGAACCCGACCGGCCCGATCCACATCGGGGGCGTGCGGTGGGCAGCCGTAGGCGACGCCCT
>JAYUBO010000019.1:0-2541 GCA_043740815.1 Frankiales bacterium | reverse complement strand
GTCATGCGCTGGCTGCCCCCGATGTGGCCGTTGTTCGTCGAGCTCGTCAGCGGCCGTACGACGATGGCCGAGCAGCTCGAGCGGCGCCGCGTCCGATGGCTGGTCAGCGCAGTCGGCGGCTGATCGGGCTCTCCGTCAAGATGGAGCCATGCCCCGTCCCGTCAGCCCCACCGGAGGCACCTGGGAGGTTCGTTTCGGCACTGCGGAGCTCGTGCGGGACCTCGACCGACCCGCAGGCTGGATGCTCCTTGTCGACGGGACTCCCCAGTCCTACGTCGACACCCAGGACCCGACCTTCTTGGAGTTCGACTACGTCCGGCTGCTCGCGGACGTCATCGAGGCCACGAGCCCGGTGGGCCAGTCCCTGCGGGCCGTGCACCTCGGCGGCGGGGGCTGCACCCTGGCTCGCTACCTGGCCGCCACCCGGCCGGGTAGCACCCAGGTCGTCGTCGAGGCCGACGAGTTGCTCGTGGAAGTGGTCCGCACGCAGTTGGGGACGGGGGGCTTTCGGCTGCGGGCAGGGGACGGTCGGGAGGCGCTCGCCCATTTGACGCCCGGCACCAGCGACGTCGTCGTGGCCGACGTCTTCGTCGGTGCGCAGGTGCCGAGCCACTTCGCCACCGTCGACTTCGTCCGCGAGGTCGCGCGCGTCCTCACCCCTGAGGGGGTGTATGTCACCAACGTCGCCGACTCCGGGCCGTTGCGCTTCGCCCGCGGCCAAGCCGCCAACCTGGCCGCCGTCTTCGAGCACGTCGTCGTCCTGGCCGACCCGGGACTGCTCCGCGGCCGGCGCTTCGGAAACCTCGTGCTCGCCGGGTCGCACCGGCCGTTCCCCCTCGACGAGCTGCGACACGTGACGGCCCGGTCCGTGGGCCGCGCGCGCGTCGAGAGTGGGGACACCTTCGTCAGGGACGCCCGCACCACCGGCGACGCCGACCCTCCCGTCGCCCCCGTGCCACCGGCGAACCTGTTCGGCTGAGCAGTCAGCCGCGGGCGGCCCGGAAGTCCGGGGAGCGCTTGGCCAGGAAAGCCTGCACCCCTTCGGCGTACTCCGGTCCGTGCAGGGACGCCGCGTAGTGAGCCAGAACGTCCTCGTCCTCGACCCGCACCCCGGCCGACACCTTGGCGATCAGCGCCTTGGCGCCCCGCAGGGAGACCCGGGCCCGCGAGGCGAGGGTGGCGGCAAGCTCCGTCGTACGCGCGACGGGGTCGGCCACGACCTCGTGCACCAGACCGATACGCAGCGCCGTGGCCGCATCGACCAGCTGTCCTGTGAACAGGATGTACGACGCCCATGCCGGTCCCACGACGTCAGTCAGGCGGGCGGTCGACTGCAGGCCGTAGACGATGCCGAGCTTCGCGGGGGTGATGCCGAAGCGGGAGTCAGGGCCACAGACCCGAAGGTCGCAGGCCAGGGCCACCTGCGAGCCACCGCCGATGGCGAAGCCTTCGATGAGCGCGATCGTCGGCGTGGGACAGGCCAGGATGGCTCCCTCGCCGGCCGCGACGGCATCGCCGTACCGCTCCGCGTCTTCGGGCGTGCGTCGAAGGGTGGTGAACTCGCTGATGTCGGCCCCCGCGCTGAACGGACCCCCCGCCGGACCGCGGAAGACGATCACGTCGACGGCGGGATCGCCTGCCAGGGCGGGCATCAGGCGCGCGAAGGCCAGCCACATGGCGAGGTTGATCGCATTATGACGCTCGGGCCGGTCGAGGGTGACGGTGGCGACGCCGTCGAGGGTCGACACGAGCAGGGCACCGGCTGCGTCGCCGAGAGGGTCGTCCACACCGGACATCCTCGCCGATCGGCTTTCAGCCGCGAGGGTGAGGGGCCGATGACCAGAGCATGACGTCCCTGCTCACTGTGGCCAGTGTCGGCTGCGCGCTGGGTGTCGCGGGCCTGGCCGTGCGATGGACGTCGCGCAGAGTCGACCCGCTCGGCCGGCCGCGCGCCTTCCCGGTCTGGTCCAGTCTGGGGCTGGTCATCGCCGCGGGGGCGCTGCTCTACCCGGGAGTCCAGCGGCACCTGGAGGAGAAGCGGCTGGCCCGGGCCGCGGCCGAGCTGGTGGGTGGCCACGTGACGGTGCACTGCCAAACGACGGCTGGCGCGCTCGTGGACGCCGGCTCAGAGCTGGGTTACGTCCCGTACGACGAGAACGGGATCCCCCTGAAGACGACCACCTTGAAGCGCGACCCGTGCCGGTTGCTGCACTCCTACCTCAGCGGCAATCGCAACCGCCCCTCCGAAGACATGACCATCGCCGTACACGTCCTGACGCATGAGGCGATGCACATGCGAGGCCAGACCAGCGAGGCCAGCGCAGAGTGCGAGGCGGTCCAGCGAGATGAGGCGACAGCGGTGCTGCTGGGCGCGACTGTTCTGCAGGCTAAGGATCTCGCGCGTGCGTACTGGACCGGCGTCTACCCGCGGATGCCGGAGGACTATCGCTCCCCGGACTGCGCCCCGGGCGGCGCGATGGACGAGCAGCTGCCGACCGCCCCCTGGCTCAACGCGCAAGGGCAGTGACGTAGCGCGGGGGT
>JAYUBO010000018.1:0-17159 GCA_043740815.1 Frankiales bacterium | reverse complement strand
GACAGCGATCCTGTCGCGACGGTCGGTGGCGGGAGCTACCGGACCGTCGAGGTCGATGATGCCGCGCTGCAGCTGGCGTACGCCTCAAGAGTCGTGATCGTGCCCGGGTACGGTCTGGCCGCAGCGCAGGCGCAACACGAGCTGGTGGGCCTTGCCAGGGCACTGTCCGAGCAGGGCGTGGACGTCAGCTACGGCATCCACCCGGTCGCGGGCCGCATGCCCGGTCACATGAACGTGCTGCTCGCGGAGGCGGACGCGCCGTACGAGCAGATGCAGGACCTGGAGGAGGCCAATGCGGTGTTCCCCACCACCGACGTCGTCCTGGTCGTCGGCGCCAACGACGTGACCAACCCCGCGGCACGCCGACCGGGAAACCCGGTGTCCGGCATGCCGATCCTCGACGTCGACCGAGCCCGCTCTGTCGTGGTGATCAAGCGATCGATGGGCCAGGGCTACGCGGGGGTGGACAATGAGCTGTACAGCGAGCCAGTCACGGCGATGCTGTTCGGGGACGCCAAGCAGGTGCTCAGCCGGCTGGTGGCCGCGCTCCGTACCTACGTCTGAGCGCAGTGACGACCACCTGGGCCGGCGGCAGGGAGGCCTCAGCAGTTGTGCACCTCCCCGCGGACCGGCGCCAAGCCCGCGGAGGTCAGCAGGCCGTCGACCCTGCCCGCGGGCCTACCTAGCGCGTCTTCCTACCTCCGCACGCTAAAGGACAGAGGCACCGTGAAACCGACGGACATCCACGACCCTAGCTACTACCACCAGGTGGTGGACTGCCAGTGGGCCTGCCCTGCCCACACCAACGTGCCGGAGTACATCCGCCTGATTGCCCAGGGGCGCTTCGACGACGCCTACCTGGTCAACCGGGAGTCCAACGTCTTCCCGGCGATCCTCGGCCGGACCTGCGACCGTCCGTGCGAGCCGGCCTGCCGCCGCGAGCGCGTCGACGGAGCGCCGGTGGCCATCTGTCGACTCAAGCGCGTCGCCGCCGACCTGCGTGGCGACGTCAGCGACCGGCTGCCCCGTGCCCCCGAGCAGCAAAACGGCAAGCGGATCGCCTGCATCGGAGCCGGACCGGCCTCGCTCACCGTGGCCAACGACCTGCTCCCACTGGGTTATGCCGTGACCATGTTCGAGCAGCACAACGTGGCAGGTGGGCTGATGCGCACCAACATCCCAGCCTTCCGCCTCCCCGCCGCAGTTCTCGACGAGGAGACCCAGGTCATCCTCGACATGGGCGTGGACATCCGCTACGACACCCCCATCAGCAGCATGAGGGCCGTGCTCGACGAGGGCTTCGACGCTGTCTTCGTCGGCAGCGGAGCCCCCAGGGGCAAGGAGCTCAACCTCCCCGGGCGCTGGGACGAGGTCGGCGACTCGCACATCCACATCGGGATCGACTGGCTGCAGTCCATCGCTTTCGGCCACGTTGAGGCAATAGGCAAGCAGGTCCTCATCATCGGCGTCGGCAACACCGCGATGGACTGCTGCCGCTCCTCACGGCGCCTCGGCGGCAAAGACATCACGGTCATCGCGCGGCGACCACGCGGGTTCTTCAAGGCCTCACCGTGGGAGCTCGAGGACGCCGAGGAGGAGCAGGTCGAGATCCTCGTCAACCACGCCCCGACACGTTTCGTCGTCGAAAATGGCCGGCTCACCGGTGTCGAGTTCGACGTCCTGGAGTGGGACGAGGGAGCACGGAAGTCCACCACGGTCGGGGCAGTGACTCTGCCTTGCAGCGACGTCATCCTTGCGATCGGGCAGGAGAACGCCTTCCCCTGGATCGAGAAGGACCTCGGTGTGCAGTTCGGCGAGTGGGACGTCCCCGTCGTCGACGAAACGACGATGGAGTCGACCCTGCCGGGCGTTTTCTTCGGCGGTGACTCCGCCTTTGGGCCCAAGAACATCATCTGGGCGGTGGAGCACGCCCATCAGGCTGCGATGTCGATTCACCAGCATTGCCAGGGACTCCCGGTCGCCGAGCGCGCGCCGTACGGCATGAACCTGCTGAGCACCAAGATGGGGCTGAGCCAATGGAGCTACGCCAACGACTACAACCCGGCCAGCCGGCAGAAGATGGACCACGTCGAGCTCACCAAGCGCTTTGCGCAGCTCGACGTGGAGGTCGAGCTCGGGTTCAGCGTGGAGCAGACGGTCCGCGAGGTGCAGCGGTGCCTTAACTGCGATGTGCAGACCGCCTTCGAGGCGCCACTGTGCATCGAGTGCGACGCCTGCATCGACGTCTGCCCGGTCGACTGCCTGACCATCACCGCCAACGAGGACGAGCCCGGGCTGAAGCTCAAGGCGCCACGGACCAACGCCGGTCAGGGCCTGTACGTCTCCGACCCGCTGCCGCAGACCGGCCGGGTCATGGTGAAGGACGAGAACGTCTGCGTCCACTGCGGCCTCTGCGCCGAGCGCTGTCCGACGGCGGCCTGGGACATGCAGAAGTTCGACTTGATCGTGCCGTACGCCGGCCGCAGCCTGCCCATCGTCGCCGTGACCTCGAACGGAGCAAGGACGTGACCCTCAAGACTGTCGTGCGCTCCGCACCGCGCGTACGCGTCAACGACTTCGCGATCAAGCTCGCGAACGTCAACGGCACCGGTTCCGCCAGCGCCAACAGCCTGCTCATGAAGGCAATTTTCCGGATGGGAATCCCCGTCTCCGGCAAGAACCTTTTCCCGTCCAACATCCAGGGCCTGCCCACCTGGTACGAGATCCGGGTCAACAAGCAGGGCCACACCTCACGCGCCCTCGACTACGACCTGATGGTCACCATGAATGCGCAGACCTACGCTGCGGACATCGCCGAGGTGCGCTCCGGCGGCTACGTCCTCTACGACTCGACCTGGCCGCTGCCGAGCGAGCTGTTGCGCACTGACGTCACGTTCCTCGGGGTGCCGCTGGCCGAACTGTGCGCGCAGCAGTTCGAGCGCCCCCGGGACCGGTTGCTGCTCAAGAACATCTGCTACGCCGGTGCACTGGTGGCCCTGCTCGGGGTGGACCGCGACGTCATCGAGGCCCTGCTCGAGGAGACGTTCGGCGGCAAGCCGAAGCTGCGCGATGCCAACCAGCTCGCCCTGAAACTGGGCTTCGACTACGCCGCCGAGCAGCTGACCTGCCCGCTGCCGATCCATCTCCAGCCCATGGATGCCAACGAGGGCAACATCCTCATTGACGGCAACACCGCCACGGCGCTCGGTTGCCTGTACGCCGGAGCAACCGTCGCGGCCTGGTACCCCATCACACCCTCGACCTCGGTGATGGACAACTTCGCCTCGCTGTGCCGCAGGTATCGCGTGCACGACGGCGTGCACGACTACCTCATCGTGCAGGCCGAGGACGAGTTGGCCGCCCTTGGCATGGTCGTCGGCGCCAGCTGGAACGGCGCCCGGGCCTTCACCGCGACCAGCGGCCCCGGTATCTCGCTGATGAATGAGCTGCTCGGGTTCGCCTACTACGCAGAGATCCCCGCTGTCATCGTCGACGTCCAGCGCACCGGTCCCTCGACCGGGATGCCGACCCGAACACAGCAGGCCGATTTGCTGCTGTGCGCCTACGCCTCCCACGGCGACACCAAGCACGTGCTGCTGTTCCCGGCCAACCCAGCGGAGTGCTTCGAGTTCGCGGTCAAGGCGTTCGACCTCGCGGAGCGGTTCCAGACGCCGGTGCTCATGCTGTCCGACCTCGACATTGGGATGAACGACTGGGTGGTCCCCCAGCTCACCTGGGATGACGCGTTCCTGCCCGACCGCGGGCGCGTGCTCACAGCCGAGGAGCTGCACGGCCTGCCGCGCTTCAACCGCTACGAAGACGAGGACGCCGAGTTCGTCACGCCCCGCACGCTGCCCGGAGCTGGGCCCGGGGGGGCCTACTTCGTCCGCGGCTCAGGGCATGACAAGCGTGGGGCCTACACCGAGGTGCCGGACAAGTACCAAGAGGTCGTGGACCGGCTGGCGCACAAGCACACCGCTGCTGCCCTGCACCTCCCGGCTCCCGTCGTGCACCGCCGCAAGGGCGCCAGGATCGGTGTGGTGTGCCTCGGCAGCGGTGACCTCGCTGTGCGCGAGGCGGCCGAGCTGCTCGCCGCCAGGAGCCTGCCAGTCGACGTCATGCGGGTCAGGGGATTCCCATTCCCACCGGCAGTACGGGCCTTCCTCGACGAGCACGAGATTCTCTTCGTGGTGGAGCAGAACCGCGACGCCCAGCTCCGCTCGCTGCTCGTGCTCGAGACGGGCGTCTCGACCGCCCGGTTGCTTTCCGTGCTGGTCTACGGCGGGTTCCCCCTCAGCGCGCAGCAGGTCGTCGACAGCATCGTGACCCAGACCGGGAGTGAATGACATGCCGTCCATCGCCAAGCCGCTCATCCCGCTGGCCACGCTGCCACGCAACGACCTGGGGCTCACACCGCGCAACTACGCGGGCGCGATGTCGACGCTGTGCGCCGGCTGCGGACACGACTCCGTCACCGCCGCCCTCATGCAGGCGCTCTTCGAGCTGAGCATCCCGCCGTACAAGGTGGCGAAGCTCTCGGGGATCGGGTGCTCATCGAAGACGACGGCGTACTTCGCCGGGGAGGCGCACGGCTTCAACTCCGTGCACGGTCGCATGCCGACGATCGCGACCGGTGCCATCGCCGCCAACCGGGAGCTGCACTACATCGGGGTCTCGGGCGACGGCGACTCGCTGTCCATCGGTCTGGGGCACCTCGCGCACGCCGTGCGGCGCAACATTCGGATGCTCTACGTCATCGACAACAACGGCGTCTACGGGCTTACGAAAGGACAGTTCTCGGCGTCCGCCGACCTCGGCTCGACCTCGAAGAAGGGCGAAGCCAACGCGTTCGCGCCCATCGACCCGCTCATGCTGGCACTGAGCATCGGGGCGACGTTTGTGGCGCGTGGATTCTCCGGCGACAAGGAGCGGCTGGTGCCGATCCTGAAGGCGGGCCTGTCGCACCGCGGCCTGGCCCTCGTCGACGTCATCTCGCCGTGCGTGCAGTTCAACGACCACGAGGGGTCGACCAAGAGCTACCTCTACGTCCGCGAGCACGAGGTGTCCGCAACCGACTTCGTGGAGCCGCGCGAGACGATCGTGGCGCACGTGCCCGATCAGGGCGTGCTCACCGTGCCGATGCACGACGGCTCGCAGATGCACTTCCGGGCCGTACCGGTGGGCTACGACCCGACCGACCGCGCTGCGGCGATGCACTACCTGCAGGACCGGCACACGCAGGGTGAGGTGGTGACCGGCCTCGTTTACGCGGACGAGGGCGTGCCCGACCTCCACGAGCTGAGTGGGACGCCGGAGGGTCCGCTGGCGGCCGTCCCCTATGACCGGCTGTGCCCCGGGGCCGACGAACTGGCGCGGCTGCAGGACAGTTTCCGCTAGTCAGCGGGCGGGTGAGGCATCGACCTGCCGACACCACTTGGCGCATCGTCTCCGGACGCCGAGCCGGACCCTGTCCGCGCGGTGGGTAGTAGCGAGCCGCTCAGTGACTGCCTTGGTGGCAGGACCATGACGAGAGCTTCCGGGGGAGGAGCTCGCAAAGCTCGGGCATCGTGGGCTGCCTCGGAAGCGGCATCAGCGAGAACGATGCGCTTTGCTGCGGGTAGACCGCTCCACCGCAGAGCTGGTCGCTTGGCTGCAGCTGGTGCAGGTTGCACAGCACCTGGGCGAACAGCGCGTCGGAGACACCCGCGCCAGGACCGGCCGTCGCGCAGTGACCGTTCGTCCTCTGCAGGTTCACTGGGGCCGACGTGATGCCCGCAGGGTCATTGTTGTCGTACCAGCAGTTGCCCTGCCCGGGCGCGGCACCGGGGATGCCTATGGCTGAGAAGTCGCTGAGGTCGGCGAGGTCACCGTTAGTGGGGTTGCCGAAGTTGCCGTTGCCGGTGAACTCGTTGTCGCGGACGGTGGTGCCGTAGTCGTTGAAGAAGCACGCGCTTCCACCGGCGAGGGAGTCGACGAACGAGTTGTCCCACGTGCCGCCCGCACCGGTGCAGTCAGTCGGATCGGCCGCCCCCGTGATGTACGGCACCAGGGCGACGGCCCACGCGCCATTGTTGCTGAACCGGTTCTGCTCGATGGTGTCGTTGCGGCCGCCAGCGACCACGACTCCAGCGCCCACCAGGCCCAGACCGTTGCCTGGGACGTCACGGTTGTTGTTGTCGTGGATCCAGTTGCCGGTGATGATCGTGCATGACTCGCTGCCGGACGGGCATTTGCCGTCTTGCGGGGCTGGCAGGTCGCCACTGCTCTGGCTGTTGGTGTCGAGGCCCTCGCCGTTGTTGTTCCATTCGCTGTCGGAGATGACGAGATGTCCGCCGGAGTTGGTGCCTGAGTATCCGAGGACGTTGTTCTCGGCATGCGATTGCGTGAGTACAGCGTTGCAGTCGCCGCAGGCTCCGATGTAGTAGCCCGAGTCGTTCATGTTGCTGGCGTAGGCGTGGTCAATCAGACCCGGGCCGTCGGCGTTGCTGACAAAGATGCCGTACGTCGCCTGCGCCGGATCGGTCGCGTCGTAGTACGTCGTGGTGGTCGTCAGGTAGGACCCCAGGTAACTGTGCATCCCGATCTGCTTGGTGTCGTAGCCGCCGTTCCACCAGATCTGGTTGCCCGAACCATCGCTGCCGGACAGGAAGTTGCACACGGTGAGGTTCTGGATCGTGACTCCACTGGCCTGGTAAACCTCGATGCCGTTGCGACCCCAGCTGCCCGCGCCGTTGGCCGGGCCACGATCCTGATCCGCGGCACTGCTGGAGCACGCCCGACCGGACTTCGTGCCGTCGACGACAACACCGTCGCGTGACAGGCCCACCAGGTGCAGGTTCGACTTGTCTACCCAGACACCAGCGCCGGTCATCGACGTTGGTCGGTGCGTGGTGTAGTCGCCGCGCTCCTTGTAATCCCCAGGGGCGATGACGATGGTGTCACCCGGGGACGCCGCATCGACGGCAGCCTGGATGGTGAGGAACTGACCCGCCTTGCCGTGCCACGCGCCCACGGTCCACACCATTGGCTTCAGACCCCGTGTGTGGTGGTCGTCGCTGGCGTCAGCCCGGGCGGCGGACGAAACCAGCAGCCCCACGACGAGAGCTGTGACACTCGTTAACGCCAGCGCCCGACGATGCCCCATCGCTACCAACATATCGCTCCTACACCTAGGGTCGAGTCCTACCACGGCACACGTCCTTCGCGCCAGCCCCTGCCGGCCGCGGACAGCGGCTCACCGCTACTCGAGGATCCGCGCTGGACTACTTCCACCGGAAGTGCACGAATACCCGGCCGTGATTGTGCGAGTCCTTCTCGACCCGGTGATATAGCGCCTTCACCTCGGGTTGATCAAGGAAACGCAGGACGTGCTTTTTGAGCTGACCTGAGCCCTTGCCGGGGATGATCTCTACCAAAGGGGCTTTCTTCGCCACGGCTTGGGCGATGATGTCGGTCAGCGCGCGGTCGATATCGCTCCCGCGGTTGTAGATCTCATGTAGGTCGAGCTTCAGCTTCACGGGTTGAGTGTCCCCTGCGGACCGACGCGCATTCTCACTTCGTTCGCCATCCGGGGAAGGCGGCTCTGGTACGCCTTCGCATCCGCAGCCGTCTTCGGTCTCCACGACGACGAAGGCTCGGCGGGTCAGGACGGCAGGATGGTCAGCCCCACCACACCGACGAGATACACGACGAGCACCGCGATGCTGTCGACTCCGAGCCGGGCATGCTCCTTGGCGGGCCGGAACAGAAGCCCAGCGACATAGATGATCGTCACCACAGCGCCGAGGGCGGTGAGGTACAGGTCGCTGTTGTGTGCGTTCGGCAGGATCGCTTTGCCGCTGATGCCCGTCGCGAGCAGCAGCCGCACTGGCAAGAAGGCGTTGCCACCGAAGATGTCGCCGAAGGCGAGCTGGTAATCGCCGCTGCGGACCGCGGTGATGCCGATGGACAGCTCCGGCAAAGATGTCGCGTCCGCCAGCACCGTTGCCCCGAACGGCACACCGGACAGCCCCACGTGATCCGCGGCCTGGCTCCCGCTCTCCTCCAGCAGGGCACCGGCGACCAACGTGACCGTTGCCGCGGCACCAAACACGGCGACTGCCCTGGCCGTGCTGACGCCCTTCTTGGTGGCGTCGGCGGCGCGCTGGGTGAGCAGGAGCCCGACCATCCAGACCACCGCGATGGCCACGACGTCAGGGGTCAGCCGGAAGGCGATCGCGGACTTCGGCAGTTGGGCGCCCATGACCACGACCGTGAGCACAGCGACGACCGCGGCACCCTCAAGGACCAGTTGCAGACTTGCGGCCTGGTAGGTGAGGGGCCGCCGCACCCGGACGCCGAAGGCGTCCAGAGCGACCAGGACCACCGTCTGGACCGCGATCCCGCCGAGCAGGTTGCTGACTACAACGTCCACGTGCCCGCTGCGGGCAGCCGTGACCGTGATAGCGATCTCGGGAAGATTGGTCGCGACGGCGAGCAGGATCAGGCCACCCAGAGCGGCGCCCAGATGCGTCCGGGACTGCCCAGACTTTGGTTGACGCGTAGATGTGCCCCGGGGGCAGTCCCGATCGCCGCTACGGCAAAGTTGCTCTCACTCGCACAGCAACACGCGACGAGCTACAACACTCCACGGGACGTGGCCTCACTGACAGGCTGGGCCGCGCGGAAGGTCAGATCGCCGGCGTGATCCGCATGATCGAAGCAGGGCGAGAGTGCAAAGACATCGTCACACAGCTGGCAGCGGTCTCCCTCGCCCTGGACAAGGCCGGTTTCGCGATCATCGCGACCGGGCTCCGACAGTGCATGTTCGAAGGCAGCGAGGAGCTCGACATCGCGGAGCTCGAGAAGCTGTTCCTGTCACTGGTCTGACCCACTGCCAGATGCACATCGGGACCTTTGGCCATGGCCGGCCGCAGTGAGAACGGGCACGCTGAAAGCATCAAGGACCACGGAAGAGCAAGGTGAAATATACCCCCCATGGTATTGTCCTCTCTGTTGGAGATGGCCGAAAAGCCGGCCGATCCCTTCACCTGTAGGAGGCGTTCCGCGTGGCGACCATCACCCCCACCCTCAAGTCTGATGCACCTGCGACGCAGACGCAGGGGTGGCTTGCCAGCCTTGGCGTCTGGTCCGGCGCTCACTTCCGCACAGTCCTGGTCGTGTGGGCACTGATCCTCGGGGTCTTCGGTGCCTTTGCCCCGCAGGTCGAGTCCGCTCTGGCCGGTGCAGGGTGGCAGGACAGCGGCAGTCAGTCGGTACGGGCTCGCGACATCCTGGGCAAGGAGTTCGCCGGGCTGAACTCGACGGCGCTGCAGGTTGTCATCCATGACGCGAAAGGTCAGATCGCCACCGACGTGCAAGCCCAACAGGTCATCGGACGAGCTACCGCGCTGTTGCAGCGCGACAGCCGGATCAGCACCGTCATCGCGCCGCAGCCAGGGCTGTCGCTGTCCCGCGATGGGCAGACCGCGATCCTCCAGGCCGGCGCGAAGGCTGACGCCAACACGATGGTGCGGGCCGCGGACGATCTCGCGAAACCCCTTCGGGCCTTGTCGGGCGGCGCTGTCACGGTCGAGCTCACCGGCTCCAGTGCGCTGTGGGCCGACTTCAACCGCGTCAACCACTCGGCCATGATCCGATCCGAGGTGCTCTCCTGGCCGGTCACGATGATCGTGCTCTTCCTCGCCTTCGGCAGCCTCGTCGCAGCCGGCCTGCCCTTGATGCTCACCTTGGTGGGACTGCTGACAGCGGCTGGGGCATTGGTGCTGTCGACGCACATCGCGCCGGTCAGCATCTGGGCAATGAACTTTGCGATGATGTTCGCGCTAGCTCTGGGGATTGACTACGCCCTGTTCATCGTCGTCCGGTTCCGAGCAGCCCTGGCACATCGAGAAGCCAAACCCGACCGCGCGCAGGCGGCTCTTGAGGCGGTCGCAGAGACCATGGGCACCGCAGGCAAAGCCGTCGCCTTCAGCGGACTCACCGTCCTGGTGTCGCTGTCCACCGTGCTGCTGGTGCCCAGCCCCGCCTTCCGCAGCATGTCCCTAGGGATCATGCTCGCCGTTGTCGCCGTCCTGGCCGCAACCCTCACCCTGCTCCCCGGAGTGCTGGGCAAGCTCGGGAGCCGCGTCGACGCCGGCCGGATCCACCTCCCTCGCGCGCTGGACCGGGCCGAGCGCCGAGCCCAGAGACGCCTCACGAAGGCCGCAGCGAACGGCACACATGTCGGCAGCGCCGAGGAGGTCCACAACGGAACCCACCCGCACCTGCACCACAGCGTCATCGGGTTGGAGCGGCTCCTGCACCACTGGGGCGCACTGCTGCACCGCCGCCCCTGGGTCGCGGCCGGCATCGTCGCGCTGCTCATCGGCGCGATGGCCTGGCCCGTCACGTCCCTGCGCACCGGCATGCCGAGCATCGCCGTCATCCCGCAGAGCGAAACCGCCCGCGCCGGCTACAACGACGTCGTCAGCGCGTTCGGACCAGGAGCGCCAGGGATGCTGTCAGTTCTGACCCCGCTCAGCAGCCAGGGCCAGACCCGGGCCGCGCTCGGCAGTGACCGCGGCGTCGCCGCGGTCCTGCCCGCCGGCCAGTCCGCCAGGTACGCCCTGACGCTGGTGATGCCCACCACCGACGCCTCAGCGAAGACCACCGGCACCACCATCGAGCGGCTCCGGACCGAGCTGCCGTCAGGCTCCCTCGTCGGCGGCGCCGCAGCAGAGAATCACGACCTCGAGACGGTGCTGTCGAGCCGCACACCGCTGGTGTTCGGTCTGCTCATCGGCCTGGGTTTCCTGCTCCTACTGGTCGCCCTCGGCAGCCCGCTCGTCGCGTTCGTCGGAGTCGTCAGCAACCTGGCCTCCATCGCCGCAGCCTTCGGCGTCGCCAAGCTCATCTTCCAGGACGGCCACCTGTCCGGACTGCTCAACTTCGAACCGCAAGGCTTCGTCGACGCCTGGGGCCCGCTGTTCTTCGGCGCAATGCTCTCCGGCGTCGCGATGGACTACACCCTGTTCCTGCTGTCCGCCGCCCGCGAGCACTACGACCTCACCGGCGACCCCCAGCACGCCATGCGCATGGCGCTGCGCACCTCAGGCCGCGTCGTCGTCGCTGCCGCAGGAGTGATGGTCGCAGTCTTCCTCACCTTCGCCCTGTCCGGACCGCTGGCACCCAAGGAGATGGGGATCATCCTGGCCGTCGCCGTATTCGTCGACGCCCTGCTCATCCGCATGGTGCTGCTCCCTGTCGTCCTGCGCCTGACCGGCCACGCCGCCTGGCATCGTCCCGCCTGGCTGGACAAGGTCCTACCGCAGGTCCACTTCAGCCACTAGCCATCATCGACCAGTTCCGCCGGAGGCCATCACCCAGCTCGCGGCCATGCCCCGCCCTCGACAAGGCCGGGTTCAACGCAGTCGCCAGCGGCCTGAAGCAATGCCTCAACAACGGACGGTCGGCCCTGACGTCGCAGAGCTGGAGAGGCCGTTCCTCGGCCTCACCTGACCTCCCCAACACCCAACTATTCAACGCAGTCTCATCGAGGAGAACACATGACGTACGCCATGACGGTCACACTGGAACTGCCCTTCACCGAAGCAGTCGAGAAGGTGCGTGCCGAACTGCAGGAGCAGGGCTTTGGAATCCTCACTGAGATCGACGTGACGGCCACGCTCCAGGCGAAGCTCGGCGCGCAGATGGAGGACTACCTGATCCTGGGTGCCTGCAACCCGCCGCTGGCCCACCAGGCCCTGGAGATCGATCGGAGCCTCGGGCTCCTCCTGCCCTGCAACGTCGTACTCCGGGGCACTGCCGACGGAACGTTAGTCGAGATCGCGGACCCCCAGATGATGGTCAGCATCAGCGAAAACCCCGCGCTGGAGTCGGTGGCCAAGCAGGCGCGTGAGCGGCTGTCGCTCGTTGTGGCGGCGCTCGGTGGCTGAGAAGGTCGCGCTCGACCCGCTCACCCCCGAGGCGGTGGCGGCCCACCTTGCTCCGATCATCGACCGGCTGCGCCTGGCCGTTGCGCGACGGACCATGCAGCTCAGCGCCGCGGCTGGGCTGATCGAATCTGCAGGGCTGGACAAGGCCGCCTTCCAACTGCTGCTGATGCTGCGCAACGCCTACCCCAGCCGCACGGTCACGCAGCCGCAGCTGGGTGCCCCCTTCACCTACCAGGCGCCCGGGACAGCCACCCGCCTCATCGGCCAGCTTGTCGAAGCCCAGTTGCTCGAAGAAGTCACCGACGGGTCGTGGCGACTCTCGCAATCGGGCCGCGACCTGATGGGCAGGCTGCACCTCGCCGGCACCGAGGCAGTCACGGAGCTGTGGGGAACGGGAGGGAGCCCGGCGACGTCGGCGCTGCCGCTGGTCGACCGGGCTCTGGTCGCGGCAGCTCTTTCCGGCGGCCCAGGCTTTGCCCTAATGACCCCCACCTACGACGCCCCAGGAGCCTCGACCGAGGTCAAGCTGTCCGAGCGCCTCGCGGGGCTGCGTTTCCACCGCTTCGATGCCCACGTCGCTTCCTGGACCGGCGCCGGGCTCACCGCCGACGCGGTGAAGGCGCTCAGCCGTGGAACTGAACGTGCATCAATCGAGCAGGAGACCAACCGCCGCGCCGGGGCGGCCTATCAAGCACTTGACCCGGGCGAGCGCCTCGAACTGGTAGCCGGCCTGGAGGCGCTGCCAGGCTCATAGCCCTCCTATTGCCCTGCCGACCCTGAACGGGCGGGTGTGGCCGGACCGGCAGCATCTAGCGAGAACGTCACGCCGAGGCCCACGCCGTCGCTATCAGCAACGAGGTTTCCTCGGTGGGCCGTCATGATGGCGCGGGCGATCGTAAGGCCCAGGCCGCTGCCTTCGCCCTCGTGGCTCGACTAGGCCGGATCGGTCCGGTGGAAGCGCTGGAACACCGCCTCGAGTTGGTCGGCCGGTAGGCCCCCGCCGTCGTCGCTAACGACGATCCGGACCGCCTCACCGCCGCTTGCGACGTTCGCCCGGACGCTGACATGCCCACCGGCAGGGGCGTGCCGCAGCTCGTCGAGGACACCGTGCTCGTCGCGCCCAGACAGACGGTGAACATCGACGTCCGCGCGGACACCCCCGGCCGCTGGATGCCGCACTGCCACAACACATTTCACATCGGGTCCGGCATGATGACCCTCCTCGACTCCGTCACCTTACAAACAAGGCGAGCGCAATCTTTGGACGTCCACAGGGACCAGCTTGGTCATGCGTGCAAGGCGTCCCCAGGTTCGATGGAGGAGTCGCGGTCCGGGAGCCGCGCGGTGTGGATCGACCAAGAACACACTCGCCTCCAAACTTCCCACCTCGGCCGAATGGCAATAGCCGTTGTCAACGCAAGGCTGCAGCGCCAAAGCGACTGCGGCACCGGCCCCGCCGCGGACCGCTGGTGGTGCAGCCGATCGCGGAGCGGGTCTGGGCCACCTCTGAGCAGGTCGTGCAGGTCGCTGAAAAACGCAGCCACGTTGGGCGGCGCCACGATGGGGTTGTGGAGTTGACCCGCTTTCGAGGACACCTCGTTATTGCGGACAGGTGGACGGTTGCCGGTCGAGCAGCAGTTCGTCCAGAGTGATCGGTTCGTCGCAGCTGGGGCAGGTGCCGCCGGTGCCGATCTTGGTGCAGAAGGTGTTGCAGTCAGAGACCACCGGCCAGGCCGGCCCCGCAAGCACACCCACCCTCACAGACAACGCCATCAAGCTCACGTTAACCGTCCAACGAACGCCTCACGGTGGATCCGGGCTTACCTGTTCACCACCTGCAGCACGGCAGCTTCCTACCTGAGCGGGTGTCCCCAGGCATGGCTGGCCCGCCAGATAGGCGCCTGGGCACCAGCCCAAACCCAGCGTGACCCGCAAGCGCGGGTAGGGCCGGCAATAGACCCGGAGTGTTTCCTCCCAAGGTCAGTCTCGACACCCCATCGGCCAGCAGAAGGCTTCCACGCAGCTGCGGCAGCGGCTGACGATCGCTCATGGGCGGGCCTCGTCTTCTGCAGTCCGTCGAGGAGCAGGAGTTCTGGTCGACATTGCGCGATCACAGGTGAAAGTCAACGCGCTTGACATGGTCATTGACATGAGAGCATCTTCTTTTCGGTCAACGCTGGCTCGGCACCGCCCGGCCGCCGTCGTTGACCACGAAGGGTGAAGGGCTCCTGCAGTGACAACCGGCTACGCCGACCTCATCTTGGTGAATGGCAACGTCCTCACGCTCGGGAACGAACCGTCCAGGGCGACAGCTGTGGCCATCCAGGGGACGCGGATCCTGGCCGTGGGGGACGACAGTCTCTGCGGCGACTTGCGCGGGGCGGTGACCGCGGTGGTCGACCTGCGGGGTGCCACGGTGGCTCCCGGACTGGTCGACTCCCATACGCATCCGGTCATGGGCTTACAGATGACTCAGGGCGTCGACCTGTCGAGGTGCACCACGCTCGACGATGTCCGCACCCTGGTGGCGGCAGCCGGTCGTGACCTCGGTAGGGACCAGTGGTTGACGGGGTGGGGGCTCAACCCCAATGTCTTCGGCAACGCGACTCTCGGCTACGAAGTGCTCGGCTCGGTGATGGAGGGGTTTCCGGTCGTGCTCAGTATTTTCGATGGACATTCGCTTGTCGTTAGCGAAGAAGCGCTGCGGCGAGCGCACATAGACGGCCCTCGAGCGTTCGGGTCACAGTCGATGATCGTGTGCGACGAAACTGGTCGGCCGACCGGACACCTCCTGGAGGAGGGTGCGCAGCGCCTCGTCCGGGATGCCATGCCGACAGCAGGCGTCGACGAGCGTCGGGCCAAGCTCGGGGAACTCCTGGTGGGAATGGCGGCCACTGGCCTGACCGGTGGGCACGTGATGGATCTCGGCGACGATGCGCTCGAGCTTTATCAGGACCTCGAGCAGGCGAATGCCTTGCCACTGAGGCTGCGCCTGGCGCCGTGGTGCCGCCCGGACGATGACGCCACACAACGGGAGGCCATCCGTGAACTGGTGGGTACGAGCGGGCGCCTGTGGTCGGTGGCTACCGTCAAGTTCTTCATGGATGGGACGATTGACGGTGGCACGGCGTGGTTGCACGAGCCGGACTGCCACGGTGAGTCGACCGCCGCCTACTGGCGAGATCCCCAGGAGTACGCGGAGGCCGTCCGCTACTTCGCAGAGGCCGGCATACAAACTGCCACGCACGCCATTGGCGATGCCGCGGTTCAGCACGTACTCGACACCCTGGAGCGCGTGACCCCGAGTGACAGTCCGGTGCGCCACCGCGTGGAACACATCGAGACGCTCCCAACCGACCAGGTGCACCGGTTTGCTCAGCTCGGCGTCGTTGCCTCGATGCAACCCACGCATGCCACCGACTACACCAGGGCCGACCACACGGACAACTGGTCCGAGCGACTCGGTGACGCGCGGGCCAATGACGGATGGCGCTGTCGCGACATCCGGGACTCCGGTGGTGTTGTCACGCTCGGTTCGGACTGGCCGATCGCTCCCTACGATCCACGTGGGGTGCTGGCAGCAGCTCAATCCCGCCGGTCCCCCGGAAGACCGGATGCCGCGCCGGTCGGTCCAGCGCAGGGGCTAACCGCGCTTCAGGCTCTGTCCGGGTACACCCGGGCACCAGCGCATGCGGCCGGCATGGAGCGGTCGACAGGTCGGGTGGCCGCCAGATTTCTGGCTGATCTGACCGTTCTGGCGGAAGACCCTCTCTTGGTCCCCCCTGAGGATCTGTCGGATATCCCTGTACGGATGACCATCGTGGACGGCCGGATCTGTCACCGGGATGAAGCGGAATAGTGGGGTATCGCGCGGCTCGACAGGCCTGTTGGTTCGACTTGTGCCCCTGTCCATCGTCGCCTGCACCGTTTCCATCCTGGCCATGATGGTGTCCTTGCGGCATCTCAATGTCGGGGTGGTGTTGCCGTGTGGTCTGCCGTCGGGGTGACCGGCGTAGCGGTGGCGGGCGTGTTCCTATACCAGGATCGGATGGGAGGGCGAGCCGTTGCGGGCATCATCCTCGGCGTGGTCGTGCTCGTGACCTCCGGCCCCACCCGCCACAGCTGAGCGTGCTGACTCGTCAGTTTCGCCCTCGAAGGTGGCGTTCACACCCACACGGAGTCGGTGCGCGAAGGACGAGACCATCTGTGACCAAGCCAAGAATCGTCGTGAAGATCTCGTCGTCGGCAACGTCCGGCAGGGCGGAGCGGATCCGCCAGATGTTCGGATGAACCGCTCGCTGCGCGGTGAGATACGCACCGGACCAAACCATGCGGTCCAGGTCCTGCACGCTCTGGTCCAGTGCGGCCAGTGAGGCCTCCCCCCCGCTGAAGGAAAGGCTGAAGTCGGCGTAGGCGCGATAGACCACCGCCGCCTCGGCCCCCTTAAAGCCGGCGCGGAGCAGTGCCCCCACGATGACATCGACGGTGCGCATTTCAGCAGGGCGCCGCGTCGTCCGGAATGCCGACAGCGAAGCTGCGGCAGGATGCGCCAGGTAGGTGCGTCGCAGACGCGTGGTGACGTCAACGAGCGTGTCAACCCAGCAACTACTCGCCTCCAGCCCTTCCATGGCATCCGCAATGAGCCGATCAGCAATGGCCAGCACCAAGTCGTCCTTGCTCGAAAAGTGCCGGTAGACCGCCGTTGGATCCACGTGCAGCGAGCGACCCAGCCTCGGAAGGCTAAAGCCAGTGACTCCGTCCCTGTCCAGCAAGAGCAAGCTCTCCGTGACAATGCGCTCCGGTGTCAGCGAGCCTCGGGGCTGTCTGCGCACAAGAGCCGGCTCGGCCTCTCGCTCACCGCCCATCACCGACTCCCCTTCCTCCCACGAACCTTAGTCAGAGCCATTGACTCCGGGTTCAGGAACGTGGTTGGTTACCCAGAGTTTCAGAGATGGGAGCGTAGTGACGGATCTTGATGACGGCCAGGTTGTCTTCCACAATGGCAGCGTTTTCGACGGCCGGAATTTTCTGCCAGAAGGCACCGTCGTGCGGGTCAAGGACGGCCAGCTGACGAGCGTTGGGCCGCACGAACCGCTCAACGGGGCAGAGTTGATCGACCTGCAGGGTGGCACCCTGGTTCCGGGCTTCATCGACGCACATGCTCACCCGGTCTTCGCCGGCAATCAGCTGCGGCACTGCGACCTCCGCGAAGCGGGCACAGCC
>JAYUBO010000017.1:0-11725 GCA_043740815.1 Frankiales bacterium | reverse complement strand
GCCGGTCAACGCTGTACCTCACTCGGTGTCGCCATTGTCCACGACGACGTCTACGACGCCTTCGTGCAGAAGTTCGTCGGTCTCGTCGAGAACGCCGTGGTGGGCGACCCGACGGGCGACGTGCTCTACGGCCCGATGCTGTCGGAGCGTTTCTTTACCGGCTTCCAGAAATGGCTCGGCGAGATCCAGCCGCACCACACCGTCCACGGCTCCACCGGGACGGGGCGGATCACCGCGGCCAACCCACGCACCGGTTTTGTCGGCGACCCCGATGCGGGGGTTTTCGCCCACCCGACGGTCGTCACCGGCGTGACAAAGGACGACGCGCTCTACCAGAACGAGACCTTCGGGCCGCTGGTGCCAGTCATGCGCTTCTCAAGCTTCGACGAGGCGGTCGACCTTGCCAACAGCCACGGGTACGGCCTGTCATCGGCGATTTACACCAGCGACGCGAAGACGGCGTTCCGGTTCCGGTCGCGGGTCAGTGCCGGGATGCTGTCGGTCAACAACTCGACCTCCGGCGCCGAGGCACACCTGCCCTTCGGTGGCAACGGCAAGAGCGGCAACGGCTCCCGGCAGAGTGGGGTGTGGGTCCTCGACCAGTTCACCCGCTGGCAGTCGATGAACTGGGACTATGCCGGCAAGCTGCAGAAGGCCCAGATGGACACCGAGGAGTCGGTGGCCGATCTCGGCTTCCGCCTCTGACCCGCAAGCACCAACGACGGGTCAGGGACCGGCGCGGTACCAGCGGGGGCTGGTGTTGGGTGGCGGCGTGTAGGCCGCCTTGACGACCAACAACGAGGGCCTGCCACTGGCGATCCCGTGTGCCACAGCCGATCCGAGCTCAGCAACGGACACCTCGCGGGCGGCGATACGGAACGCGCGGGCCAGGGCGACGAAGTCCGGTGGCTCCAGGTCGCATCCCAGGGCGGGGTCGCCGTCCTTGGTGAAGTCATAGGCGAGCATGCCGTAGCCACCGTCGTCGACCAGGACCGTGGTGAGCGGCAGTTGCTCCTGGGCGGCGGTCGCGAGGTCGCCGCACGCAAACAGAAAACCGCCGTCCCCGACCAGCGACACGGCCGGCCGGCCGGACAGAGCCGCACCGAGGCCGGCCGGGAAGCCGAACCCGAGGGTGCCCCAGCCGACGGGATAGGCCAGGCCGCGCGGGCTGGCGACGCGCCCGAAGCCGGCGTACCAGTAGCCGGGGATGCACATGTCCGCGACCACGACGGTGTCGTCGGTGAGGCCTGACTCGAAGGCTTCTAGGAACGCGGTCTCAGGGCCGCCGTAGAGCTCGCGGCCGGCCGGCCGGGTGAACCAGGGGGTGCGCGACACAGCCGGAAGCTGTCCGAGCAGGAGCGACAGACCCGCGACGGCGTCCAGGGCCAGATGCACGTCGGGCTCGAGGTTGACCGGACGGCTGAGGTCGACGGTGACCACCCATGGTGGACGCGGCTGGCGAAAGCCCTGGGTGTTCATACCGTCGAGGTCACTGCCGACGACCACGACGAGGTCCGCGGCGTCCCACAGATCACCGGCCTCGCGGACGTGCGGTGGGAGCGGCACCAGGTGCGGGTGGTCCGGCGTGAGCAGACCCCGCCCGCCGTAGGAGGTGAGTAGGGGTGCGCCCAGCCGGACGCACAGGTCCTCGACCAGCTGACCCGCACCGGAGGCGGTCGCCCCGCCGCCGGCCCAGACGAGCGGGCGCGCGAACGGCTGGGGGAACGCGTCTTGGTCGGGTAGAAGGCTTTGGGTCGGTGACGCCTGCAGCGGAGGCGTCGGGACCGGGACGGTGGCACTGAGCAGGTCGGTGGGGATCTCGACATAGACCGGTCGTCGGGGGTGGACCATCGCGAGCCGACCGGCATCGACGACGACGTCGTGCAGGTCCTCGGCCCGTTCGACCCGGAGCTGCGCCTTGGTGACAGGTCGAAAGAAGGACGCCTGGTCTGTCGTCTCGTGCAGGACTCCGCGGAAGGCTCCCGGAATTCTTGCTGTCGTGGGGATGTCGGTGGCGATGACGAGCAGCGGCGAGTGGCACGACCACGCCTCCCCCACGGCTGTGACGATGTTGGACGCTCCCGGACCGGTCGTCGTCAGTGCGACGCCGAGCCGACCTGAGGCCCGTGCGTAGCCGTCTGCGGCGTAGCCGGCGGTCTGCTCGTGCCGCACCCCGACCAGGCGCACACCGCTGTCGGGAAAGCCCTTCCACGCGGCCAGGTTGTGGACGCCAGGCAGCCCGAAGGCTACGTCGACACCCAGCTCCCGCAGCCCGGCCACGAGGACCTCACCGCCTGTCGGCATCGACGATCTCCTTCACCTGTGTGGGTGACAGTCCCAGCTGGGCAAGGACTTCGGTGGTGTGCTGGCCCAAAAGCGGCGGGGCGTCGTGCACCCGCGGCCGGATCCCGTCCAGCCGGTACGGCGACCCGACGACGGTCACCGCCCCCTTCGGGTGCGGCATCATCTGGAGCTGCCCGGTCGCGAGCAGCTGTGGGTCGGACGGGAGCTGCCCGAGGTCCTGCACGGGTGCACATGGCACGCCGTGGCTCATGAGGATCTCGACCCACTCCCGTGCCGTCTTCGTGGACAGCGCGCCTTCGAGGGCGGCGGTGACGGCGACCCGGTCAGCGACCCGACCAGCGTTGGTGCGCCAGTGCTCAGCGGCCGTCACGCCAAGGGCTTGGCAGAGCTTGACGAACTGACTGTCGTTGCCGGCTCCCAGGACAAGGGCGGTGTCCGCGCAGTGCAGCGGGCCGTACGGGACGATGTTGGGGTGGGTGTTACCTGAGGGCCTGGGCACCACTCCCCCGATGAGCGCGTTGCTGGCCTGGTTGACCAGCATCGACACAGCCACCTCGAGCAGGCCGACCTCGACTTGAAGGGGCTTACGGGCCAGCAGGCCTGCGACGGCCCCGACCGCGGCGTACAGGCCGGTCACGACGTCGGCGATAGCTACGCCTACCTTCGTCGGCTCGGTGGTGCCGGTGACCGACATCAGGCCTGAACGGGCCTGGGCCATGACGTCGTAGCCGGGCTTGTCGCCGTCGGGTCCATCTCCGCCGGCGCCGCGGACCGAGACCCAGACGCCAGATCGTTTGTCCCGCAGGTGATCCAGCCCCAGCTTCGCAAGGTGGCGGGGCAGGAAGTTCTCCACAACGACGTCGGCCGTCTCGGCTAGCCGGGCGACGACCGCACGTCCTGACGGAGTCATAAGGTCGAGCGCTACGGAACGGCGGTCGCGGTTGACGGAAAAGAAGTAGGTCGCGTCATCACCGTGGAACGGCGGTCCCCAGTGGCGGGTGTCATCGCCGCTGCCGGGCCGCTCGACCTTGACGACATCGGCTCCGAGGTCGGCCAGCACCATGCAGCAGTAGGGGCCGGCCAGAACCCGTGACAAGTCCAGGACGCGGACTCCGGTAAGGGGCCCCGCGTACGCGAGAGTCCCTGGCCAGCCGGGACCTGCGGCTAGGGACTGCTCAAGCGACGTCACGTCTGGAACGCTGTCACACCTGGCTTTGCAGGGGTACGACGGACACGCCCCAGCCCAGCCGGATCCGCGCTGCTGCAGGGGTTCGTCGCCAACGTCGATGATGCGGCTCCGCCACGGCGACTGCCTCCGCGAACCTCGCTCGTCCGCATGGCACGTGTCCCCGTCGCACGCCATGGGCCTGTTGCTGGCATCCTGGTCAGGTGTCCCTCAACCCAAAGGCTCTGCCCGACGCAGTGCTGTCGTTCCTGCATGAGCGACATCTGGCGACCCTGACGACCCTGCGCGCTGACGGTTCCCCACACGTGGTCGCGGTCGGCTTCACCTGGGACGACGGGGCCCAGCTGGCCCGGGTCATCACCAACGGGACGTCCCGCAAAGTCGCCCACGCTCGCCTCGGTGGCCGGGCCGTCGTCGCCCAGGTGGCCGGCCCGCACTGGCTTTCGCTGGAAGGAGTCGTGTCGGTCTCCGACGACCCGGCCCGGGTCGCCGAAGCCGTACGCCGGTACGCCGAGCGCTACCGGCAACCCGCCGTCAACCCGCAGCGCGTGGTGCTGGAGATTGCCGTGGACCGCGTCCTCGGCCGCGCCTGAGTTCAGCAGCGCTCTACTGTTCGACGAGGGTGGAGCGCCCCTCCCACGGGGTGCTCAGCACCACCGTCGTACGGGTGGAGACGCCGGCTGCGGCGCGGATCTCCTGCAGCAGGGACTCGAGGTCGCCGGGGGCGCCGACGCGGACCTTCAGGATGTAGCTCTCGACACCGGCGACGCTGTGGCATGCCTCGATCTGCGGGATGTGGGCGAGGCGTTCGGGTGCGTCGTCCGGGGCCGCCGGGTCGATGGGAGTGATTGAGACGAAGGCCGCAAGAGGCGACCCGGCAGCGATCGGGTCGACCTGCGCGCCGTAGCCCAGTATGGCGCCACGCTGTTCGAGGCGACGTACCCGCTGATGGACAGCGGAGGTGGACAGGCCGGTGTCCTTGGCGAGGTCGGTGTAGGAACGCCGGCCGTCGTCGACGAGCAGCCGCAGCAGTTGGCGGTCCACCGGGTCGTAGTCGCCGGAGACGCTCACGAGCTCATGACCGCGTCAGCGAGCGACCGATGACGATCCGCTGCACTTGGTTGGTGCCCTCGAAGATCTGCATGATCTTGGCCTCCCGGAAGTAACGCTCGGCGGCGTAGTCCTCGACGTAGCCGGCGCCGCCGAGGACCTGGATCGCGTCGGTCGTGACACGCATGCAGGTGTCGGTCGCGAACAGCTTCGCCATCGAAGCCTGCGGACCGTAGGGCTTGCCGGCGTCGCGCAGGCGGGCTGCCGACAGGTACAGAGCGCGCGCCGCCTCGACCTGGGTGGCGAGGTCGGCGAGCAGGAACTCCATCCCTTGGAACGAGGCGATCGTGCTCCCGAACTGTCGGCGCTCGTTGGCGTAGGACACGGCCAGCTCCAGGGCAGCCTGGGCGAGACCGACGGCGACTGCGGCGATCCCGAGCCGGCCGCCGTCGAGGGCGCTCATCGCAATCCGGAAGCCCTCGCCCTCCCCGGCGATCAGCCGGTCGGCGGGGACGCGGGCCCCGTCCAGGACGATGGTCGCGGTGTGAGCGGACCGCATGCCCATCTTCTTCTCGGGCGGCTGCGGCAGCAGGCCGGGTGTGTCCGAAGCCGCGAGCAGGCAGGAGATGGCGTTGGGGCCGGCTCCGTCAGCTCCAGGTGAACCGGTACGAACCATGAGGTTGTAGAAGTCGGCGTGGCCGCCGTGGGTGACCCAGGCTTTCGCACCGTCGACGACGTAGTCGGTGCCGTCCAGGATCGCCCGGGTGACGAGGGCCGCGGCGTCGGAGCCACTGCCCGCCTCGGACAGGCAATAGGCGCCAAGCAGGTCACCGGCGAGCATGTCCGGCAAGAACCGTTCGCGCTGCGCGTCCGAGCCCCACTGGGCGACCGGAAAGCACGCGAGGGTGTGGACACTCACGCCGACCGCGAAGCCGGCCCAGCCCCGGCCGAGCTCCTCAAGCACCTGCAGGTAGACCTCGTACGGCTGTCCGCCACCGCCGTACTCCTCCGGATAGGCCAGGCCGAGCAGGCCGGCCTTGCCGACGATTCGGAACAGCTCGCGCGGGAACTCTGCACGAGCCTCCATCGGCTCGGCAAGCGGTGCGACCTCGTGCTCGACCAGGTCCCGGGTCAGCTCGAGTAGCGCTTCGGCGTCGGCGGTCGGAAGGCTGCGGACGACAGGCCGGGCTGTGGGCATCGGAACCCTCCTTTGCACGATGACGTGGCGCAAGGCTACCGAGCGGGGGCGTGGGAGGCTGGCCCTGTGCCCGGACAGCTGATGCTCCTCGACTCCCCCGCCCTGTGGTACCGCGCGTTCCACGGCGTCCCGGACAGTGTCCGGTCCCCCCAGGGCGAGCCGGTCAACGCGATTCGCGGGTTCCTCGACATCGTGGCGCGGGTCGTGAGGGACACCCGTCCCTCCCGGCTGGTGGCCACCGTCGACCTGGACTGGCGGCCGGCCTTTCGGGTCGCTGCCGTGGCGTCGTACAAGCTTCACCGGACGCTCGAGGGGGGTGGGGAGGCGGAACCGGAGGCCCTGGGGCCGCAGGTGGAGGTGCTACTCGCGGTGCTCGCGGCGCTGGGGATCCCGGTAGCCGGGGCGCAGGGCTACGAGGCCGACGACGTGATCGGGACCCTCGCGACCCGCGAGACCGGCGCGGTCGACATCGTCACCGGCGACCGCGATCTGCTGCAGCTGGTGCGCGACGCCGGTCCGGTGCGGGTGCTCTACGCGGTGGAGAAGATGAAGCCGTACGACGAGGGCGCGGTAGCCGCCAAGCATGGCATCCCCGGGACTCACTACGCAGAGTTCGCGGTGCTGCGCGGTGACCCCTCTGACGGGCTGCCAGGGGTGAAGGGCGTCGGTGCGAAGACCGCGGCGGCGCTGGTCACCCGCTTCGGAACGGTCGAGGCCATCGTCGCGGCGCTCGACAGCGGCACGGACGACGGCTTCCCGGCCGGTGCGCGGGCCAAGCTGAAAGCCGCCCGCGACTACCTGGCCGTCGCGCCCGCTGTGACCAGGGTGGTGTGCCACCTGCCGCTGCCCGAGTACGACGACGCGCTTGCTCGCGTCCCGCTCTCGCCAGCGGCGCTGCTGGCGCTGAGCGACCGCTGGGGACTGGAGAGCTCTCTGGAACGACTGCTTCAGGCTGTCGAGACTGCTCTGTCGGAGTAGACCCCCACTCGCGGGGCGCCTGGCTTCTGCTGGCCCGTGGTGCCCGCTGTCCACACCATCAAGGCGGCGCGTCCGTGCGGGACCAAGGTAGCCGCGGCCAGACCAGGAACGCCTCCGCCTCGAGGGCGGCCAGGGCCACCCGCGGCAGGTCTCGGGCTGCGGGGTAGCAGACGTAGCGCGGCTCCCAGTCGGGCCGGAACTTGGCGTTGAAGCGGTACAGCGAATCGATCTGGAACCACCGGGAGGCGAAGAGCAAGAAGCCGCGCCAGGCCCGGATCACCGGCCCCGCGCCGAGCCGCTCACCACGCTCGAGGGCGGACCGGAAGACCGCGAAGTTCAGCGACAGCCGCTTGACGCCGAGCCCACTCGAGGCCCGCAGGGCCGCCACGATCAGCAGCTCGTTGAGGCCGTTGTCGGCGTCGCGGTCACGGCGCATCAGGTCCAGCGAGAGCCCGTCGTCACCCCAGGGCACGAAGTGCAGGAAGGCCCGCAGGTTGTCGCCCTGGAAGGCCATGACCAGGGCGCAGGCCTGGTCCTGGAGGTCGCCGAACCGGCCCAGGGCCATCGAGAATCCGCGCTCGGTGTCGGCGCCGCGCCAGGCGTTCGCCTGGGCCTTCAGGCGCCCCCCCTCCTCACTGGTGATCTCGCTGACGCGGCAGACCCGGGTCGTGTAGCCGGCCCGCTCGACCCGGTTGACGGCCTGCCGGACGTTGCGCATGGCGCGGCCCTCGAGGCTGAAGTCGGCGACCTCGACGACGGCCTCGTCACCGATCTCGAGAGCTGCCAACCCGGCCCGGGACCAGGCGGTACCGGCGACTTCGGAGCAGCCCATGACAGCCGGCGTCCAGGCATGCGCGTCCGCCTCGGTGAGGAACGCCTCAATGGCACCCGGCCAGGCCTCCGGGTCACCGAGCGGGTCACCGCTGGCGAGCATCACGCCGGACACGACCCGGTAGGCCACGCAGGCCTTCCCCGACGCCGACCACAGGACGCTCTTGTCGCGTCGCAAGGAGAAGTAGCCCAATGAGTCCTGGTGGCCGTAGCGGCCCAGCAGCGCCCGCATCCGGGCTTCGTCATCGGGCGACAGCCGGGCCGCGGGCTCAGCCGGTCGCAGCACCAGGTACGCCGTCGACACGGCCGTCAGCAGGCCTAGCGCGAGCAGGGCGTCGCCGATCAGTTCGTCGGCCCGGTGGCCCCGCCGATCGGCGGTGAACGTCAGCGGACCGTCGAACCCGAGCAGCCCGACGAACACGTGCTCTGACGCGCGCGTGAACGAGTACGGCGTGGCAAGGGTCTCGGCGCGGATCCCGACCAGCGCCATCCCGAGGCCGTAGCTGGCAGCCAGCAGGAACAGGAACGCCCCGACGGCCCGCCAGCGGGTGCGGGGGTCACCCTTGGCGTAGAACTCTGAACGCAGGACGACCAGGGCCACCAGCAGCGCGCCGGAGACCGACGCCTCCTCCACGTCCAGTCCCTTCAGTACGTGCAGGGCCACGCTGACGGCGAGCAGCAGGGCCGCGACCCGGAAGGCCCGGCGCTTACGCCGCCGTAGACCTCGGGCGACCAGGACCAGCAGGACCCCGGTGACCAGGGTCAGGGCGGTGCTTGCGTTGCTGACCCCGCCCGGCACGTAGTTCCGCAGCTCCTTCAGCCGGCCACGGTCGCTCTGCGTCACGGCGCTCACCAGGTCGACCAGCCCCACGCTGAAGCAGAGCAGCGCCGCCGTCACCGGCACCCAGCGCCGACGATCGCGCCGCAGTGGCGAGGTCACGCGACACCGGAGTAGGACACGACACCACGGCGTATGGCGGTAAGGGCCGTTCGGGCGGTGGACCGCACCGGCTCCTCCGCGATCAGGGCGACCTGCCCCAACAGGTCGGCGAGCTGCTTGCAGGACCGGACGAAGTCCCCGGCCGTGAGGTCGGGGTCGTCCTGCAGGACCTGCTCCAGCTCACCTCCGGCCGCCCACCGCCAGGCCGACCAGGCAAAGCCGGGATCCGGCTCGCGCAGGAAGTCCAGCGTGTACGTCGCCTCGGTGTCGCGCAGCCGCCCCCAGAGCTCACGCATCGCGTCGAGCCGTGCTCGGACCGGCCCTCCGGGGACCTGCGGCGCGGCCTCGTCGGGCCGGCGGCTCTCGTACACGACCGCTGAGACGACCGCGGCCAGCTCGGCGGAGGACAGGTTGTCCCACAGTCCGGCCCGCAGACACTCCACGACCAGTAGGTCGGACTCGTTGTAGACCCGGGCAAGCCGTCGTCCGGGCTCGCTGACATCGTCGCCGGACAGATAGCCGAGCTGCTCCAGGACACCGCAGACCCGGTCGAAGACGCGGGCGATCGAATGCGTCTTGCCCTCGACCCGGCGCTCGAGGCCGTCGGTGTCGTGCCGCAGCCGGGCGAAGCGCTCGGCCCACCTCAAGTGCTGCTCGCGCTCGTCGCAGCCGTGCACCGGGTGCTGGCGCAAGGCAGTGCGCAGCCGGGCCAGCTCGACGTCGTCGGCTGCACTGGCACGCGGCCGACGGCCGCGCTCCGGGCGCAGCCCCAGGGACCTCAGGGAGGACGCCAGGTCCTTGCGGTGGTGCGGGCTGCGGTGGTTGAAGGCCTTGGGCACCCGAAGCGTCCCGAGGGGCTCCACCGGCGCGGGGAAGTCGGCGTCGGACAGCCGACCGGCCCAGCGGTCCTCGGTCAGGACGAGCGGGTGAGCCTGCCCGTTCTGGCCCAGCCCGGGGTCGAGCACGACGGCCAGCCCGGACCGGCGGCCCTGTGGCACGGTGATCACGTCTCCGACCTGCAGGGCCACCAAGGATGCGGCGGTCTGCGCCCGGCGTTGGGAGGATCCCTGCTTCGCGAGCTCGGTCTCGCGCTGGCGGATGGCTTGGCGCAGGTCGTCGTACCCAAGGACGTCTCCGAGGTGACAGGACATCCCGTCGCGGTAGCCATCCAACGCCTCGAGGTTGCGGGTCACCTGACGCGCCAGCCCCACCACGGACCGGTCGGCCTGGAACTGCGCGAACGAGCTCTCCAACAGCGCCCGTGCTGACTCTCGGCCCACGCTCCCCACCAGGTTGACCGCCATGTTGTACGACGGACGAAACGACGACCGGAGCGGGTACGTGCGGGTCGAGGCGAGCCCCGCGACTTGCTTGGGGTCGAACCCGGGCTGCCACAGGACGACCGCGTGACCTTCGATGTCGATGCCTCGGCGCCCGGCCCGGCCGGTGAGCTGGGTGTACTCCCCCGGCGTGATGTCGACGTGCGCTTCGCCGTTCCACTTGACGAGCTTCTCGAGTACGACGGACCGAGCCGGCATGTTGATCCCGAGCGCGAGGGTCTCGGTGGCGAAAACCGCCTTCACGAGCCCCTCGAGGAACAGCTCTTCGACGACCTCCTTGAACGTCGGGAGCATCCCGGCGTGGTGCGCCGCAATGCCCCGCTCGAGGCCTTCGAGCCACTCCCAGTAGCCCAGGACACCCAGGTCCCCGCGTGGCAAGTCGGCTGTGCGGCGCTCGACGTGCAGCCGGACCCGCTCGCGCTCCTCGCTGGAGTTCAGCCGCAGGCCGGCCCGCAGGCACTGCTCGACCGCGGCCGCGCAGCCGGCCCGGCTGAAGATGAACGTGATTGCCGGGAGCAGGGCTTCCCGGTCGAGCCGCTCGATGACCTCCGGGCGCCGGGGCACGGCAGAGCGGGACGGGCGGCTGCCGCGCTCGCGCGGGGAATAGCGGTCCTCGTCCCGGGACCGGCGGACCAGCTCGGGGCTGACCTCACCGCGGCTGTCGCCCTGTGCCTTGTCGCCTCCAACGAAAAGGTCGTACAGGCGGCTGCCCAGCAGCACGTGCTGGAACAGCGGTACCGGACGGTGCTCTTCCACGACCACCTCGGTGTCACCCCGCACCGTGACGAGCCAGTCCGCGAACTCCTCGGCATTGCTGACGGTGGCGGACAGCGACGTCAGGATCACGTCGTCGGGCAGGTGGATGATCACCTCCTCCCAGACCCCGCCGCGGGACCGGTCCGCGAGGTAGTGCACCTCGTCCATCACGACGTGCGCCAGCCCGCGCAGGGCGCCGGAGCCGCTGTAGAGCATGTTGCGGAGCACCTCGGTGGTCATGACGACCACGTCGGCGCCCCCGTTGATCGTGGTGTCCCCAGTGAGCAGTCCGACTGTGTCGGCACCGTGACGGGCGACCAGGTCGGCGTACTTCTGGTTCGACAGCGCCTTGATGGGCGTCGTGTAGAAGCACTTGCGTCCCGCGCGAAGAGCCAGATGTACGGCGAACTCCCCGACGACGGTCTTCCCGGCGCCGGTCGGTGCGGCGACCAAGACTCCACGACCCCGTTCGAGGGCCTTGCACGCCGTTCGCTGGAAGGCGTCGAGGCCGAACGGGTAGCCGACCTCGAACGCGGCCAGCGCCGGACCGCCCTGGGAGCCACGGAAGGCCTGGTAGCGCTCGGCGGGGCTTCGCTCCTGCTCTACCCTGCTGGTCATCTTCCCAGGTTATGCGGCAGTCGCCTTTGGCGCTGTCGGGGCTGCCGGGTTCACAACGGTGACGGCGTCGTGTCAACGTACGACAGCTGGTCGTCCGGTAGGTCGGTCTCGGGGTCCAGCGCGATGCGCTTGCGGTGGGAGCGGTCACGGACAAGGGCAATCAGGATGCAGAAGCCGTACAGAATCCAGATGGGGATGGCCATCGCGAAGAACGTGAAGGGGTCCGTGCTGGGGGTGATGACGGCCGCGAAGAAAGCGATCCCTACCACCATCCCGCGCCACATTCCGCGCATCCGCTGCGCGGTGAGGATCCCGACGAGGTTGAGGAACACCAGCACCAGCGGGAACAGGAACGACACCCCGAAGGCCAGCAGGGTCAGGGTGGCGAACGACAGGTAACTCTGCAGGTCCGGCAGGCTGACCAAGCCGTTACCACCGATGGTCAGCAGGAACTGCAGGCCCTTGTCCATCGTGAGGTAGGCGAAGAACACGCCGGTCGCGAACAGCACCATCGATGACGCGAG
>JAYUBO010000016.1:0-3430 GCA_043740815.1 Frankiales bacterium | reverse complement strand
CTTCCGCTGGATCAGGTCAAGGCCGTCAAGAACGCCAGTGGGGGGACCGTCAACGACGTGGTGATGGCGCTGTCGACCGGGGCCCTGCGCCGTTGGCTCCTGGACCACGATGCCCTGCCGGAGGCGCCGCTGATCGCGGCCGTGCCGGTGTCGATCCGTACCGAGGCCGAGAAGAACACCGCAGGTAACAAGGTGTCGACGATGATCGCGCCGCTGCCGACCCACGTCGCCGACCCGCTCGAGCGGCTACAGGCCTGCAGTGCCGCGATGCGCGCCGCCAAGGAGCAGCACGGAGCGCTGCCGGCGACGTTGCTGTCCGACGTCACGGAGTTCGCGATGCCGGCCCTCGCGGGACAGGCCGCGCGGCTGGCGGCCCGGGTCCGCCTCGTCGAGCGGGTCAGCCCGTTCAACCTGTTCATCTCCAACGTCCCCGGTCCCAACATCCCGCTGTTCTACGCCGGCTGCCGACTGCTTGGCTACTACCCGCTGTCGGCCATCGCCGACGGTCAGGGACTGAACATCACCGTCTGCAGCCTCAGCGGGCAGCTCCATTTCGGGTTGATTGCTGACCGGGAGCTGGTCCCGGACCTCGACGTGATGATGGGCTACCTCGCCGAGGAGCTCGACGTGCTCACCGAGGCGGTCTCCTAACGGTCGCCCCGAGAGCCAGGACAGTCACAGCTGCGTCGTGAGCCGATCGAGGAACGGTGTCTGCGCTGGCAGAATCTTCGTGCGGGCCGTCTCGAGGTCGAACCAGGCGGCACGGTCGATCTCGGGGAACTCCCGCCAGCGCCCCTGCCACTGCATCCGGAAAAGGTTGCTGCTCACCGTGGCGGGGTCCAGGTCACCTTCCAGGGCCCAGGCGACCACCCGCTTGCCGCCCTTCTGAACGATCTCCCCGAGCTCCAGCGGGTCACCTGAGGGCGGAGCGTGGCCGATCTCCTCTGCGTACTCCCGGTAGGCGGCAGCCAGCGGCTGCTCGTCCCGGTCGTACTCGCCCTTGGGGACACCCCACACGTCCTTGCGGGCGTGCAGCGGTCCTCCCGGGTGGGCCAGCAGCACCTCGAGCCCCGGCAGCCGCCGGAACAGCAGTAGACCTGCGCTGGTAGGTGCCACGGCGCCCACTCTGTCGTCTCCAGCATCAAGACCGCAGCCGGGGGCAGCCCCTTGCTCGGTCACCTAGGCTGGGCTGCACGATGGACGTGCCCGACCTGACGCTGTTCGAGCTCAGGGAGCGCCTGCAACACGTGATGCTGCGGGACCAACGGCGGCTGTCCCGTCAGCTCGACGGCCGCTCCCCCGACCTCGCCCGGCTGACGTCGGAACTCGCGCGAGCCGAGGACCGGGTGGCCCTGCGTCGACAGTCCGTCCCGGTGATCAGCTACCCGGAGCACCTGCCGGTCAGCCAGGTCCGCTCCGAGATCGCCGACGCCATCCGCGACCACCAGGTGGTCGTCCTTGCCGGTGAGACCGGGTCGGGCAAGACCACGCAGCTGCCCAAGATCCTGCTCGAGCTGGGGCGGGGCATGACCGGTCTGATCGGCCACACGCAGCCCCGCCGGATCGCTGCCCGGGCCGTGGCGGAGCGCGTCGCCGAGGAGCTCGGCACCGAGCTCGGCGACCTCGTCGGCTACACGGTCCGCTTCCACGACCAGGTAGCTGAGGGTTCCCTGGTCAAGGTCATGACGGACGGCATCCTGCTCGCGGAGCTGTCGCGCGACCGCACGCTGTCCGCCTACGACACGATCGTCATCGACGAGGCGCACGAGCGGTCGCTCACGATCGACTTCCTGCTCGGCTACCTCAAGCGCCTGCTGCCGCAGCGCCAGGACCTCAAGGTCGTGATCACCTCAGCCACGATCGACCCGGAGCGTTTCAGCCAGCACTTCAACGACGCCCCCATCCTGGAGGTGAGCGGCCGCACCTATCCGGTCGAGGTGCGTTACCGACCGCTGCTCGCCCTCGACGGCGAGCAGGAGCAGGACCAGGTCTCGGCGATCGTGACGGCGTGCCAGGAGCTCGCCGCGGAGCCTCCGGGGGACGTGCTCGTCTTCTTGTCGGGGGAGCGTGAGATCCGGGACGCTGCCGATGCCCTTCGGGCCGTGGTCGACGATGGGACCGAGGTGCTTCCCCTGTACGGCAGGCTTTCTGCCGCCGAACAGCACCGGGTCTTCACCTCCCATCCGGGCCGCCGGATCGTCTTGGCGACCAACGTCGCGGAGACGTCGCTCACCGTCCCGGGCATCCGTTACGTCGTCGACCCCGGAACCGCGCGCATCTCCCGCTACAGCAGCAGGACCAAGGTGCAGCGGCTTCCCATCGAGGCGATCAGCCAGGCATCGGCGACCCAGCGCTCGGGCCGCTGCGGGCGCGTTGCCGACGGCGTCTGCATCCGGCTCTACAGCGAGGAGGACTTCATCGCACGGCCGGCCTTCACCGAGCCGGAGATTCTTCGCACCAACCTCGCCTCGGTTCTGCTGCAGATGGCCTCGCTCGGGCTCGGTGACATCGAGGACTTCCCGTTTCTCGAGCCCCCCGACCGGCGCAACGTCCGCGACGGGATGGCCCTGCTCGAGGAGCTCGGCGCCCTTGCCGACGACCGTCTGACCAAGGTCGGACGCCAGCTGTCGGAGCTGCCGATCGACCCGCGGATGGCCAGGATGGTGGTGGAGGCGGACAAGCTCGGCTGCGTCGGTGAGGTTCTCGTGATCGCTGCGGCCCTGTCGATCCAGGACCCCCGTGAGCGGCCCGTCGACAAGCAGTCCCAGTGGGCGCCGCTGCACAGCCGCTTCACCGACCCCACGTCTGACCTGCTGGCCTGGCTCAACCTGTGGCGGCACCTCCACGAGCAGCAGCGGGCCCTGTCCAGCAGTGCTTTCAGGCGGCTGTGCCAGCGGGAGTTCCTGAGCTACCTGCGGATCCGCGAGTGGCAGGACCTCCACGCGCAGCTGCGTCGGGTTGCCCGCCAGCTCGACCTCGCCCACGACAGCAGCAGCTCCGACCCGGCGACCATCACCCAGGCACTGCTGGCCGGGCTGCTGTCCCACGTCGGGATGCGTGAGCCCAGCGGCCGCGAGTACGTCGGCGCACGTGGGGCTCGGTTCGCGCTCGCTCCTGGCTCGGCACTGGCCAAGAAGCCCCCGCAGTTCGTGGTCGCTGCCGAGCTGGTCGAGACCAGCCGGCTCTGGGGCCGGATGGCAGCTCGGATCGAGCCGGAGTGGGCGGAGCAGGCGGGCGCCCAGCTGGTGAAGCGGACCTACAGCGAGCCGCACTGGGAGGCCAAACGGGCCGGTGTCGTCGCCTACGAAAGGGTCACCCTGTACGGCGTACCGCTGGTGACCCAGCGCAAGGTGGCCTACGGCCGGATCGACCCGGAGGTCTCCAGGGACCTGTTCGTCCGGCATGCCCTGGTCCAGGGGGACTGGAAGAC
>JAYUBO010000015.1:0-5758 GCA_043740815.1 Frankiales bacterium | reverse complement strand
GCTGCTACGACCGGCACACCAACGCCGAGTTCCTGCACTTCCTCACACTCGTCGCCAAGGCCCACCCCCGCCGCGAACTGCACGTCGTCTGCGACAACTACGCCACCCATAAGCACCCGAACATTGTGGCCTGGCTGGAGAAGAACCCACGAGTCACGCTGCACTTCACCCCGACCAGCGGCTCCTGGCTCAACATGGTCGAGATCTTTTTCGGGATCATCACCCGCCAAGCTATCCGGCGCGGCACCTTCACCTCCGTGCCCGATCTTAAAGCCGCTATCCGCACCTTCATCGACGGCTGGAACGAACGCTGCGAACCCTTCGTCTGGACCAAAGACGCCGAAACCATCCTCGCCAAGGCCAAACGTAAAACCACTTCAAGCACGCGACACTAGCGTTGCGAGCACCGCATCGTGTGCGGCGCGGTGCCGCGTGGTCGTCAGCGGGTCGACGCGGTGCAACACGTTGCCCAGGACGAGGTCGTCCGGCTCGGCGGCGACGAGCTGGCGCAGCCGGGCGTGCACGACCTCTGCGTCTCGTGCCGCCCCGAGCACGGCGGCGAGCCAGCGCCGCTCGTCGCGCAACGGATCGGTGCGTTCGTGTTCGAGCAGCGGCCGGAACGTCGTGAGGGCGCTGCGTAGCCGGCGCTTGGCGACCCGCATCTTGTGCAACGCGTCGGGGAGGTCACGCCGCGTCTGCGGGTCGCGGGCGATGAGTTTCTCGACCTGCTGGGCGAGGTGGGCCTGCACGGCGCTGCCCGCGCTTAGGTGGCGCCGCCGACCCTTGCCCGACGCCCACCAGGGCGTGTCCTTCGACGAGGGTGGGCGAGCCAGCACCCGGGCGAGTTTGGAAGATGCGGCCGAGGGGGCGGCACTTGCGGGTAGGAGTCGCGCGTGCACAGCGTGGAGCAGGGCCTTATCACCGCCCAGCAGCTCGACCTCCCACTCCCGCCACATCAGCTCGACCCCGGTCGGCAACAGCCGGCCGATCACCGTGTCCTCGGCGATCTCAGCCAGGGCTGTGCCGTCCGGGGCCAGCAGGCGTCGTGCGACGCGGCGGGTCGATAGAAAGGGAACTGGAGCGGGCATACGTTCCCGCACGCGGGAGCGGACGAGGGCCGTCAGGGCTTCAGGTACCGAGTCTGGCTCGGCCTAGACGGTGACCTCTTCTCGGGCGCGTCCGGTGGCAGCTTGAGGTGCCATCCGGCGTCGGCGCCGCCGGTGCGGTGCGGTGCGGTGCGGTGCGGCAGGGTAATGCCGGCCACGAGCAGCCGCAGGTCTGCGGTGTCGAAGTAGATGGCCTCGAGCAGGTACTCATCGGTCGTGGCGCTTTCAACGCCAGGCAGGTCGGTGAGCTCAGGCAACGCCAGGTACGCGTCGATGTCGTACTTGCACGCGCTTGAGGGCCGTCGGACGTTGCTGTGGGACCCCGACCCGCAAGGTGCGGCAGGACACCTGCTTGAGGTCAAGGAGAAGGTCAAGGGCGGCAGCCTCAGCCTGCTCACCGGTGACCGGGACCTTGGGGACGCAGTGCGGGCAACCGCCGTCAACAGCTGGGATGTGCTGCCGGCAGACATGTCCGCCCGAGCCGCCGACGCTGCCCTCGAGGACACCAAGCGACCGGTCAAGCAGCTGGCCCGGGTGCTCAAGTCCGCCCGCACGAACTACGACGTGCTCTTCCTGGACTGCCCGCCCGGCCTGTCCTTGCTCTCCCAGAACGTCTTTGCCGCTGCTGATCTGCTTCTGGTCCCGCTCGTCCCGACGCCGCTGTCGGTGCGCACGTTCGATCAGCTGCAGGACTGTCTGGCCACCGTTGACGGGGCGCAGCCGGCGGTACACCCGTTCTTCTCGATGGTCGATGGTCGATGGTCGATGGACGCAAGCGGCTGCACGCCGACGTCCGGGCTGAGCTGATGCGGCACGACGCGCATCCTGACGGCGTGGGTGCCGGCGGCCAGTTCGGTCGAGCGGATGGCCCTGACGCGCGCGCCGCTGGCCCTTACCGCACAGGCAGACCCGGCCGCGCAGGCCTACCGGGACCTGTGGGCGGAGATCAGCGGGCTGCTGAGCTGATTGGCGCACGGCCTATGCAATCTGGTGCGCCTCGACCGTCGCTCACCAGGTCGCAACGCCGCCGGCCGGGGCCGGGTCCAGTTTGCTGAGGCCCGGTCTCCGCGGCCACCTGGTCGCACGCTCACTGCTCGCGCTGCTGGGGATGCTCGGGCTAGGAGCCTGACTCGGTCCTCCGGACGACCTGTCCGGACTAGCGGGTCAGGCTCCGCCCTTGATTGGTCGCAGGTCTGGGTGACGGGCCCGCCCGTGCCTGTGCCCGGCGGGGGACCGTACGCGCTCAACGTCCTACCCTGCGGTCGTGAGCTTCGCGACCCTCGCCGTCGTCGGCCTCATTGCCTTGCTCGGTCCGCTGCTGGCGTTGCCACAGCGTTGGCATGTCCCGGTGGTGGTGGGTGAGTTGCTGGCCGGGGTGGCGCTTGGGCGCACCGGTGCGGGCTACTTACAGGCCTCCGATCACACGTTCACGTTGCTGGCGGACGTTGGCTTCGCCCTGGTGATGTTCGTGGCCGGCAGCCACGTCCCGATGCGCGATCCGGCGTTGCGGCCCGCGCTGAGGGTCGGCGTGCTGCGGGCCTTGATGGTGGGCGTTGCGGCGACAGCGCTCGGCGTTGCCCTGTCGAGGCTGTTCGGCACCGGACATGCGGCGCTGTACGCGGTGCTGTTGGCCTCTTCCTCCGCGGCCCTGATCTTGCCGATCGTTGACTCGCTCGGCCTTGGCGGCGCCCCAGTTCTGCAGCTGCTACCCCAGGTGGCGGTGGCCGACGCGGCGTGCATCGTCGCGCTCCCCCTGGCCATCGACCCTAAGCACGCGCTGCGTGCCGCAGCTGGGGCCCTGGTCGTTATCGCGGTGGCCGGGGTGATCTTCGTGGTGCTCAGGAGGTTGGAGGTGGCTGGCATCCGCAAGCGGGTGCACAGGGTGTCTGAGGACCACAAGCTGGCCTTGGAGCTGAGGATCCAGCTGACCGTTTTGTTCGCCGTCGCAGCGCTTGCGGTCGCGACCCACATCTCGATCATGCTGGCCGGTTTCGCCTTCGGTCTGGGGGTGTCGGCGATGGGTGAGCCCCGTCGGCTAGCCAAGCAGTTGTTCGGGTTGACGGAGGGCTTTTTCGGGCCGGTCTTCTTCGTCTGGCTCGGCGCCTCCCTTGACCTGCGGGCGTTGGCTGTCCACCCGCGTTTCATCCTGCTCGGCGCTTTGCTAGGCGCTGGTGCTTTGGTGGCCCACCTCGCTCCGTGCCTGCTGGGGCAGCCCGCCGCGGTGGGGATGATCGCGTCCGCGCAGCTGGGTGTCCCGGTTGCGGCCGCGGCCATCGGTGGGCAGGTGCTCCGGCCGGGCGAGCCGTCGGCCTTGATCCTCGGCGCGCTGGTGACCATCGCGCTCACTACGACGGGGGGAGCGCTGGCCGTCCGCGCCGGCTTGGTGGGGGAGCGGGACAAGGCCAAGGACAGCCCGATCGGGGCCTCAGGTGGCACCTGACGTCGCCGCGCTGACCGCTGACTACGAAGCCTGGTTAGGCAGCAAGAACCTAATGGTGGCATGCGATCTGGACCGCAAGCATCGCGAGTGAGCCAACAATCTGATGCGCTTCCTGCGGGGCACCTACTACCTGTGGCTGGTGGGCCTGCCGAGCGAGGCGTTCGACGGCCCTGACGTCCCGTGCGTCGGGGATCTGCACGTCGAGAACTTCGGCACCTGGGTTGATGCGACTGGCACCCGCCGATGGGGAGTCAACGATCTCGACGAGCTCGGCTGGGGGTCCTACCAGCTCGACCTGCTGCGGCTGGCTACCTCGGCGCTCATCACCGCTCATCTCACGCTCGCGCCTGACCTTGTTTGCAGCACCCTGCTGGAGGCCTTGCGGTCGGCCAGGCCTGGCCGCGCCGTGGACCTGTCGGGTTCCTGTACCTGGGGCCGGACGACGCGCCCGCTCGGCCATAGAGGCTGCCGGTCCGCGCGTTCGCAGCGCGGAGTCGGCACGCTGACGTCGGCGGAGGCCGGCTCCTCAGCAGGTGTCGTCGTCCGTTCTAACGTTGCGCCACTCCAGCAGCAGCAGCGTTGCGTCGTCGGTGAGCTGCCCTTGGTGGTGGTCGAGGAGCTCACGCACGACTCGTCGCATCGTTTCGGGGGGCGCAAGCCCTCCTGCGAGGTGGCGTGCGATGAGTTCATGGAGCCGCTCGACGCCGAAGAACTCTCCGCCGGGCGAGCGGGCCTCGACGACACCGTCGGTATAGAGCAGGACGAGGTCGCCAGGTTCGAGTTGTTCGGCACCGACGTCCAGCGGCTCGTCAGGTTGGAGGTATCCCAGGCCGATGGGCGGTCGGGGAACGGTTTCCAGGTGGCGCACCAGCTTGCCGCCACGGATGAGCATCGGTGCCGGATGTCCGGCGTTTACCCACTGCAGGAGTCCCGTCCGAGTGTCCAGGTCGGCCAGCACAGCGGTCGTGAAGACCTCACCTCCCAGGCCGGTCGTGAGGGCTTGGTCGATGCTCTCGAGGGTCTCGGTAAGGGTGAGCCCGCAGCGGCGGGCGTTGCGGTAGGCCACCACAGTGAGCACCGCGCACTGGGCGCTGTGCAGGCCATGACCCATACCGTCGAAAATCGCGACACGCGTCCGTCCGTCGTCGACGGCATAGTCGATGGCATCGCCGGCGACGTGGTAGCACGGTTCGAGTGCGGCGGAGAGTGTCACGGGACGACTGGTGAATGACAGCGGCGGGAGGATCGCGTACTGAAGCTCGGCGGCCAGACCGAGCGGCGTCAGCCGCCGCAACCGCACGAGCGTGTCCCCGTACGGGGTCTTTGTGACGATGAGTTCGGCCGCGGCCTGGGCCATCCGGGCGAGACCACGCAACAGGTCGCCGCCAGTCTCGACCGTGCCCGGATCGCCCACCGCCACACCGAGCACCCCGAGCCGGTTCGATCCTGCTTGCAGCGGCAACCAGCAGATCAGCTGCCCGTCCTGCCCCTCCCGGCCGATCTGCAGGTGCTCGGTCTGGAACGCCCGGCCAGCCAGCGTCGAGTCGATGCTGAGGGTGGGTGCCGGGTCGTCATCTGCCCGTTTCGCCGGGTCGATCAGCGGCACCAACAGCTGCTGTTGCAAGTCGACCAGGTACGCCGTCGCACCCCGCGCGCCCAGCTGCCGCGCGCACCCGTCGAACAGCCCGGCCAGTTCGTAGGGAGCAGCCAGCTTCGAGCGCAGCACCAGATCCTGCACAGGATCCAGCTCAGCCGACGAGATGCCGAGCGCCGCCCGCCGCGTTTCGCTCACGATGCAAGCCTAGAGCAGCCCAGCCAGCGCCGGTCAGCGCTGCAGTTCGCCCCAAACTGGCCCCGCCGGCGCGCCCCCTCTCGCTTCGCCGAGATTGCCGCCCGGCTGCTCCGTGAGGGCGGACGTACGCCCGGTCCCGCCCCCACTTCCCCGCCAGGTACAGCACGAGCGCCGCCAGGCACGCTGTTGACCAGCGGCGGCCGACGGTCGTCACACACGTCCACCAAGATCGGCGGCTCCGGGTCAGTTGACGCTGAATTGGCTCATGAGCATGTTGTCTTCGTGTTCGAGGATGTGGCAGTGGAACAGGTAGGTCCCGGTGAAGTCGCCGAACTGGCCGATCAGGGTCACTGACCCCCAGGCGGGGACGTTGACGGTTTCTTTCCACTGGGCTTGATCTCCGGTGGGGGCTGAGCCGTT
>JAYUBO010000014.1:0-6247 GCA_043740815.1 Frankiales bacterium | reverse complement strand
AGCCCGTGCCCGATGAGGGGACGCTGCCCGGCCATGCCCTGGAACGCCTCGGGCGCAAGCCTTTCGGGGTCTACGTGCACGTCCCTTTCTGCCGCACGCGTTGCGGCTACTGCGACTTCAACACCTACACCGACCTCGACGGCCTCCAGCGCTCGTACGCCGAGACGGTAGTCAGGGAGCTCCACCTGGCTCGACGGGTCCTTGGGCAGAGCCCGCCCGTCGAGACCGTCTTCCTCGGCGGCGGTACCCCGACCCTGCTGCCGAGCGCCGACCTCGCGCTTGTCCTGCGCACCATCGACGAGGTCTTTGGTCTGGCCCCCGGGGCGGAGGTCACGACCGAGGCCAACCCGGACTCGGTCGACGTCCGCTCGCTCGAGCAGCTGCGTGCCGCTGGTTTCACCCGGATCAGCTTCGGTATGCAGTCGGCAGTCCCACACGTGCTCGCGGCGCTGGACCGTACCCACACCCCGGGCCGAGCCAAGCAGGCCGTGGCCGAGGCCCGTCGGGCCGGCTTCGAGCAGGTGTCGCTCGACCTGATCTACGGCGCCCCGGGGGAGACCGACGCCGACTGGCAGACCTCGCTCGACGTCGCGCTGGCTGCCGAACCCACCCACGTGAGCGCCTACGCACTGATCGTCGAGGAGGGCACCCGGCTCGGCGCCCAGGTCCGCAGGGGCGAGGTCGCGATGCCCGACGACGACGTCCTTGCCGACCGCTACCTGATGGCCGAGGCGTCCCTGTCTTCGCTCGGCTGGTACGAGGTGTCGAACTGGGGTGAGCCGTGCAGACACAACCTGGCCTACTGGCAGGGCGGCGACTGGTGGGGAGCTGGTCCCGGTGCGCACAGCCACGTTGCAGGGGTCCGCTGGTGGAACGCCAAGCACCCCGCGGCCTACGCGCAGCGGCTGTCCGCCGGTCGCAGCCCTGCACTGGCCCGGGAGGTCCTCACCGCCGAGGACCAGCGGGTCGAGCGGGTCCTGCTGGAGGTCCGGCTCAAGACCGGGCTGCCGCTGGACGTCCTGCGCCGGCCAGGGCTCGCGGCCGCAGCCCGCTTCGTCGAGGACGGTTTGCTGGAGCGGTCGGCCCACCAGCAGGGAGCCGCTGTGCTCACGCTGCGCGGCCGGTTGTTGGCCGACGCCGTGGTGCGCGACCTGGTCGACTGATCCCGCTAGTGCACGAAGTGGATCGTCAGCGGGTATCGGAAGGCCTCGCGCCGGCTGGCTGCGACCGCAAGATGAGCAGGGCGCTGACGAGGGCGTAGATCAGCAGCGAGAGGTGGAAGTTGAGCGCCTCAGCGGCGTGATGGCGGGTCATCGGTTTGCTCGGGTCGTCCTTGGTGACCAGGTAGAGCACCAGCGGGCCGATCAGGCTGAAGGCGAACAGCGACAGGTGGACCAGAACGGCAAGCGTCGTGTCCTCCTGCGGGGGCGGGTACGCCGGGTGGGCCGTAGCGCCGGGCGGTGGGGGCGGAGGGACGGTCACGGGTGCCTCCCGGGGGCGTCACGTCGGCAGGGTAACGGCCCGGTGACCTAGCGCACAGCCTGCGAACGCGGCCCGGGACGTGCCGCGTTGCTAGGCTGTTGGAGGGACGTCAGTCCCTGCCAGTCGGGCACCCTGCCCGCACGGTCGCTCGTGTGTAGTGCCTCGTCCTCCCGGACCGCCTCTTCCCACAGCGCTGCACCACTCGTCTCACGATCACTCGTCACGACGCACGTGCAGCACACGCGGCCCCGCACGAAGCACCACGAGCCTCACGGAGTTCTTGCCTTGCCTTCAGCTTTCGATCGCCCCCGCGCGTCCACGCCACGGTCCGGTTCGTCGCGGTCCACGGCCGCCAGGACCGGTGGCCGCCCGTCCTCCGGACGGCCCTCGTCGTCGGGCCGCTCCTCCTCGTCCTCCCGGTCGCGGACCACCCGGCCCGATCCGGTCAAGAGCGCCCTCGAGACAGGCCTCGACGCCGCTGCAGAGCTCTCGCTCGCCGCTGCCGGCGAGCCCGTCCCGAGCTTCCAGTCGCTCGGCCTGCCCGACCGGCTCATCAGCGCGCTGGCTCGTCGCGACGTCACCGCCCCCTTTGCCATCCAGGCCCGCGCCCTCCCCGACGCTGTCGCCGGCCGGGACATCCTCGGTCGGGCCCAGACCGGCTCGGGCAAGACGCTCGCGTTCGGCTTGCCGATGCTGACCCGCCTCGTCGGCGGTACCCGCGCCGCCCGCTTGCCCCGTGGGCTCGTGCTCGTCCCGACGCGCGAGCTCGCCCAGCAGGTCAACGACGCCCTCGCGCCGCTCGGCCAGGCCCTCGACCTCAAGGTCATGACGATCTACGGCGGCGCGTCGATGGGTCGCCAGATTGACCAGCTGCGCCGCGGCGCCGACATCGTCGTCGCGACCCCAGGCCGGTTGCAGGACCTCATCGACCAGCGCGAGTGCGACCTTTCCCAGGTCGTGATCACTGTGCTCGACGAGGCCGATCACATGGCCGACCTCGGCTTCATGCCGGCCGTGACGGCGCTGCTGGACCTGACCCCCTCGGCCGGCCAGCGGATGCTGTTTTCCGCCACCCTGGACCGCGGGGTCGACAAGCTCGCGCAGGTCTACCTCAAGGACCCGGCGATGCACGCCGTCGCGCCTGCCGCCAGTCCCGTTGACACCATGGACCATCTGGTCTGGGCCGTGCAGCGCGACGCCAAAGTTGCCGTCGCCACCGAGATTGCGGCCCGACCAGCCCGCACGCTGTTCTTCGTGCGTACCAAGCACGGCGCAGACCGGCTGGCTCTGCAGTTGTCGACCAGCGGCGTCAATGCGATGGCGATCCACGGCAACCTCACCCAGAACGCCCGCAAGCGGGCACTTGAAGGGTTCTCCAGTGGTCACTCGCGGGTCCTGGTCGCGACCGATGTCGCGGCACGCGGTATCCACGTCGACGACGTCGACCTGGTCGTGCACTACGACCCGCCTGCCGACCACAAGGACTACTTGCATCGCTCGGGTCGTACCGCCCGCGCCGGCGCGCGTGGCACGGTCGTGTCCCTCGTGCTGTCCGACGAGGTCCGCGACAACCAGCGGATGCGTGAGCGGGCCGGCATCGAGGTCAGCGCGCAGACGGTCGTACCCGGGCACCCGGCCGTGCGGGCCATCGCGGAGTCCGGCGAGGCGATCGTCGTGACCGCCCCGGTGCGGATGGCCTACTCCGACCGGCCGGGTCGCTCCGGTCGGCGCACCTACAGCGACCGGCCGGCCCGCCCGCAGGGCCAGCCGCCGAGGCCGCAGAGCGAGCGCCCGCGTAGCACGTCCCCCCGGACCCCCTCGCCCCGCTAGAGCTGGCGGCGGGTCACCGCGAAGCGGTACGCCTGCATGAGCACGGTCAACAGCACGCTGAGGGCGACACCCGACCGGGTCGCCTTGAGCCACGTCTGCTTGTACGACGCCGGCCTGGCTCGCCCGTCCGGGGACACCTCCACCGCGAGGGTGGTGCCCGGAGCTGGGATCCGGGCCAGGTGCAGCGTGATGCTGCGTCCGTCGGCGTCGGCGGTGACCCCGGTGGCGGAGCGGCCGGTGACGGAGGCCCACGTGGTTCGCGCGCCGGACCAGCTGCGGGCATCGGCGAGCAGCAGGACCGCGCCGATTCCCACGCCCACCACGACGGCGGCAGCCAGTACGACCAGCTGTGTCACCGGGCCGCTGCTGCGCGGGTGGGTCCGGGCGGCGATCCCCCGCGTGGACAGACCGGCACCGGACGGTCCGGTCGAGTCGGGAAGGGCCACCGGTCCATCCTGCCAGCGGCGTCGGCCGCTCCGCCCGCTGCCGGGCGCGTGACCCACGAAACCGCCGTACACTTGGCACTCCGTCGAGGCGAGTGCCAGGAGGTGACCGGAAGCGTGCTGGACGAACGCAAGCTCGAGGTCCTGCGTGCGATCGTCGAGGACTTCGTGTCGACCAACGAGCCGGTCGGGTCCAAGGCACTGGCCGAGCGGCACGGCCTGGGGGTCAGCCCCGCGACGGTGCGCAACGACATGGCGACCCTTGAGGACGAGGGCTACATCACGCACCCGCACACCAGTGCCGGACGGATTCCGACCGACAAGGGCTACCGGTTGTTCGTCGACCGGCTGTCGACGGTCAAGCCGCTGTCCAGCCCCGAGCGCCGGGCGATCCAGAGCTTCCTCGAGGGCGCTGTCGACCTCGACGACGTGGTGCACCGCAGCGTCCGGCTGTTGAGCCAGCTCACGCAGCAGGTGGCGGTCGTGCAGTACCCGAGCCTGAGCCGGTCGGAGGTGCGGCACCTGGAGATCGTGCACCTCGCGCCGACCCGGCTCATGCTGGTGCTCATCACCGACACCGGACGGGTCGAGCAGCGGGTCCTGGAGCTGCCGGCGGTCGTCAGCGACGACGACGTGCGCCAGCTGCGGGCGGTCTTTGGGCCGCGCCTGCACGGCCGGCGGCTCGTCGACGCGCCCGGTGCGTTGCAAGACCTGCCGGACGCCGCGCCCGCCTCGTTGCGGCCAGTGCTCACCAGCGTCCTGTCGGTGGTCCTGTCGACCCTGGTCGAGCGGCCCGAGGAGCGGATCGCGATCGGCGGCACCGCCCACCTCACCCGGCACGCCTTGGACTTCCCGCAGACCCTGCGCCCCGTCCTGGAGGCGCTCGAGGAGCAGGTCGTGCTGCTCAAGCTCATCGGTGAGGTCAACGACCCCACCACCGTGCACGTGAAGATCGGCGAGGAGAACAGCGTGGAGGGACTTCGGTCCACCTCAGTGGTGACCGTGGGATACGGCATCAGCGGCGTGTCGACCGTGGGCGGGCTCGGCGTCGTCGGCCCGACCCGGATGGACTACGCGGGCAACATCAGCAGCGTTCGGGCGGTCGCCCGTTACGTCGGTGACCTGCTGGCGGGTGCCTGACCCGTGGCGACCGACTACTACGGGCTGCTCGGTGTCGAGCCGAAGGCGACCGACGACCAGCTGAAGAAGGCCTATCGCAAGCTGGCGCGCGAGCTGCACCCCGACGTCAACCCCGACCCGGTCGCGCAGGAGAAGTTCAAGCAGGTCACGGCCGTCTACGAGGTGCTGTCCGACCCGCAGAAGCGGCAGGTTGTCGACCTCGGTGGCGACCCGCTCGCTTCTGGACCTGGTGGCGGTGGCGGGCAGGGCTTCGGCCAGGGCTTCGGCGGGCTCGGCGACATCATGGACGCGTTCTTCGGGGGCGGCGGCGCCCGCGGTCCGCGCAGCAGAGCGCAGCAGGGCGCGGACGCGCTGATCCGGATCGAGTGCGACCTGGCCGAGACCGCCTTCGGGACGCAGCGCGAGCTGACCATCGAGACGGCGGTCCGCTGCGCTACCTGTGAGGGCCAGGGCACGGCGCCGGGCACGCTGCCGACGACCTGCGAGACGTGCCGCGGCCGCGGTGAGGTTCAGCAGGTGCAGCGTTCCTTTTTGGGTCAGGTCATGACGACGCGCACCTGCCCACGCTGCACCGGCACCGGCACCGTCATCGAGCACGCCTGCCACGAGTGCCACGGTGACGGCCGCGTCCGGGCCCGCCGCACGCTGACCGTCAAGGTCCCGGCGGGGGTCGAGGACGGCATGCGGATCCGGCTGTCCGGCGAGGGTGAGGTCGGTCCCGGGGGAGGTCCGGCCGGCGACCTTTTCGTCGAGGTGCACGAGAGCAAGCACCCGGTCTTCACCCGCGACGGCGACGACCTGCACTGCACGCTGACCCTGCCCATGACCGCCGCGGCGCTCGGTACGTCGACTCCGCTGGTGACCCTCGACGGCGAGGAGCAGCTCGACCTGCCGGCCGGCACCCAGCCGCACGAGGTGTTCACCCTGCGGGCCCGTGGTGTTCCTCACCTGCGCGGTACCGGGCGCGGCGACCTGCACGTGCACCTTGACGTGGAGGTTCCGACCAAGCTCGACGACAAGCAGGTGGACCTGCTGCGCCAGCTTGCGGCTGCCCGCGGCGAGGAGCGCCCCGGCATGGCCGCGAAGGCCGGCGCCGGGCTGTTCGGCCGGCTGCGCCACGGGCGGTGAGCAACCCGGTCTTCCTGTGCCCCGACCTGTCCGGGGGCCAGGTCGTCCTCGACGGTCCGGAGGGAAGGCACGCCGCTCTCGTACGCCGAATCCGCGTCGGGGAGGTCGTCGACCTGGTCGACGGCGTCGGGACCCGTGGCACCGGGCCGGTCGTGGCGACCACCCGGGAGACGATCACGGTGGCGCTGGCGGAGCGAGTGGTCGAGGCCGCAGCGACACCGAGA
>JAYUBO010000013.1:0-8317 GCA_043740815.1 Frankiales bacterium | reverse complement strand
AGGCGGCCACGAGCCTGTAGGACGGCCCGCGCGGCGAGGGCGGACCGCGCCGTCCCCCCGACCGGCAGCCCCGTGAGCAGGGCCCGGCCCCACGGCATGGCGGCCGTTGTCTCCGGCGCCGGGACCGCCGGCTTACTGTGAGCAGGTGCACCGCGTCGCGCAGGTACGGCGCGAGCGGGCGCCCGCCACGGCCGGACCGCCACCATGCCGGCCCGTGGCACGCGTCCGAAGGTGACCGTTTCGGTCCACCACACGTTGCGCTCGACGATGCCCTTGCGGGACGACGCGGCATCGATCATGGTCACCGTCGTACCCGCTCCGGTTGAGGTCCGGTGCTCGACGAGCCCGACGTGCGTCGCCGGGTCTCCGAAGAAGACCAGGTCGCCGGGCAGAGCCTGCTCGGCCGGAATGGGCACCGACCATGCTTGCTGCTGCGACGACGTCCGCGGAATGTCTTTCACTCCCCCGACGTCCCTCCACATCACCGAGGTCAGGCCCGAGCAGTCCCAGGTGTCCGGGCCCGTTGCGCCCCAGGTGTAGCTGTCGTGAAGGTGCGCCTTCGCTGCGGCCACGACGGCCGCGGCCGGGTCCTTGATGGTTCTGCCGTGAGCTGCCGCGAGCGACACCCCAGCCAGGCAGAGGCACAGGACCAGCACCCCGACGCTCGGTGTGAGGCCCCCGGCGGGACGCGCGCCACCCGGCCGGCGCCGGCTTCGCAGAGTGGTGCGCACGGCGTGTCTCCTGTGACGTGTGGGACCCATGTGCTAAGGGAGGTCGGCAGCAAGCACCGCAGACCTGAGGTCGGACCGCCGGCAATGTCTACTTCTGCGTGGGACGGGCTCGCGCAGCCGTGTCGCAGAGCCCAGCCGGCAGATCGGTGTCACCTGGGCGAACGAGGGAATCCTCTGGGGCGTCCGGTCGTTGGAGCCGCTGACACCCTTTGTACGGAGGACCCCGATGAGTGACCGCGTTCTGCGAGGAAGCCGCCTCGGCTCGGTGAGCTACGAGAGCGACCGCCACACCGAGTTCGCGCCGCGCTCGCTGACCTCCTACGACTGCTCCCAGCGGCACGAGACGGCCGTCCCCTTCGCCGCCGAAGCAGATATCCCCTACACGTGGGAGTGCAAGGTCTGTGGCAGCCAGGCCATCCGCCGGGACGCCGACGCGCCCGAGGCAAAGGCCGTCAAGCCCACCCGCACCCACTGGGACATGCTGCTGGAGCGGCGCTCCATCGCCGAGCTCGAGGAAGTGCTCGCCGAGCGGCTCGCCGTACTCCACGAGCACCAGGGGCAGGTCAAGGCGCAGCTCAAGGCCGACGCCGCCAAGACCCGCAAGAAGAGCGCCTAGCTCTCCGGCGGCTCCACGACACGTCCCTCCACGATCTCCCCTTCCACCACCGGAGGGCGATTCCCGCGAGGCAGGCGTGCGCCGAGCATGCGGCGCGCGAACAGGCCGGTCATGAGCCGGCGTAGGACCGCGCGGGTCGGAGGCAGCAGACACAGCACGCCGATCACGTCCGTGACGAAGCCGGGCGTCAGCAAGAACGCGCCGCCGAGCACGACGAGCGCACCGTCCGCGACCTCCTTGGCCGGTAGGCGGCGTTCCGCGAGCGCTGTCGACAGGGCTGTCCACGCCTTACGCCCCTCCCGCCGGAACAGCCACGTCCCCAACGCGGCGTCCACGAGCAGCAGCACGATCGTGGGTAGGACGCCGATGACCTGGCCGACCTGGATCAGGATGTAGATCTCGATCGCCGGCACCACGATGAACAGCACCAACAGCAAGAGTGGCATCAGCGCCCCCCTCTGCCCCGCCGGCTCCGGAACCCCCATACGGTCACCCGCCAGAGCGCCTCGACGACGATGGCCCGGCTCATCTTGGACTCGCCCCGTTCCCGCTCCACGAAGGTGATCGGGACCTCAACGACCCGGTGGCCGGCCCGCCAGATCTGCCACGCCAGGTCGACCTGGAAGCAATACCCCTGTGAGGCCACGCCCGAAGCCAGGACGGTGTCGAGGATCTCCCGCCGGTACGCGCGATAGCCGCCGGTCGCGTCCTTCAAGGGCAGGCCCAGGGCCAGCCGGGTGTAGGCGTTACCGCCCCGGCTGAGCAGCTCGCGCGAGCGCGGCCAGTTGACGACAGCGCCGCCGTCGACCCAGCGGCTGCCGAGAACCAGGTCCGCGTGCTCGAGAGCGGCCAGCAGGCGGGGCAGCTGCTCCGGCGCGTGTGAGCCGTCCGCGTCCATCTCGACGACGACGTCGTACCCGTGCTGCTTGGCCCAGCCGAAGCCGGCGACGTAGGCCGCCCCCAGGCCCTGTTTGCCGGCGCGGTGCAGCACGTGCGCCCAGTCGTGCTTCGCGGCCACCTCGTCGGCAAGGGCTCCCGTTCCGTCGGGGCTGTTGTCATCCACGACGAGCAGGTGCGCGTCCGGGACCGCCTCGTGCAGCCGGCCCGCGATGATCTCGAGGTTGTCCCGCTCGTTGTAGGTGGGGACGATCACGAGCACGGTCACGTGGCCGCCCCCGTACGCCGTCGCGTCAGGACCGCACCCAGGCCCAGCAGCGACAGGACCAGCTCGGGCCAGCCACCGAGCCGGGTCGCCAGCGTGCGGCCTTCGCGCAGGGCTACCCGCTGGACGATCAGGTCCCGGGTGAACACCTGCGAGCGAGCCTGCAGGCGACCGTCCGGTGCGATCACCGCAGACACCCCGCTGGTGGCCGCGACCAGGACGGTGCGTCCGTGCTCGACCGCCCGCAGGCGTCCCATCGCGAGCTGCTGAGTGGTCTCACCGCTACGGCCGAACGTCGCGTTGTTGGTCTGCACGACCAAGAGCCTCCCCCCTGCGTTCACCACGTCACGCACCACCCCGTCGTCGGCGACCTCGAAGCAGATGACGTCACCGAGCCGCACGGGGCCGACGGTGAGCACCCCGGGGGCCGTCCCCCGCGCGAAGTCCTGCGGAATCAGGTCGACCTTGCTGGTGATCCGCCGGACCAGCGACCGATACGGGATGTACTCACCGAACGGCACCGGGTGCCGCTTGACGTAGCTGGCGCCCGGCCCCGTCGTCGGGTCCCACACGATCGCCCGGTTGCTGATGTGACGGCCCGGCCCGTCAGTGACGGCCCCCACCAGGACAGGCACGCCGATGTCCTGGACGGCGCTCATGATGACCGCGGCGGCCCGCGCGTCGGTGTAGGGGTCGAGGTCGGAGGCGTTCTCGGGCCAGATCACCAGGTCGGGCCGTGGCAGCCGGCCGGAGCGGACGCCCGCGGCGAGCTGGTGGGTCGCGTGGGCGTGGTTGTTCAGCACCGCGGACTGTTGCGCGAAGGCATCCAGCCCGAGCCGCGGCACGTTCCCCTGAACGATGGCAACCGTCACCTCCGGCCCCGCTGTGGGGACCGGGACCACGGCGGCCGCGACCAGGAGCAGCGGGCCGAGCAGGCTCCACCGCCCCGGCTTCGTGACCAGCAGCGTCCCGAGGGCGGCTACGCCCAGCGTGACCAGCGGCGCGCCCCCGAGAGCGGCCAGCGGTGTCAGTGGGGTGTGGCCCTGGCTGAAGGCAAGTCGGCCCCACGGGAACCCGCCGAACGGAAGTCGGTCGCGCAGCGCTTCCTGCGCCACCCACAGCACCGCAGCCCACAGGGGCCAGCCGACCCGGCGGCTGGTCAGGGCAAGGGCCGCACCGAGCAGGGCGAGGAACGAGGCCTCCAGCAGCGCGAGCACGAGCCACGCGGCTGGCCCGGCGATCGTGCCGGTCCACACCAGCAGCGGGACGAACAATCCCAGCCCGTGAAGCAGGCCGAGCAGCGCACCCCGCCGACCGGACTGCCCGCGGGTGCACGCGGTGAGCAGCGCTACGCACAGCGGCGCGAGCCACCACACGTCGTGCGGCGGGAAGGCAAGGTCGAGCAGCAGCCCTGAGCAGGCAGCGAGCAGCAGCCGGCAGAGCCCGTCCGGCCGACGGTGCTGTCCGGGCCGCGGGGAGCCAGATCTACGCACCGCGCCATCCTGCCTCAGTGTCGCTTGGCGGCAGTCACGATGCGGAACGGCTCGCAGGCCTGAGCCTCTGACAGACGGGGAAACGGACACGGCACCGGCTCGGTGGCGCCTTCGGACCGACCCCGTCGCGGTTGGCTGCCGCGCGCGTTGCCGTTGTCTACTGGGCCACCGGGCCAGTGCCCGGGTCTAGATCCCCCTGCCGGCTCACCTGCTCCGGGAACTCGGGGTCCTCGGAGCCCGGCCGCCCCTGGTCCCCCTCCTGCGGTTGGACATCCGAGGAACCGGGTGCCGCAGGTGAGGTGCCGAGACAACCGGTCGTGAGCAGGTCGTCCATCGTGTTAGAACGCGACCCTACCGAGCGGCGTCGGGAAGATGTCAACAGCCTGAACAGGACCGAAACGCAAGACGGCCCGGCGTGGTCACCAGGTAGGGGTCAAAGATAGTTCGTTCGGTCCTTGACGCACCTGGTCGAGTGTGCGGCGCCTCACGACCTCGCAAAGGCGTCCTGGCCGCAGATGACGGTTCGTAAGCACTGTGGGTCCGCCGCGTCGAGGTCGGGCAGCCCGGCCACGCCCGCTCGGGAGTCGGTCGACCAGCCGGCAACCCGGTCGTCGGGGGTCTGGACGACCAGTTCCTCCGGGACGTCCCAGATGGCGAAGGTCGCGGGCGCACCCGGGACGAGTTCCCCCTCCTCGTCACGTCGCGCGGCCCGCCAACCCCCCCGGGTGTGGGCGGAGAAAGCTGCCCGCGCGGACAATCCGCTGCCAGGGGTCTGGTGGTGTACGGCGGCCCGCAGCGCCCCCCACGGGTCGAGGGCTGTGACGGGGGTGTCGGATCCCAGGGCGAGGGCGACCCCGGCGGCACTCATCGCGGCGAACGGGTTCATGGCCCGGGCCCGCTCCCTGCCGAGCCGCTGGGCATACATCCCGCGCTCGCCGCCCCACCGGGCGTCAAACACCGGCTGGACGCTCGCGACGACGCCCAGGGCAGCCAGGGTCGCTACCTGCTCCGGGCTGACCATCTCGACGTGCTCCACGCGGTGTCGGGCGGCGCGCACGGCGTCAGCCCCGAGGACCTGGGCAGCCTTGCTGTAGCCGTCGGTGACCGCCTCCAGAGCCCGGTCCCCGATGGCATGGAAGCCGGCCTGCAGACCGGCGCGGGTGCAGGCGACCACGTGCTCGGCGACCTGCTCGGCGACCAGGTACTGGTGCCCCGACCCGTCCGCGTCCACGTAGGCCGCCGACAGGCACGCCGTGTGGCTGCCCAGGGCCCCGTCGACGAACAGGTCGCCGGCAGCGCCGATCGCACCGAGCTCGATGGCCCTCGCCGTCGCTCCCAGCTCTCCCCAGTAGCCGATCCGCTCCACCCCGTGCTCGAGGGCGAGCAGGGCCGTGAAGTCGTCCTCTCCACTGATGTCGGGCCCGCCGCACTCGTGGACGCACGCGATCCCGAGGGATGCCGCCCGCTCGAGCATGGCCACTTGGGCCCTTCTGCGCTGGGAGGGCGTGACCGACTCCTGCGCGGTCCGACGTACCTCGTGGTGGGCCTGCTGACGGACCAGGCCGTCGCCGGCAAAGCCGGGCAGGGCGCGCGCCTGCGGGCAGGCTGCCAGCAGGGCGCTGCTGGCCACGGCCGAGTGCACGTCCGTCCGCGCCAGGTAGACCACTCCCCCGTACGAAGCGCGGTCCAGCTCGGCGGCCGTGGGCGGGCGTCCCTCGGGCCAGCGGGTCTCGTCCCATCCGGTCCCGAGCACGACCCCGCCGCGGGCTTGGCGGCAGTGGTCCTCCAGCAGCCGGAGCGCCTGCGCGAGGGAGGTCGTCCCGGTGAGGTCAAGCCCGGTGAGGGCCAGCCCCGTGGATGTGGCGTGGACATGCGCGTCGACGAAGGCTGGCGCGAGCCAGGCGTCGTCCAGCTCGACGGTGACGTCCGGGCTCAACGCCTCGGCGGCCGGCTCTTGGCCGACCCAGACGACCGCCTCGTCCTGGACGAGCAGCGCGGTGGCGAACGGATCTGTGGGCGAGCGGACACGGCCGCGGCGGTACAGAGTCGAGGACACCGTCGGACCCTAGTCCCGGTCCCAGCCAGGCAGGCAAATCGCCCGTTCAGGTGGTCGTCAACGGGAAGAACCACGGCTATGCTACGGCAATGACAGTCATCGCTCCGGTGTCCCCCGCGCCCTCCGACGTCCACGGCCTGCTCGGTCAGCACCTGCTGGTCGACGGGTTCGACCTCGTCCTGGACCTCGCCACTTCGAAGGGCTCGACGCTGGTCGACGCTCGCAACGGCGACGCCTACCTCGACCTGTTCACCTTCTTCGCCTCCAGTGCGCTCGGGATGAACCACGAGGCGGTCGTCGACGACGCGGCCTTCACCGCGGACCTGCTCGAAGCGGCCCGCAACAAGCCGTCGAACTCCGACGTGTACACGGTGGCGATGGCCCGGTTCGTCGCCACGTTCGCGCGGGTCCTTGGCGACCCGGGGCTGCCGTACCTGTTCTTCGTCGAGGGTGGCGCCCTCGCTGTGGAGAACGCCCTCAAGGTGGCCTTCGACTGGAAGTCCCGGTGGAATGAGGCGCACGGAATCGACCCCGCGCTCGGCACCAAGGTGCTGCACCTGCGTGAGGCCTTCCATGGACGCAGCGGCTACACGCTGTCTCTCACCAACACCGACCCGGTCAAGGTCGAGCGGTTCCCGCACTTCGCGTGGCCAAGGATTCCTTCGCCGTATCTGTCCTCGACCGCTGACGTCGTCGAGCGGGAAGCAGAAGCGCTGGCCGCTGCGCGGGCCGCCTTCGAGCAGCACCCCCACGACATCGCCTGTTTCGTCATGGAGCCGATCCAGGGCGAGGGCGGCGACCACCATTTCCGCCCCGCCTTCCTGCAAGCCATGCAGATCCTCTGCCATGAGCACGACGCGCTGTTCGTTCTGGACGAGGTGCAGACCGGCTGCGGCTTGACCGGCACGGCGTGGGCCTTTCAGCAGCTCGGTGTCCAGCCCGACGTCGTCGCCTTCGGCAAGAAGACCCAGGTCTGTGGCGTGATGGCCGGCGGTCGGGTCGACGACGTCCCCGACAACGTCTTCCACACGTCCTCGCGCATCAACTCCACCTGGGGTGGCTCGCTGGTGGACATGGTCCGCGCCCGACGCATTCTCGAGGTGATCGAAGCAGATGGCCTGATCGCCCGTGCGGCCGTCGCCGGAGACCACTTGATGACCCTGCTTCGGGGGCTCGCCGACCGCCACGACATGGTCACCGACGTCCGAGGTCGTGGTCTGATGTGTGCGTTCTCCCTGCCCGGGAAAGGGTCTCGCGATGCCGCTCTCGGCATGTTGCGCGACGACGAGAAAGTCCTGCTGCTGGGTTGCGGTACCCGCAGCATCCGCTTCCGTCCCGCACTCACCGTCACCGAGGTCGAGCTCGAGGCCGGCGTCGCCGCCGTCGACCGCGTCCTGACCCGCTTGGAACAAACCTCGTGACCAGCACCATCCAGTCCTTCGTCGCCGGTGCCTCCGTGCCTGGCGAGGCAGGCACCTTCACCTCGCTCAACCCTGCCCAGCTCACCGACGTCGTCGCCGAGGTCTCTCTCGCGTCGGCCGCGCAGCTCGTCGATGCCTTTGCCTGCGCCCGGGCGGCGCAGCCAGCCTGGGCTGACACTCCCGCGCCCGTCCGTGGTCGCGTCATCGCCCAGATCGGCCGTCTGGTGGAGGCCAACGCCTCGGCGCTGGCAGACCTGATCGTCCGGGAGGTCGGCAAGCCGCGCGCGGAGGCTCTCGGTGAGGTCCAGGAGATCGTCGACACCTGCGATTTCTTCCTCGGTGAGGGCCGCCGGCTCTACGGGCAGACCGTGCCGTCGGAGATGCGTGACAAGCAGCTGTTCACCTTCCGGGTGCCCGTGGGCGTGGCGGGCATCATCACGGCCGGCAACTTCCCCGTGGCCGTGCCCGCCTGGTACCTCGTGCCAGCCCTGCTCTGCGGCAACACCGTGGTCTGGAAGCCGGCCGACTACGCCGCTGCGCTCGGCGACGCCCTGACTCGGATTTTCGTCGCCGGCGGCCTGCCCGCCGGTGTCCTCAACACCGTCCACGCCGATGGCCCCACCACCTTTGAAGGGCTGTCGCTGGCTCTCGAGCAAGGCCTGGTCAACAAGGTCGGCTTTACCGGGTCCTCCGAGGTCGGCGCGCAGATCGGCGCCCTGTGCGGCAAGCACCTGCAGAACCCGTGCCTGGAGCTCGGCGGCAAGAACCCGCTCGTCGTCATGGCCGACGCCGACCTCGACCTCGCCGCCGAGGGTGCGCTGTTCAGCGGATTCGGTAC
>JAYUBO010000012.1:0-30027 GCA_043740815.1 Frankiales bacterium | reverse complement strand
GCCCGGGACGTGATGCGGGCGGTGCTCGGTCGATGAGGGTCAGCCCGTGACCGAGCTCGTGGGCGGGCGGTACTCCGTCGGTGACGTGATCGGGCGCGGCGGCATGGCCGAAGTGCGGCACGGCACCGACGTGCGCCTGGGACGGGACGTGGCGATCAAGGTGTTGCGTCAGGACCTGGCCCGCGACCCGGCGTTCCAAGCCCGCTTCCGTCGAGAGGCCCAGTCGGCCGCGTCGCTTGACGCCCCGAGCGTCGTTGCTGTCTACGACACCGGCGAGGACGAGCAGGGCGTCCCGTGGATCGTGATGGAGTACGTCGACGGCCAGACCCTGCGCGACCTGCTCAACACCGAGGGACGGCTACTCCCGGAGCGGGCGCTCGAGGTCACCGCCGACGTGTGCTCCGCGCTCGACGTCGCGCACGCCGCCGGGATGGTCCACCGCGATATCAAGCCGGCCAACGTCATGCTCACCGCGCGCGGCGAGGTGAAGGTGATGGACTTCGGAATCGCCCGGGCCGCCGCGGCCAACTCCTCGACGATGACGCAAACCGCCTCGGTCATCGGGACGGCCGCCTACCTGTCCCCCGAGCAGGCCCGTGGCGAACACGTGGATGCACGGTCAGACATCTACTCGGCCGGCTGCCTGTTGTACGAACTCGTGACCGGGTCACCGCCCTTCGTCGGCGACTCTGCGGTGGCGGTGGCTTACCAGCACGTCCGCGAGGACCCTGTCCCGCCGACAGAGTACGACCCCAGTCTGTCAGGTGACGTCGACGCAGTGGTGCTCAAGGCGATGGCCAAGAACCCCGCCAACCGCTACCAGAGCGCGCTGGAGATGCGCGAGGACCTGCTCCGGGCCGCCGCCGGCCAGCCGGTGCTGGCGACGCCCGTCCTGCTGAACGGCGCCCCACTACCGGGCTTGCCCACCGCCGTCGCTCGCGAGGAGCGCAGCCGGGCGTTGGGCTACACGCTGTTCGGACTGCTGCTGCTGGTCGTCGCGATCGGTTCAGGGCTGCTCGTGCACGCCCTGCTCGGCAACGACAACAACCTCATCAAGCCGCCGTCGGTCGTGGGGCGGTCCCAGGCGGACGCGACCCGGCAACTTGCCGCGGTCGGGTTGCGCGTCGACAAGGTCACCGGCGTCTTCCACGACGAGCCGGTCGGCACTGTCCTGGCCCAGAGCCCGGACAAGAACTTCTACGTCCCCAAGGGCGGCACGGTGGACCTCACGGTCTCCCGCGGGCTCGAGCTGACCACCGTGCCGGTGATCCTGGGACGCTCGCAGACCGAGGCTGAGGCCGACCTCACCGCCTCCAAACTGCGCACGAAGGTCCTACCCCGCGACGGCAACCTGCCCGCCGGGCAGGTCCTCGACGTGCTGCCCAAGCAAGGCACCCGGCTCGCTACCGGCACCACCGTCACGATCGTGGTCGCCTCCGGCAACGTTCAGGTGCCGGACGTACGGGGACTGCCCATGGACGTCGCCATCCAGCAGCTCGGCGCAGCCGGCTTCGCGATCGGGGTGCGCCAGTTGGCCTCGACCAGCCCGCCGGGCACGGTGCTGCAGCAGAGCCCCGTCAACACCCTCGCGCTGCGAGGTTCCAACGTCATCATCGACGTCGCGCAGGCTCCCCCGCCCCCGCCCCCGCCGACTCCGGCACCGTCGGCCACTCCCGCCCCCGCAGCGACGCCGACTCCCTGACTCCCGTCCTGCTGTCTTTTGGGGTCCATGGGTCGCTGCGTCTGGACGTTCTCGAGGGCTCGTTCAGGCAAACGCGGACAGGCGTTTTTCCTCGACCCGGCTGGCGAGGGCCGGTGCCAGTCCCATGGCGTGCGGGTCGCCGCACTGCTGAAGCCACGCCGCCAGGAGCAGGTGCCCGCCCTGGGTCAGGACCGACTCCGGATGGAACTGCACGCCCTCGACCGGCTTGTCGCGGTGCCGTAGCGCCATGATGACCCCGCCCGCGGTCCGGCCCGTGACCGTCAGCTCCGCCGGCAGCGTGTCCTGCTCGACCGCCAGTGAGTGGTAGCGGGTCGCCGTGAAGGGAGAGGGGAGCGGGTGGAGCACGCCGGCGTGCTGGTGGTGGACCTCGCTGGTCTTGCCGTGCAGCAGCTCGGGTGCCCGGCTGACCGTCGCGCCGTGCGCCACGGCGATCGCCTGGTGCCCGAGACAGACGCCGAGCAGGGGGACACCCACGTCCTCGCACGCACCGACCAGCTCGATCGAGGCGCCGGCCTGCTCCGGCGCACCCGGCCCCGGCGACAGCAACACCCCGTCGTAGCCGGTGACGTCCTTGTGGCTGACGACGTCGTTGCGCAACACGACCGTCTCCGCCCCCAGCTGCCCCAGGTACTGCACCAGGTTGAACACGAAGCTGTCGTAGTTGTCGACCACCAGTACCCGAGTCACCCTCCTAAGGTACGACGCTCGCTGCTCCTCCCGCTGGTGGCCAGGGCTACCGGGCACGCCCGGTTCGCCTTCTCCACCCGTCTGCGCCAGCGTTTCCGGTACCCGACCCGGCGGCTGTCCTGCCGGGGTCAGGCCTTCTTGCCAGGGGCCCGCTTCGCCGGCGCCTTGGTGACTCGCGGCTTCACGGCGGCCTTCTTCACCGCTGGAGCCTTCACGGCGGCCTTCTTGACGGCTGCGCTCTTCGCCGCTGGCGCCTTCACCGCTGGCGCCTTCGCGGTCGGGGTGGCAGCGACCTTCTTCGCGGTCGATGTGGCCGGGACAACCGCGGCCGCAGCGGCCGTCCGAACAGAGGCGCGAGCCTTGGGGGCGTTCGGCGGCACCGACGCGGGCGCGCCTACGGTGGCGGCCTTCGCCCGCTCCTGCTCAACGAGCACCCGGCGCAAGACCTTGCCGACCACGGTGCGGGGCAGCTCGGCGCGGAACTCCACCAGCTTCGGCACCTTGTACGCCGTCAGGGACGCCGCGCAGTGAGCAACGACGTCGTCCTCGGTGAGCGCCGCGCCGGGGGCGCGGACGACGAACGCCTTGACCGTCTCACCGCGGTAGGTGTCGGGGACACCGATGACCACGGCGTCGGCAACGCCGGGCAGGGCGAACAAGACCTCCTCCACCTCGGACGGGTAGATGTTGAACCCGCCCGCGATGATGAGCTCTTTCTTGCGGTCGACGATGGTGAAGAAACCCTCGTCGTCCATGACCGCGACATCCCCGGTGAGGACGTAGCCGTCGGAGGTGAAGACGCCCTCCTGGCTGGCACGACCCCAGTAGCCGGAGAAAACCTGCGGTCCGGCGATCGCGAGCTCACCGGGCTGACCGACGGGGACGAGCCTCGAGGAGTCGTCCTGATCGACGATCTTGCACTTCGTGCCGGGCAAAGGCAAGCCGATGCTGCCGGGCTTGGCACCGCCGCTGATCGGGTTGGCGTGCGTAGAGGGGGAGGTCTCCGTCATCCCGTAGCCCTCGATCAGGACCGCGCCGGACATCGCAGTGAACTGCTCCGCCACCTCGACAGGCAGCTTCATCGCGCCGGACACGCACAGGCGGATGCTGCGTAGGTCGTGCTGCTTTGCCTTGGGACTGTCGGCGATGGCCTTGTAGATCGGCGGGACACCGGGAAACAGCGTCGGCTGCCACTGGTCGATGGCCTTCAGGACCAGGTTCAGGTCGAAGCGCGGCAGGAGCACCAGAGTGCCACCGAGCAGGATCGTGTTGGTCATCGCGACGGTCAGGCCGTAGGCATGGAACAACGGGAGCACCGCGAGGGTGATCTCCTTGCCGGCCTGCGCCTCGGTGTCCCAGAGCCGGTTCATGTACGCGTTGGAGACCAGGTTGCGGTGGCTGAGCATGGCGCCCTTGGACAGGCCCGTCGTACCGCCGGTGTACTGAAGCAAGGCGAGGTCGCCAGGCTGGACAGTGGTCTGGCGGGGCTGCGCGGCGGCACCCTTGATGAGCGTGCGAAAGTCCTTGATGGCCGCGCCCTTGGGCAGAACGGCAGCGATTTCGGCGCGCGCCTTCTTGGCCTTTGTCACCGGCAGGCGCAGCTTGAGCTGGTCGCGTTTCGGCAGGTAGTCGAACAGGGAGGTCGTGATGACATGCTCGAGGGCGGTGGTCTTCTTGACCTTGGCAACCGTCTCGTACACCCGGTCCAGGCAGACGACGACCTTGGCACCGCAGTCGGCGAGTTGGTGGGCGAGCTCGCCCTCGGTGTAGAGCGGGTTGTGCTCGACGACCACCCCACCCAGGCGCAGCGTCGCAAAGAAGGCGATGACGTTCTGCGGGCAGTTCGGGAGTACCAGTGCAACCCGATCACCCTTGGTCACGCCGAGGCCGGCCAGTGCGCCGGCAAACAGGTCGACCTGGCTCTTGAGCTCCTGGTAGGTCGTCTTCGCGCCCAGGAAGGCCAGCGCCACATTGCCGGGAAAGGAACCGGCCGCGTCGTCGAGCAGACGGGTCAGCGCGAAGGTCGGGAAGTCATAGGACGTGGGCACCCCAGGCGGGTAACTGTCCAGCCACGGCTGGCCGTCATAGGTCACCCGCGCCTTGTTTCGCGGGGGACGGGCGGTGGACGGGCTGGGGCCGGGCAAAGCAACGCCTCTCAGAGCACGACAGGGGCATACAGCGGGGAACGTGAAACAACGCACGAGGGGCCAGGGCGCAGCGGCCGCTGAAAGTGTGACATGAACGCAGGGCGTCAGGGAGAGGGTGAGGCGGCTGCCGGCTGCTGCTTCACGGTCACGTCCGAGTAGGGGAGCAGTGACTCGACCCTCGGGAACACCACGAAGAACAGCAGAGCCACGGCCGCTGCGAGCAGGACGAGCAGCTCACCGAGCCGCACCGCGAGCGGCCCGGGCAGGTGCCGCCAGATCCAGGCGTACATCAGCGCCCCTGCAAGGCAGGGGGTACGACGCCCTTGCCCTTCGCGAGCGGTACCTCGAGCAGGGCCCGGACCACCAAGCGGGTGCGCGCGGAGTACTTGGGGTTGCAGGTCGTGAGTGTGAGCAGCCGTTGGGTGGCGACCTGCCCCGGGTGGTTCGGCACGGGATCGGTCTCCCCGAGGGCGTCGGGCGACACGATCGTGGTGCCGGTGACGCGGTAGGTGAAGAAGAACGTGCGCGTCTCGATGACCACCGCGTCGCCGGGGCGGAGCTCGTCGAGGCGGTTGAACGGGGCCCCGTAGGTTGTGCGGTGGCCGCTGACCACCATGTTGCCCACCGCTCCGGGAACGGCCGTTCCCGGGTAGTGGCCGGGTCCCTTTTTCAGGTCCTCGTGGGTGACGCCCTCGACGACGACGTGCACCTGGTCGCGTCCGAGGGTCGGCAGGTAGATCCGGGCGATTCCGGCACCGTCGTCGAAGGCGGCGAGCCGGACCTGATCAGGCTTTCGTACCGGCGGGAGGGGCGGCGTCGCCCACTCCCGGGCCAGCTGGGTGTCGAGGGTCTTTTGCTGCTGCTCGGTGTAGAGGTTGGTGACCTTCAGCTCGTACACGCAGAACAACAACACCACCACACCGGCCGTGATCAGCAGCTGCCCGAGGCCCCGCAGCAGCCAGCGGAGCCGGTTGCCGGCCGACACCGGGACCGTCACGGGGCCGTGCGCGTGACGTGTGCGAGGTCCAAGGGACCGTCATAGGCGGGCAGGTGCAGGGTTGTGGCGGAGGTGACGGAGTAGCCCAGTCCGTAGTTCCTCACATACCGCTGGAACAGGGACACGCCCGGCTCGGCAGTGAGCGCAGCACGCATCACGCTGGCGTTGCCGATGGCCCGTAACACGAACGGTGGGCCGACGAGCCGGCCCTGGATGAGCAGGGTGTTGCCCACGCACCGCACCGAGCTGGTCGACACGATCCGCTCGCCCATCAACGTGACGGCCTCGGCCCCGCCGACCCATAGCGCATTCAGCACCGACTGCACGTCCTGCTGGTGCACGACCAGGTCGTCAGGGTTGCTGCTCGCCTGCGGCTCACCGTCCTTGGGGCGGCGCGCGTCGTTGAGCGACACGGTCAGGCCAGGGCCGGTGACCGCAGCCATCCCGGCCGCCCCGGCGAGTGCGTCGCCACGGGCCCTCTCCTTCGCCACCGTCGACGAGGCAGATGCGGCGATCTGGCCGTCCTGAGCGACCGCCCGGCGCAGGGCGGCGGCGTCCTTCTCCTGCGTGGCGACGCTGTCCGAGGCCGAGTTGATGAGGTCCGTCAGCTGGCTGAACCGGCCGGCCCGCAGGTCCGTCCCCTGCGCCGTCGAGGCACTCGCCGCGAACAGCAGCCCTGCGCCGAGGGCAGTCACCGGAACGAGCCAGCGCCACATTCGGCCCGGCCCGGTCGGGCCTGCGTCCTCGCTCATGTCACCCGCCTATGGGTTGGTGGCCGCAGCTTGGGGCCCTCGACCGTTACGCTAACCGCTCCCGGACGACCTAGGAGGCGGCGTGCCCGAGTCCAAGAAGCGCAAAAAAGCCGTGTACACGCCGCCGACCCCGGTCGGTGGCTTGAAGAAGAAAGGCCCCAGCCCGGTCTGGCTCGCTCCCGCCATGCTCGCGCTGTTCCTGATCGGCGTCGTCTGGCTGGTCACGTTCTACCTCGCCGGACAGGACATGCCGGTCGTCGGCGGCCTCGGCAACAGCAATCTGCTGATCGGCTTCGGCTTCATCATCGCCGGCTTCGGGCTCTCCACCCAGTGGCGCTGAAGCGCTGGCACGAGCGCGCCGACGTCGTGGGCGCGCAAAGCAATCAGACTCACACTTGTGTAGTTCTCCCCAGAAGATCTCCACAGTGTGGACATCTTTGAGCTCCAATCTCCCCGAAAGGCTGGCCCGTGGTCCCACCGCGTGGGTGGGGGCGCTCGAGGTGGGCGCGGCGTTCGTGCTGCTGGCGGGTTTGACGCTTGTCGATCCGTTAGGGCGGCTGCTGCTGGCGCTGGGAGCGACCGTCGTACTCGCCGTCGGACTGCGTGACCTGTTTTTGCGGCCGACCGTCGTCGCGGACCGGGACGGCTTGATCATTGTCGACGGCCTGGCCCGGGTGCAGGCGCGTTGGGCGGACGTCGAGAGGCTGCGCATCGTCACCGACCGGCGGGCACCCCTGCTCGAGGTGGACCTCGGCGCCCGCGTGGTCGTGCTGGGCCGACGACGACTGGGGGCAGCGCCGTATCTGGTCCTGGAAGAGCTGGAGGCGCTACGAGCCGACCTCGGAGCATAGGTACGGCCGGACCCCACCCGCTGCGCCCGTCGGCTCAGCAGCGGTGGTGCTGGATCCTCACGTCGCGGTGAGGCTTGCGGTACGCAGCGCGACGATGGCGACGACGACGCCGAGAACGGCCACGGTGCCCAAGGCCTGCAGCGTCACGCGGCGGCCACCCGCCGGGGCGTAGACGATCGCAGCAGCTACCAGGGCGCCGCCGATCAGGCCGCCGACATGACCGCGCCAGTCGATGTAGCTCGACGCAGCGAACGAGATGGCCAAGTTGATGGCGATCGTCGTACCGATCTGGGTGACGTCCCCGCCGCGCTTGCGCTGCAGGACGAAGAACGCCGCGAACAGCCCAAAGACCGCTCCGGACGCGCCAGCCGCCTGCTCGTTGGACGGGCCGAGTGCGTAGGACAGCGCCGACCCCGAGAGCCCTGACACCAGATAGAGAGCCATGAAGCGCAACCGCCCGAAAGCCACCTCGAGGGCCGGGCCGAGTAAGAACAGGCAGTACATGTTCAGGGCGATGTGCACGATCCCGAAGTGCAGGAAGGTCGAGGTGACCAGCCGGTAGTACTGGCCCTGAGCCACCCCGTCCGCGAAGCCCGCGAACTGCCCGTCCGTGAAGGTCGCATGCGCGGTCGGCGCGAGCGCCAGCCGCTGGAAGATCGAGGACGGGTTCCCCCCGAACAGCAGCCCGGTCCCTGAGCCGGTGGTGACCAGGAAGAACAGGACGCATATCCCGATCAGTGTGTACGTCACCGCCGGCGCCGACACGGCCCCACCGCCGTAGGCAGCGGTCGGACGACGGACGGAGGCGGCACCCTGCTTGACGCAGGACGGGCACTGGAAACCGACAGACGCGGGACGCATGCACTCCGGGCAGATCAGCCGTCCGCAGCGCGAACAGCCGACGAAGGTCTCCCGGTCGGGGTGCCGGTAGCAGACCGACACCAGGGACTGCTCGGTCAGGACGCGACCTCTTCAACGGTGATGGCGGAGATGACGACGTCCTCGGCGGGCCGGTCACCCTGGCCGACCTTGACGGCGGCGATCGCGTCGACGACGGCGCGGGAAGCGGCGTCCGCGACCTCACCAAAGATCGTGTGCTTGGCGTTCAGCCACGGGGTCGCGCCGACGGTGACGAAGAACTGCGAGCCGTTGGTGCCGGGGCCGGCGTTAGCCATCGCGAGCAGGTAGGGCTTGGAGAACTGCAGCTCCGGGTGGATCTCGTCGTTGAACCGGTACCCCGGACCGCCGGTGCCGGTGCCGAGCGGGTCGCCACCCTGGATCATGAAGCCGCTGATGACGCGATGGAAGGTGGTTCCGGTATACAGGGGGCCCGCACCCTTCTTGCCGGTCTTCGGGTCCGTCCACTCGCCGCTGCCGTCCGCGAGGCCGACGAAGTTCTTGACCGTTTTCGGGGCATGGTTGGGGAGCAACTGCACGCGGATGTCACCGTGATTGGTCGAGAGGGTCGCGAACAGGTCGGTCGCCATGGAGGCTCCCATCGGGTCGGGGGAAGAAGTCTCCCTCAATTCTAGTCAGCCACGCGGCGCAGCAGCGCGGGGACCGGAGCCATCATCGGCAGCTCGAGCGCCAGGCTGGTCCGGTTGCGGCCGGCGTGCTTGGACGCGTACAGCGCCTCGTCGGCCGCCCGCACCAGTGTGTCGGCGTGGTGGGCGTGCGAGGGGTAGGTCGACACGCCGGCACTGGCCGTGATGGGCACGACGGAAGCGGCAAGGGACACCGCGACCCTCAGTCGCTCGGCGATGTCGTACGCCTCCTCCGGTCCGCAGCCGGGCAGGATCACCGCGAACTCCTCCCCGCCGTACCGCGCCGCGGTGTCAAAGTCGCGGCACTCGCATGACAGCGCTGCCGCGACATTGCGCAGGACCTCGTCGCCAGCCTGGTGGCCGTAGGTGTCGTTGAGGAGCTTGAAGTTGTCGATGTCGACCATGACGAGGCTCACTCGCTCGGCACTGCGGGTCGCGCGGGCAACCTCACGATCTAGGGCAGCCTCGAAGGTACGTCGGTTCGCGATCTTGGTGAGGCCGTCGGTGGCGGCCAGCCGTTGGACCTGTTCGAGTAGCCAGGCATTGCGCAGCGCAAGAGCGGCATAGGACCCTGAGCGCTCCAGGCCCGAGACGACCCGGCGCTCGATGCGGGCCCCTCCGTCGTGCTCGACGACCAGGGCCCCGAGCGGCCGACCCTCGGCGAACAGCGGGACCACCACCAGGTTCCTCGCACCGGGTAGCAGACGGGCCAGCCAGGGGTCAGCCACGGTGTCGAGTCCGCGCACGAGCAGGGTGGCCTTGGCGTCCTGGGCCTCGGCGATGACGACGCTCGCTCCGGGCCGGCCGGGTCGGCGAGCTGTCTGTTCGCTCAGGCCGAAGGAGGCGAGCAGCGGCAGGTTGCCCTCGGAGCTTGCCAAGACGACGCCGCGGGGGAAGTCGAAGGTCGACACGGCAGCGTCAAGCAGGGTGCGAGCGACCGAGGACGGGTCATCGGTGCGCTCGATCTGCTCGGCGAGCTGGGTCAGAGCCTCTAGGTCACCACGGCGGCGACGGAGCTCCCGCTCGTTGATCGCCGACAGGGTCGATGTGGAGATCGCGACCAGCCAGAGCATCACGACAAAGATCGCCAGCTGCTGGTCGGGTTTGCCGTAGACCAGCCGCGGCGGGGCGGTCTCGACGAGGACCTTGCCGGCGATCGCGTTGCGGATGGTGAACAGCAAAAGCGAGTCCCAGACCGCGAGCTTGATACCGGTCCGGTACGACGCGATCAGGCACACCGCGCCGAGGTGGATGAGCATCACGTAGCGCAAGGGGCTGGACGCCCCACCCGTGAGGTAGGCGGCCCACGCGAGCCAGATCCCGTCGATCATGAGCATGCCGCTGAGCAGCAGCAGCGTGCCCTTGGGAAGCAGCCGGAACAGCACCTCCACCCCGGCGGTCACGGCCAGGTAGCCGAGGGTCCAGGTCACGACCACGCCGTGGTCGGGGAGCAGCGTCTGGCGCGCCAGGGCGTAGACGGCGAGCACCAGCACGCCCGCCATGAGCCGGGCGTACTGCATGATCCGGAAGCGCTCGCCGACCGGGACGGCGTCGGCGGGCAGGGCAGCGGTGCGGCTCATGCGGGCGTCCCCCCTCCGCGCGGGTCGCCGGGCCCTCTGACAGGGCCGAAGTCGAGCTCGGGCTCGGCTCCGACCGGCGCGGAGGCCAGTTTCGGGTCACGTCGGTCAATCTGGTTCTGCAACAGCAGGAAGCCAACCACGACGAGCAGCAGGAGCAGTGGGATCGTGGGCTTGCCGATGGCGGCGACCACGGTGTCCGCGATCGCTTTGGGTACTTGCCGGGGCAGGAATCCACCCGGGACAAGAATCGTCCCGGCCGCGGTGGGCTTCGACCCATCGGTCTTGGGCAAGGAGGTGAGCGATCCGGCGAGGGCCACGACCGTCGGGTGGGCGCCCCGGTTGGACGGTGGCCGGACGACGGGCCCGGCTGGGACGATGGTCGGGTTCCCTGGGGAGTTCGGCGGCGGCAGGATCGACGGCGGCCGTGGCCCGCCGGGCGGCAGCACGACCGGCCCCGGACCGGTGGTCGGACCCGGCTGACCGAGGTGACCATCGAGGTTTCTTCTCGGGACGTAGCGATAGGCCGAGCCGATGCCGTACCGGCCGTCGTTCGCGAAGGCGTCGCTGAGCTGGACCGACAGGGTGTAGGTCCCCTCTGCCAGGCCCACCAGGGAGGCCGTGAAGCTCCCCCGGGAGCAGTCGGCCCGCGCGACCGTCGTACCGCCGGCGTCGGAGACGAGGCAGGAGGCGGTGTAGTCACGTGGGACGCTGAACGTCCAGGTGGGAGTGCTGTTCGCCCCAGCGACCGGTGCCCTCACCGACGTGACCACGGGTACGGGCGGCAGGTAGGTGTAGGTCGAGGTCGCCGCCGGTGAGACGTTGCCGCTTGCGTCCCGGGCGGTGACTGACAGCGTCCACTCGCCAGGCGTCGCCAAGGTGAGGTCCTGCGGCGAGGCGCAGTCGGTCGAGGGCCGCGGCACCGACCCCTTCCTGCTCAAGGTGCACATGAAAGCGACGGTGTCGTCCGAACCCGCGAAGCTCCAGGCTCTTTTCGGCGACAGGCCGGCACTCACGTCGAGCGCGCGGATCAGCGGTGCCGGCGGTGGCCGGTTGTCGAACTTGTAGATTGCCGACTCCTTACCGCTGACGTTGCCCAGCTCGTCGACGCCGTTGACGGTCAAGATGACGTCGAACTCGGAGTCGGGCGCCACATCGAGCAGCTCGACGCGATTGTCGCCGAAGTCGCACGGTGACGCGGTGGCGCTCAGGCCGTCCTTGCGCGTGACGCTGCACCTCAGGGTGCGGGTGTCGGTGTCGCCCGCCTTACGTTCGATGTGGAAGACCGGCGCGGGGTTGTTGCTCGGGGAGATGTCGGGCGACAACACCCGCGGCGTCGGAGGTGCCGTCAGGTCGAACACGTAGGTCTCAGACGTCACGACCGACGAGACATTGCCGGCGTCGTCGTACTCGCGCACCTGCAGCTGGTAGGTGCCAGCAGTGGCCGTGCCCAGGTCGTAGGCGACCCGGTCGGTGCAGCTGGCCCAGACCGGCGTGCGGTCGGTCCCGACCAGCTCGCACTCGAGGTGCCCGCCCGGCTCACTGGGCCGCAAGACCCAGTACGGCAACGGGTCCGGACCGGGGGTGCCTGGGTTGTGGATGATCGACGGAGGAAGCGGTGCGGTGCGGTCGAGGTTGTAGCGGGTGCCGACCGAGCCGGAGCTGTTGCCGGCGACGTCGACGGCCCGCAGCGACAGCGTGTACGAGCCGTCCAGCGCGCTGGTGAGATCCGTGGTCCACGGGGAGGTGCAGACCTGCTCAGGCTGGACCACCGCGGTGGCGGAGCTCAGGGTGCACAGTGCGGTAGCGCCCTGGTCGACGGTGAACCCCCACGTCACGACCGGCTGTTGCGACAGGGCCACGGCCGTCACCGGCGGCTCGGGCGTCGAAGGCGGGACCCGGTCGAGCAGGTAGGAGCCGGTGGTCTCCGGGCCGACGTTGCCCGCGGCGTCCCGGCTACGGACGGACAAGATGTAGGTGCCGTCCGGGCGGGTGGTCAGGTCAGCCGCGAAGGAGCCGGCGCCAGGTACGCCCGGTGTGGCGGTGCACGGTGCAAAGCCCGGCGAGGTCAGGCTCGGGCCGGTCAGGCGGCACTCCAGGACGCTGTCGCTGTCGCCGACGACCTGCCATGCCGGCGTCGGGCTCGCATCGGGCGAGGCCGGTACGCTGCTGATCAGGACGGCGCTGGGGGGGGACGTGTCTAGGACATAGCTGCCGCTGGCGTCGGGGCCGATGTTGCCGGCTGCATCGGTAAGGCGGACGACGAGCGTCCACCGCCCGTCGGCAGCGGTGCGCAGGTTGAGGTCCAAGGGCGCGCCGCCCGCGCTCACCGAGCAGGGGGCGAACGCCTGGGAAACCGCACCGGTCGGGCCGAGGACCTCGCAGGCCGCTGTGACGCCCGGGTCGGCCGAGGCCACCGTCCAGGTCGGGGCCCGGTCTGTCGACGGTGACGCGGGGATGGTCAGGGACGCTGCCGGCGGCGGCGTCGTATCGAGGACGTAGCGGCTGGCGACCTCGGCCGACACGTTGCCGGCCACGTCGACGACCCGCGCCGACAGCGTGTAGGTCCCGTCACTGGCGAGCTGCGTACTGAACGTCGGGCCGCAGCCGGCCCAGTCGCGGACAAGGATGCTCGCACCCTTCACCAGGCGGCACTCAATCCGACCCTCGGTCGACGTGACCAGCCAGGACGGGCTGATGTTGCTTCCGGGGGAGACCGGCCCGATGACGTGGGCGGTGGTGGGCGCGGTGGCGTCCAGGACGTAGCTCGTGCCGAGCGGGATGCTCGTGTTGCCGGCCGCGTCCGTAGCCACCGCGGTGAACGTGTACGTGTCGTCGGGGCGGGCACTGAGGTCGCCGTTGAAAGGGCTGCTGCAGGAGGTGTCGATCTTGACGGTCCCGACGGTGGAGCCCGACAGCCGACAGGTCACCGTCGCGTCGGCTGCCACCGTGAAGGCCCAGCTCGGGCTGCGGTCCGGTCCGGTCGCGGCCGGGCCAGTGGTGAGCACGGGGGCAGCGGGGGCGGTCGTGTCCAGGACGTAGACGATGGTCTGGGCGGCCCCGCTGTTGCCGGCCGCGTCGGTGGCGCGGGCCGACAGCGTGTAGCTGCCATCCGGCAGACCGTTCAGGTTCACAGCCAGCGGGCTGGTGCAGGTCGTGTCCGGGCTGACCACGGTCGCGCCACTGGTCAGCCGGCAGGTCAAGGTCGCACCGGCCTCGGCCGTGAAGGTCAACGTCAGCGCGCGGCCTCGGGCCGGCGAGGTGGGCGGGTTGACGAAGACCGGTGCCGAAGGTGCAGTCCGGTCCAGCAGGTAGCTCGCCGAGCCGATCGGGCTGACCAGCCCGACCGCGTCGGTGGCCCGCACCGCGAGGGAGTAGCTGCCGTCCACCACACCGGTCAGGTCCGTCGTGTAGGGCAGAACGCACCGGGTCCAGTCGGTGAGCACCGAGCCCGCACCGGAGGTGAGGCGACACTCGGTCGTCGTACCCGACTCGACGACCACCGACCAGGACGGCAGCGGGTTGCGGCCCGGGCTGGCCGGAGCCGTCACCACCGGCATGACCGGTGGCGTGGTGTCCAGGACGTAGCCACCGCTGATGCCCGGCAGGCTCCGGTTACCGGCCGCGTCGAACAGGCGCACCCGCACCGACCATTGACCGTCCACGTCGAGCGTCGGCTGCCAGGGGCTCGAGCAGGTGGTCGTGGTCGGGCGAGCGACCCCGTTGACGACCAGGCGGCAGGTCGCCACGGTGCCCGCCTCCCCGGTCCAGGTCACCGTGGGCATGCTGTTCTGGGACGGGCCCGGTGCGATCGTCACGACGGGGGCGTCGGGTGCGACAGTGTCCAGGACATACGGCAGAGAGGCCCCGACGGGGCCGGTGTTGCCGGCGGCGTCGGTGGACCGCACCTCCAGCAGGTAGCTGCCTTCGGGGGCGCCGGTGAGGTCGACGACGTGCGGGCTGGTGCAGCCGGGCACCCAGTCCTTCACGAGAGCTCCGTCGTGGGTGACGCGGCATGCCGTTGCCGTACCGGCCTCGACGGTAAACATGAAGCTGGGCATCGCTGCGCTCGACGGGCTCGGCGGAGTGAGCACGACAGGGGCAGCCGGGGGCGTGGCGTCACGGAGGTAGGCCACGCTGGAGCCGCTCGGGCTCGCGTTGCCGGCCGCATCCGTCACCGTCACCTGCAGGCTGTAGGTCGCATCGCTGGACAGCGTCACCGGCTGCCCGCTGGTGCAGGCCGACGGCGCACCGGCGATCCCGGCCTGCACCAGCTGGCAGGTGCTGGTGGCGCCGGCCTCGCTGAGCCACGTCCAGGTGACAGTGCTCGCGTTCCCAGTGCCGGACGGCCCGGAAACTGCTGGGGTGAGCGGGGCGACGGTGTCCAAGGTGTACGGCGATGTCGTCGTCGGGGCGCTCACGTTGCCGGCCGCGTCGAGCAGTTGCACCACCACGACGTACGTCGTGTCGCCGCTGAGGGCGGGCTTGAACGTGCCACCGGTACAGGGGACGGCAGTACCCGCCACGCCGGCGCGGTCCAGTCGACAGGTCGCGGTGACGCCCACTTCTGCGGTGAACGTCCAGGTGGGCGTCGTGTTGTTACTCAGGCCGGCGGGTCCCGTGACGACCGGCGCCACAGGTGCCGTCCGGTCGGTCGTGTACTCCTGGCTGCTGGCGAGGGCAGCGGCGTTGCCCGCCAGGTCGGTGAGTAGTACCTCGACGGTGTAGGTCCCATCGGGCAGGTCGGTGGTGGTGTACCGGCCGGTTGAGCAGTCGCTCCATGGGCCGGTCGACAGGCCCTGTGCGAGCCGGCACTGGGCGGCCGTCTGGGACTGCACCGGGAAGGTCCAGGTCACGGAGAAGGCGTTCCCCGGGCTGGCCGGCCCGGTGATGACCGGTGCGGTCGGGGCCGTCGTGTCGAGCACGTAGGTCGCCGTCGTGATGGTCTTGTTCTGCGCCGCGTCGGTGGCCGTGACCTCCAGGGTGTACGTCCCGTCGGGACTGCCGGTGAGGTCGGCCTGGAAGCCGCTGTCGCAGCCCGTCGAGCTGGTGATCGTCGTCGTCCCCTGTTGAAGACGACAGGTCAGCGTGCTCGAGCCGTCGCCGGTCAGACCCCAGAGCGGGGCCGGGTCACTGCTCGGGGAGGGCGGGCTGACGATGACGACGGGAGCCGGACCCGTGGTGTCAAGCAGGTAGTCCGCCTTGCCGGTCGGGGAGTCGTTGCCGGCGGCGTCGGTCGTGATGACCTCGACGGTGTAAGGACCGTCCGCGGTCAGGGTCGGCGTGAACGAGCCTGGCGTGCAGTCCACGAAGGCTGACGTGGGAGTCGTGCCGCGCGCGTAGACCTGGCAGCGAGCCGTCCCGCCGGGCTCGACGGTGAAGGTGAAGGTCGGCGTGGGGTCACTCGAGGTCGCCGCCGGGCCGGTGACGACCGGCCGGGACGGGGCCGTGCCGTCGTAGCTGTAGACGCCACTGGTACCGACGTCGCCGACGTTGCCGAGCGGGTCGGTGAGCTGCGCCTCCACGCGGTAGTCGCCATCGGTGCCCAGGACCGGGTCGAACACGCCCGCGGTGCAGTCCGTCCATGGGTCGGGGCTGCCCGCGGCCAACGGCACCAGCCGGCACTGGGCAGTCGTTGAGGACTCGCCGGTCCAGGTGAAGTGCGGGGTCGCGTTGTTCCCCAGGCCGGTTGGCCCGGTGACAACCGGCGCGACAGGCCCGGTCGTGTCGAGCACGTACTGCACGCTGTTGGCCGAGCTGGTGTTGCCATAGGCGTCGGCGGTCGTGACGGTCAGCGTCCAAAGGTCGTCGCCCGCAAGCGTGGCCGTCGCCGTACCGCCCGGGCAGGGGAACGGCGGCTGCACACCGCGCGTCGCTCCCACCAGCTGGCAGGTCGTCGTGGACCCGGTGGCTGTGAACGTCCAGGTCGGTGTCGGGTCCGTCGACGGGCTGGTGGGGTTGCTCGTGAAGGTCGGTGCCGGCGGTGGCATCGTGTCCAACGTGTACGCCGGGCTGGTGGCCGCCGGTGCGCTCACGTTGCCGGCCGCATCCGTGAGAACCACCGACAGCTGGTAGGTCCCGTCGCTGGCGAGCGCCCGCGCGAAAGAGGTCAGGGTGGTGCACGGAACCGCAGTTCCGGGGCCGTCCGGACCGCTGAGCGTGCACGACGCTGTGTCACCGTCGGGGTTGGCCCAGCTCCAGCTGACGCTCGGGGTCTGGGCCGTTCCGCCAGAGCCGGTGACGACCGGGGTGACCGGCGCCACCGTGTCGAGGACGTAGGTGGAGCTGGCCTGGCCGGTGTTGCCGAGGGCGTCGGTCGCGGTCACGTCCAGGACGTGGGGTCCGTCGGTCGCCAGCGCGGGCGCGGTGAAGCCGGTGGTGCAGTCGCCGACGCCCGTACCGTCCAAGGTGCAGGTCGCCGACCCGCCGGGCTCCACCGAGATCGCCCAGGCCGGCGTACGGTCCCGGCCGGGGCTCACCGGGGCCAACACAGTGACCTGCGCGATCGTGTCGAGGGTGTAGCTGCGTAGCGCCGGGTCCGCGTCACCTGTGACGGTGACCTCCCGGACCGCCAGGGTGTAGCCGCCGTCGACCGTGGCGGCGGCCGGGGTCCACGGGCTCGTGCACGCGGCATAGGCGGGGGTGGCGCTGGCGGCCTCAAAGGAGCACTCGTACGTCGTCCCCGGACCGCTAAAGGTCAGCGTTGGGCTCCGGTCATTGCCGGTAGACGGTGGCAGCGGCGCCTCAAGGGTGGGAGCGAGGGCAATCGCGTGCGCGGGGACGGCGAGGGCGACGACGAGGCCGGTGGAGGCGACGCCGAACGTGAGCGACAGGACCGCCAGCGCGCGCACGGGCCTGGCAGAGCTCAACCACCTCAGCCCGCGGCCGCGGCCGCGGAACCACACCTGCGCGCCCCCCATCCGACCTGCACCACCCCATGCCCCATGGAAAGCCCCTTGCCGTCCTTTCTAGGTCTCGGCAGGACGGGGGCAAAGGGAGAGGGCCACTCGACAGCTTTCTTGCCGCCACTGGGACTGTTTCGGTTGCTCCGCCTGCCGTGTCACCAGGCCTGCGTGGCTGATCAATAAGGGGTGGAGCCAAGGGGATTCGAACCCCTGACCTTCGCCTTGCAAAGGCGCTGCTCTACCAGCTGAGCTATGGCCCCTCGGGTGCGCCCGCGTCAGCGCAGGTCCGGTGCCTCAAGGGAGGCCTCGTGCCACAGGTCCTGCTCGGCCCGACGAGCTTTGGCGCGGCGGGCGAACAGCGCAGCAGCGGCACCGAGAACGGCGGCCAGGAGGGCGGGTCGGCGCATGGAGCTGTCCTTCCTGACGACGATTATGGGCTGTGCACAGGGTGTGACGGTGGGCCTGGGAGGACTTGAACCTCCGGCCTCATCCTTATCAGGGATGCGCTCTAACCAGCTGAGCTACAGGCCCGGAGAACCGGGAGCGACACGGTGCTGGAGCGTACACGAGCCGACCTGGTGCCCGTCCTGGGCGTGGGGCTCAGTCACGTTCGGCCAGGGTGAGCTCGATGCCCCCGGTGAGGGATGCGGACAGGTTGTAGAGCAGTGCCCCGAGGGTGGCGAGCAGTGTCAACAAAACGACATTGACGGCCGCCAACAAGGCGGCCGCGCCGAGGAAACGTCCACGGGTGAGGACGGCCGCTCCCCCCTGCACGTCGATCACTGCCTTGTTGATGCTCGCCGGGATACCCAGGCCGTCCATCACGGCGTACAGGACGTAGGCCGCGACCATCGTGGCGATCGCCAAGAACAGCGAAAGCAGCAGCGTCATCACAAACACCGACCACGGGTCGAGCCGGCGCAACGCCAGCTTGGCCCGCCGGGTCCTGACCGGTCGGGCTCCCTGGCCTGCGGGGGCAGCAGCAGGCGCAGCAGGTCCGCCTTGTGCAAATCGGGGTGGCGCCGGCCTTCCGATCCCAGGAGCACGTTCCGGTACGACGGTCTGTCCGGCCGCGGCCACGACCCCGGGTACGGGCGGGCTGGGGGGGTCCGCAGAGGGCAACGTGGGGCGCTTCGGACCGCGGGGACGACTCTCGCCGGGCCGCTCCGCAGGCTCGCGGGTAGCGCCGCGGGGAGCACCTCGGGCAGCGCCGCGGGGATTGTCGCGGGAATCCGCGCGGGAAGGACTGTCCTGGGGAGGATTGTCCTGGGGAGGGTCACCTCCGGGCCGGGTCACGCGTCCTCGCCGTCGTCAGGGGCCGCCTCGTCAGGGCCTTCGCTCCCAGTGTCGGCGATGCCGACCTCATCCGCCTTGGTTTCGGCCACGCGTCCGGCATCCCCCGCCTCGGCGGTCCCGGTGGCGGTCCCGATCATGGGGACCGCCTCCGGCTCCTCGAGCTCGTCGGGCTCGTTGCGCGCCAGCGCGACTACCGCGTCGCCACCGTCGAGAGCCACGAACTTTACGCCCATCGTGTCGCGGTTCTTCGCGGCAACCTCCGCGACGCTGCTACGGGTGACGCTGCCGCTGGAGCGGATGCACAGGACCTCGTCGTCCTCACCGACGATCAGCGCACCGACCAGCGAGCCACGGTCGTCGTTGAGCTTCGCTGCCTTGATCCCCAGTCCCCCACGTCCCTGAACGCGATACTGCTCGACCTTGGTCCGCTTGGCGAACCCCCCGTCAGTGACCGTGAAGACGAATCGATCCTCATCGGCTGCTCGCACGACATCCATACTGAGCAGCTCGTCCTGGCCCCGGAACGACATGCCCCGGACGCCGGCGGTGTCGCGGCCCATCGGGCGCAGCTGGCCGTCGTCAGCCGTGAACCTGATAGCCATGCCCTTGCGGCTGACGAGCAGCAGGTCATCGTCAGCGCCGCACAGCGCGGCCCCGATGAGCTCGTCTGCGTCGTCGAGGTTGAGGGCGATCAGCCCGCCGGAGCGGTTGGAGTCGTATCTGCTCAGCTCGGTCTTCTTGACCTTGCCGGTCCGGGTCGCCAGCACCAGGTACGGCGAGACCCCGTAGTCAGTGATGTCGATCACCTGAGCGATCTTCTCGTCCGGCAGGAATGCCAGGATATTTGCCACGTGCTGCCCGCGGGCGTCTCTGTTTGCCTCGGGCAGCTCGTGCGCCTTGGCCCGGTAGACCCTGCCCTGGTTGGTGAAGAACAGCAGCCAGTGGTGCGTCGTGGTCGTGAAGAAGTGCTGGACGACGTCGTCCTGACGCAGCTGCGCACCCTTGACGCCCTTGCCACCGCGACGCTGGCTGCGGTAGAGGTCGGCCTTGGTCCGCTTGGCGTAGCCACCGGTCGTGACGGTGACCACGACATCCTCCTGGGCGATGAAGTCCTCAGCGCTCATGTCGCCCTCGAACGGCACCAGCCGGGTACGCCGCTCGTCGCCGTACTTCTCGACGATCTCGGTGAGCTCCTCGGCGATGATCCTGCGCTGGCGCGCGGGGTCGGCCAGGATCGCGGTCAGGTCAGCGATCTCGGCCTCGCGCTCGGCGAGCTCGTCCAGGATCCGCTGCCGCTCCAGGGCGGCGAGCCGGCGTAGCTGCATGTCGAGGATGGCGCGGGCCTGGACCTCGTCGATGTCGAGCAACCTCTGCAGCCCGGACAGCGCGGCGTCGGCCGACTCCGAGGCGCGGATGAGGGCGATGACCGCGTCGAGCTGGTCCAGCGCCTTCCCCAGGGCACGCAGGATGTGGGCGCGCTCCTCCGCTTTGCGCAGCTGGTAGCGGGTCCGCCGGACGATGACGTCGACCTGGTGGGCGACGTAGTACCGGACGAACTCGTCCAGGCGCAGGGTGCGCGGGACGCCGTCGACGATCGCCAGCATGTTGGCGCCGAAGGTGAACTGCAGCTGGGTGTGCTTGTAGAGGTTGTTCAGCACGACCTTGGCGACGGCGTCGCGCTTGAGCACGATGACCAGGCGCTGCCCGGTGCGCAGCGATCCCTCGTCGCGGACGTCGGCGATGCCTGCGATCCGCCCCTCCTTCACGCCCTCGGCGATTGCGAGCGCCAGGTTGTCGGGGTTGACCTGGTACGGCAGCTCGGTGACCACCAGAATGGCGCGGCCCTTGGCGTCCTCCTCGACCGTGACGACCGCGCGCATCCGGATACTGCCGCGCCCGGTGCGATAGGCCTCCTCGATGCCCTGCCGGCCGACGATCAGCCCGCCGGTGGGGAAGTCCGGGCCTTGGACGCGCTCGAGCAGCGCGTCCAGCAGCTCCTCGCTGGTCGCTTCCGCGTGCTCCAGCGACCACAGCACGCCGGACGCGACCTCGCGCAGGTTGTGCGGCGGAATGTTGGTCGCCATGCCCACCGCGATGCCGCTGCTGCCGTTGACCAACAGGTTCGGGATCCGGCTAGGAAGGATGTCGGGTTCCTGGCTGCGGCCGTCGTAGTTGTTGGTGAAGTCGACCGTCTCCTGGTCGATCTCCCGCAGCATCTCCATCGCCAACGGCGCCATCCGGCACTCCGTGTAACGCATCGCGGCTGCGGGGTCGTTTCCTGGTGACCCAAAGTTACCGTTGCCGTCTACCAGGGGGTAGCGCAGGGACCAGGGCTGGGCCAAGCGGACGAGGGTGTCGTAGATCGAGCTGTCACCGTGCGGGTGGTAATTGGCCATGACGTCACCCACGACGCGGGCACACTTGAAGTAGCCGCGGTCCGGTCGGTAGCCGCCGTCGTACATGGCGTAGAGGACACGACGGTGCACCGGCTTGAGACCGTCCTCGACCCGAGGCAGGGCGCGGCCGACGATGACCGACATCGCATAGTCCAAGTACGACCGTTGCATCTCGACTTCGATGCCGACCGGCTCGACGCGGTCGTGCGGGGGCGGCGGGGGTACGACGTCGACCACAAAGGGTCCTCTCGGTCAGGCCGGCGGTGCGGGGTGATCCTTCGGCGTTCCACGTGAAACGACACCGTGTCGCCGTTCCACGTGGAACGGGCTAGATGTCGAGGAAGCGGACGTCCTTGGCGTTGCGTTGAATGAAGGAACGACGGGCTTCGACGTCCTCCCCCATCAGGACGGAGAACAGCTCGTCGGCCGTCGCCGCGTCGTCCAGGGTCACCTGGAGCAGCACCCGCTGGGCCGGGTCCATCGTCGTGCTCCACAGCTCCTCGGCGTTCATCTCGCCCAGACCCTTGAAGCGCTGCACGGCCTCGCCGGACTTGGGGAGCTTCTTGCCTGCCTCCTGACCGGCCTTGATCAGACCATCGCGCTCACGGTCGGAGTAGGCGTACATGATCTCGCCGCCGTTCCACTTGATCTTGTACAGCGGGGGCTGTCCGAGGTAGACGAAACCGCCCTCGATCAGCGGCCGCATGAAGCGGAACAGCAGGGTGAGGAGCAGGGTGCGGATGTGCTGGCCGTCGACGTCGGCGTCGGCCATCAGCACCACCTTGTGGTAGCGCAGCTTCTCGATGTCGAACTCGTCGTGGATGCCGGTGCCCAGCGCGGTGATCATCGCCTGGACTTCATTGTTCTTCAGCACCCGGTCGATGCGGGCCTTCTCGACATTGAGGATCTTGCCGCGGATCGGCAGGATCGCCTGGAACTTCGAGTCCCGGCCACCCTTGGCTGACCCGCCGGCGCTGTCGCCCTCCACCACGTAGATTTCTGACTCGCGAGGGTCGGTGCTCTGGCAGTCGGCGAGCTTGCCGGGCAGGGACGAACTCTCCAGCAGGCCCTTGCGGCGGGTGAGGTCTCGGGCGGCACGGGCGGCCAAGCGAGCGCGGGCCGCCTGGGTCGCCTTCATGATCACGTCCTTGCCATCCCCAGGGTGCTGGTCGAGCCAGTCCCGCAAGCGCTCACCGACGACCTTCTGCACGAAGCCCTTGGCCTCGGAGTTGCCCAGCTTGGTCTTGGTCTGGCCCTCGAACTGTGGGTCGCTGATCTTCAGCGAGACGATCGCGGTGAGGCCCTCCCTGATGTCGGAGCCCTCGAGGTTGACCTCCTTGTCCTTCAGGTGCCCCTTGGCCCGGGCCCACTCGTTGACGACACGGGTCAGCGCGGTGCGGAAGCCTTCCTCGTGGGTGCCCCCCTCGTGCGTGTTGATCGTGTTCGCGAAGGTGTAGACCGACTCGGAGTAGGAGTCGTTCCACTGCATCGCGACCTCGATCGACATCGCCTGGCCGATCGCGCCGGCCGCCGTCTCGTCCTCGAAAGAGATGATGTTGGCGTGAATGGGTGTACGAGTTGCTCCGAGGTGCCGGACAAAGTCGGCAAGGCCGTTCGGGTAGCAGTAGACGATCTCGAAGACCTTTCCGTCCTCGGTGAGGTCCACCCGCTCGTCGGTGACGGTGATCGACAGGCCTTTGTTGAGGAAGGCCATCTCCTGCAGCCGGCGCAGGATGGTCTCCCGGCTGTAGGTGGTCGTCTCGGTGAAGATCGCCGGATCGGCCCAGAACGTGACGGTCGTGCCGTTGCGGTCGGTCTGCTCCCCGGTGAGCAGGGGCTCGGCCACCGAGGCGAGAAAGTTCTGCCGGTGCACTCTGCCGTCGCGGTAGACCTCCACGTCCAGGCGGCTCGAGAGCGCGTTGACGACCGCTGAGCCGACGCCGTGCAGACCACCGGACACCGCATAGGCCTGCGAGTCGAACTTGCCGCCAGCGTGCAGCATGGTGAACACGACCTGGACGGCCGGCACGCCCTCCTTCGGGTGGAGGTCGGTCGGGATGCCACGACCGTTGTCCTGCACCCGGACCCCACCGTCGGCGCACAGCGTCACAACGATGTCGTCGCAGAAGCCGGCCAACGCCTCGTCGACCGCGTTGTCCACGATCTCATAGACCAGGTGGTGCAGCCCGCGCTCACCGGTCGAGCCGATGTACATGCCGGGCCGCTTGCGAACCGCCTCGAGCCCCTCGAGGATGGTGATGGACGAGGCACCGTACGACCCGTCGTCGATGGCTCGCTCCCATGGGGCGGCGACCTCCTGGTCCGGATCCTGCGCGACCTCAGGGGCGGCCACGTCCGTGGGCTCCACGGCGTCGGGCTCGGGGGTCAGGTCGACCATGCGCAGGGCTCCGCTCTGCCCACCAGGAGTGGGCGTCCTCAACGTCGGCCCCGGGGGGGCACGCTCGCACTCACCTCAGCGATCACCAAGGTGGGATGCTGACTGGAGCATAGCCCCTCCAGACGACGGTCTGGCGCAGGAAACGGCCCTGTGGACCCGTGTGCCGCCCGGACCCCCTTCACGGGTGTCCCCCCACCGACACAGATGCCCCGGCCGGTACGACGCCAGCGCACCGTCAGCCGGCCCGTCAGCCGGCCGGTCCACCGATCAGCCGTAGGTGTCCCGAGGCCCGCGGCCCTGCACCCGACGAGGTCCTTTGCGCCAGTCCGGCTGGGCCGGTCCCCGCACCACAATCTTGGTGGCAACGCCCTCGCCGGCGTGCTCCTTGATCCGCACCAGCAGGGTCTTCGTGAGCAGCCGCAGCTGGGTGGCCCAGGCCGTCGACTCCGCGACGACGACCAGCTCCCCGTCGACCAGCGACACCGGTTGGCAGTGGTCGGCGATCTCCGCCCCCACGACCCGGTCCCAGTTCGCGAGCACGCCGGCCGCCGTCGTCGTGTCCTGCCACCCACGCTCGTCGACCAGCCGTTGGATCGCCGCCCCGAACCGCATGGGGTCGCGTGCGTCGCCACCTGCCCGGGGCAGCCCGCGCTTGACGGCCTTGCGCGGCACCGCCCCTTTCGCGCGGGCAGCTGCCTTGGCCTCCGCGAGCGCGGCCCGTACCAGGTCAGGCCCTTTCAGCGGCGGCAACCCGCTTGACGGCACACCGGAGGGCTCAGCTTGGACCGGCGGCTCGTCAACGGACACGGGTGACGGTCCCGTCGTGCACGTCGTACCGGCCGCCGAGCAACTGCTCGGGGACGTCTCCGGGGACGGCCGCTGTGACCAGGACCTGGCCGGCACCCTGGACGAGCGATGCAAGCCGCTCACGGCGGCCGGTGTCGAGCTCGGCGAAGACGTCATCGAGTACCAGCACCGGCTCGCCGTCGCCGCCCGCCCCGTCGGCCTTGAGCAACTCGTACGACGCGAGCCGCAGGGCGAGTGCCACGCTCCAACACTCCCCGTGCGAGGCGTAGCCCTTCACCGGCAGCGCGCCGAGCGTCAGCACCAGCTCGTCCCGGTGCGGCCCGACTAGCGACACCCCGCGGTCCACTTCGTTCTGTCTGACCCTGGCCAGCTCCGACAGCAAGGCGGCTGACAGCACCTCCCGGTTTCCCCCCGTCGCGCGGGACATGGGCGTCGAGTCGGGCATCGCCTCTCCGAGCGAGCTCTTGTAGGCCAGCGACAACTCACCCTGCCCCTTGGACACCTCCCGGTACGCCACGTCAGCCAGCGGCCCCAGATCGTCGACCAGGCCCAGCCGTGCCGACAGCAGCTCGGCGCCGGTCGACGCGAGATGGCCGTCCCAGACGTCCAGGGTTCGCGCGGCGTTGGACGAGGCGGTGCCCCCGTCGCCGCGGCGGGCCAGGAAAGCTGTCTTCAGTAAGGCGTTGCGCTGCTTGAGGACCCGCTCGTAGTCCACACGCACCCCAGCCAGCCGGGGCGTCCGCAGCACCAGGAGATCGTCGAGGAAGCTGCGCCGGGCGCTGGGGTCGCCACGGACCAGGTTCAGGTCCTCGGGTGCGAACAGCACAGTCCTCAACAACCCCAGCACTTCTCGGGCTCGCGGGACCGCCCCGCGGTTGACGCGCGCCCGGTTGGCGCGGCCGGGGTTGAGCTCGAGCTCGACCAGCGTCGTCCGTCCGTCGCGCTCCACCCGGGCCCGGACGATCGCCCGCTCCGCACCTTGCCGCACCAGTGGGGCGTCCACGCTCACCCGGTGGGAGCCCAAGCTCGCGACGTAGAGCAGGGCCTCGGCGATGTTGGTCTTGCCCTGCCCGTTGCTGCCGACGAGCGCGGTCGGCCCGGGCTCCAGCTCGAGGTCGAGCTGCGTCCAGGACCGGAAGTCGGTAAGCGACAGGGCAGAGACGTACATACGAAAAAGGCGCCTAGGCCGACGGCGCAGCCACGTCGGCACCTGATGTTTCGGCGCTTTTCTGGCTCGACTCCTTAGTCACAGCGTGCCCGCCGAACTGGTTTCGCAGCGCCGCCACGACCTTCATCGCGGGGCTGTCGTCCTGCCGGCTGGCGAACCGGGCGTAGAGGGCCGCGGTGATCACCGGCGTGGGGACGGCGTGGTCGACCCCGGCCTGAACGGTCCACCGCCCCTCCCCGGAGTCGTCGGCATATCCCCGCAGCTGCTCCAGGTGCGGGTCCTCATCGAGAGCGCGGACCATCAGGTCAAGCAGCCAGGACCGGATGACGGTCCCCTTCTGCCAACTGGCCACGACCGCAGGCACGTCGGTGACGAGCGGGGTCGCCTCCATCAGCTCCCAGCCCTCGGCGTAGGCCTGCATCAGGCCGTACTCGATGCCGTTGTGCACCATCTTCGCGAAGTGGCCCGCCCCCACGGCGCCGGCGTGTACGAAGCCGCTGTCGCCCTCTGGCTTGAGGGTGTCGAAGAAAGGCTGAATCTTGGCGACGTCGTCCTTCTCGCCGCCGACCATGAGGGCGTAACCCTCGGTCAGCCCCCAGATGCCACCGCTTACGCCGGCGTCGACGAAACCAATTCCCTTGCCTGCCAGCGCTTCTGCGTGCTTCTGGTCATCGGTGTAGCGCGAGTTGCCACCGTCGACGATGACATCACCCTTGCTCAGCAGCCCGCTCAGCGTCTCAATCGTCTGGTACGTCGGGTCACCAGCCGGCACCATCACCCAGACCAGCTTCGGGGTCGGCAGCGCGGCCACGAGTGCCTCGAGCGAGTCGACGTCCCGTACTCCGGGCGCCCGGTCGTAGCCGACGACGGTGTGCCCTCCGCGTCGCAAGCGCTCGGCCATGTTGCCACCCATGCGACCCAGCCCGATCATCCCCAACGTGCCCACGGCGTGCTCCTGTCGGTCCTGTTCCCGGTGTCTGACACCTACGGTACGAACTGTCCCTCGACACCCTTCAGCCGCCACCCGCGCAGCAGGTCAGGGTCCGCCTTGCGGTCACCCGGACAGGCGGACCGGCATGAGCAGGTAGCGGTAGTCCGCGGTGTGGGTCGGCTCCTCGGGACGGTGCCGCTTACCGGTCAGCACAGCGGGCCGGGTCGGACCGGTGAACGACATCGTCGTCACGTCGCTGTCGACCGCGCCCAGGCCATCAAGCAGGTACTGCGGGTTGAAGGCGATCGACATGCCCTCGCCCTCCCATCCGCACTCGATGCGCTCCGAGGCCTGCGCGTCGTCCTGTCCCCCGGCCTCGAGGACCATGCCGTCCGCGGAGAAGCTCAGCCTGACCGGCGCGTTGCGGGACGCCACGAGGGCAACGCGCTTCACGGCCTCGACCAGGGGGGCCGTGTTGAGCTCGGCGACAGCGGAGCTCTCGCTCGGCAGCAGGGAGCGGTACTTGGGGAACTCGCCCTCGAGCAGCCGGGAGGTGGTCCGGCGACCCCCGCCTTCGAATCCGATCATGCCGTCGCCTGCGCCGCCGGCGGACAGCGCCAGCACAACCTCGGGACCGTTGGTCAGCGCCTTGGCCGTGTCGGCGAGGGTGCGGGCCGGGACCAAAGCGGTCGCTGACATTCCCGTGTGCTCGGGCTTCCACGGCAGCGTTCGGACGGCGAGCCGGTAGCGGTCGGTCGCGGCCAGCGTGATCTGCTCGCCTTCGATCTCGATCCGCACGCCCGTGAGCACAGGCAGCGTGTCGTCCCGTCCGGCCGCGAGGGCGACCTGGGCCACCGCGGCACCGAAGACGTCGCTCTCGAGGGAGCCGGCCGTCGTCGGCATGGGAGGTAGAGCGGGGTAGTCCTCGACCGGAAGCGTCGGCAGGGTGAAGCGCGCCGCCCCACATGTCAGCACCACCCGGGTGCCCTCCAGTCGCAGGTCGACCGGTTGGGCCGGCAGCGACCGGACGATGTCGGACAGCAGCCTGCCGGGCACCAGGATCCGACCGTCCTGGGCGGTGGCAGCGTCGACGGTAATCTGCGAGGACACCTCGTAGTCGAACCCGCTGACCGACAGCTGGTTGTCGCTGGTCTCGAGCAGCAGCCCGAGCAGCACCTGCATCGGCGGCCGGGCCGGTAGGGACCGGGCGGTCCAGACGACGGCGTCCGCGAGGGCGTCGCGCTCCACTCTTAGCTCCATCCGCGCTGTCCCGTCCGGGCCGCAGGTGATGTCAGTGCCATAGGTGGTCGTGGCCTTTCGGAGCTGCTGATGCCGGTGGGCCGTCCAGTGTGCCGCATTGAGCGGACAGGTCTCCACAGGCTGGTCGCCTGCAGAACCCCAACGGTAGTGAGGGAGGAGAAAGAACCCGTCGTGGTCGTAGGGGCGTGCAGGGCTGTGGACAGAGACCGTCGTTGCAGGTCAGAGGGTGTGGCGCGGTGTGGGGCCGCTGTGGACGTCCACCCCCGGAACCGGTGGACGGTAGTGGACAGTCGACCAGCGTTCACCCCGTGTCCACCACCTGCGGGCTCCGTCCACACCGTTGTCCCCAGCCTGTGCAGAGCCGCTGTGGGTGTGACGGCCGTCACCTGACCGCTCACTGGCGGGACCGGGTCTTGATCCGCTGCGTGAGCTCCGCAACCTGGTTGTACGTCGCGCGCCGCTCGGCCATCTGGCCGCGGATCTTTCGGTCGGCGTGAATCACGGTGGTGTGGTCGCGGCCACCGAACATCTGCCCAATCTTGGGCAGCGAGAGCTCGGTGAGCTCCCGGCACAGGTACATGGCGATCTGTCGCCCCGTGACCAGCACCCGGCTGCGGGAGGACCCGCAGAGGTCCTCCATGGTGAGTCCGAAGTACTCGGCGGTGGCGGCCATGATGGTGGCGCCGGTGATCTCGGGGCCACCCTCTGCCGGGATCAGGTCCTTCAGGACGATCTCGGCCAGCGAGAGGTCGACCGGTTGCCGGTTGAGCGACGCGAAGGCGGTGACCCGGATCAGAGCGCCCTCGAGCTCGCGGATGTTGGTGGCGATCTTGCTCGCAATAAACTCCAGCACGTCCGGCGGGGCCGTGAGCCGGTCGCTGGCGGCCTTCTTGCGCAAGATCGCGATCCGCGTCTCGATGTCGGGTGGCTGGACGTCGGTGATCAGCCCCCACTGGAAGCGGGTCCGGAGCCGGTCCTCCAGCGTCGACAGCTGCTGCGGCGGCCGGTCGGAGGTGATGACGATCTGCTTGTTGGCGTTGTGGAGCGTGTTGAACGTGTGGAAGAACTCCTCCTGCGTGCGTTCTTTGTTCTCCAGGAACTGGATGTCGTCGACAAGCAAGACGTCGACGTCGCGGTAGCGCCGTTGGAAGGCGTGCTGCTTGTCATCGCGCAGGCTGTTGATGAAGTCGTTCGTGAACTCCTCCGAGCTGACGTACCGCACCCGGGCGCCGGTGAACAAGTGCTGGGCGTAGTGCCCGATGGCGTGCAGCAGGTGGGTCTTGCCCAGCCCGCTCCCGCCGTAGACGAAGAGCGGGTTGTACGCCTTGGCTGGCGCTTCGGCAACCGCGACCGCGGCAGCATGGGCGAACCGGTTGGACGATCCGATGACAAACGTCTCGAACGTGTATCGCGGGTTGAGCCGGGCCGGCTCCACGTCACGGTTGCGGTGCGTGCGGGCGCTGAAGTCGTGCAGGTCGACCAGGTTGCCCGAGGCCGGCGAGCGATCCCGCCCGGTGCCGGGTAGCGCCCGTGCATCGTGCCCACCGTCGAAGGCTCCCCTCGGGTACTGCTGCGTGTCCTGGTAGCTGGGTACCTCCTGGTAGGCCGCTTCCGCGGGCTCGACCGGGTGCACGCTGACCGCAATCCGCATCTCCCGGCCGTACGCCGCGGACAGCGCGCTGGTGAGCACCGGGCGCAGGCGGTTTTCCATGACGTCCTTGACCAGGTCGTAGGGAACGGCGAGCAGGACCGTGTCCTCGACGAGACCGAGCGGCCGGGTCAGGTTGACGAAGGCACGGTGCTGGGGTGACAACGCCCCGTCGGACAACCCGGCGACCACTCGGAGCCAGACGGCGTCGAGCTCCAGGCTGGGTGGCGCGCTGGCCGGGCCCGCGTCCGCGCCCGACCCGTCGGGGCCGGTGGCGGTCGGGCCGGTGGCTGTCAGGACGGTGGGCTGGAAGTCGGTCACGCAGTCCTTCGATCGGTTGGTGGAGCCGGGCCGGGCAGGAAGTTGACCTTGTCCACAAAGTTGTCCACACCTTGTGGAGCACGTGGGGTGAGGAAGGTCGGCCTGCTCGAAAGTGGAAGGGGGCGTGCCAAACCGACGCGGCAAAGCGCAGGGAACTCATCAAGCGGACAACCGGTGACACCAGCGGCTGGGTCAGCGCTCTGAGGGCGAGGGCTGGTGGGGAAGAACCGGCGACGGGACGCTAACAGCACCCGCTAACGACGAGCAAGCAGTTGTCCACAGGCTAGGAAAGTGTCCACCGGCATGTCGTCGCCGGGATGCTTGACACTGAGCCGACAAGACCCTGCCGCCAGGGGGGCCTGTTTGACCCACGCGGGCGGCATCCGTACCGTAAAGAGGTCCGCGCCCCGTCGGGCGCAGCCTCGTACGCCCCCTTGGACGACGAAGCCGACCTCCCCGATAGGCCAGGAGCACCTCCCGTGAGCAAGCGCACTTTCCAGCCGAACAATCGCCGTCGTGCGAAGACACACGGCTTTCGGCTGCGGATGCAGACTCGCGCGGGCCGTTCCATCCTGTCGGCCCGTCGCCGCAAGGGCCGCTCCGAGCTCTCCGCCTGACC
>JAYUBO010000011.1:0-13860 GCA_043740815.1 Frankiales bacterium | reverse complement strand
TGCTCGCACGCGCTCTCCCCGGCCACACCAGCCTCGCCGAGGAGTACGACGCCCGGGCCCCTCTCGGCTGGGACGCAACGTCGGCTGCGTCGTCCGGTGCGATCGCGAAGGCCAGCGTGATGCTGCTGTCCTCCTGGTTCCCGGCGACCACCGGTGAGGTCGTCACCGTTGACGGTGGCGCGACGGCGGTCGGGGTCCGCTGACCCCGCTGGCCGCGGTCGGCGCTGCGTCGTACCTTTTCCCTACCTGATTACCGGAATTAGCCGGGCCGCGTCCACCCTCGCTCAAGGAGCATGTGCATGTCCGTCACCGACCAGCTGCTGGCCAACGCCGAGGCGTATGCGGCCAGCTTCGACAAGGGTGACCTTCCCTTGCCACCGGCCAAGCAGGTCGCGGTCGTCGCGTGCATGGACGCGCGGCTGAACCCCTACGGCCTGCTCGGGCTGCAGGAGGGCGACGCCCACGTCATCCGCAACGCCGGTGGTGTCATCACCCAGGATGAGCTCCGCTCGCTGGCGATCAGCCAGCGGCTGCTCGGCACCAAGGAGATCGTCCTGATCCACCACACCGACTGCGGGATGCTGACCTTCACCGACGAGGACTTCAAGGCCACGATCCTGGCCGACACCGGCATCAAGCCGTCCTGGTCCACCGAGGCGTTCAGTGACCTCGACGTCGACGTGCGGCAGAGCATCGCCCGCATCCAGGCCGAGCCGTCCATCCCGCTGAAGGACTCTGTGCGCGGCTTCGTCTACGACGTGGCTGCCGGGACCTTGCGCGAGGTCGTCTGACCGTCCCGCCGCCGCAGCAACCGTAAGCCGGGCTGCCTTCGGGGCCACACCGTGAGACGTTCTGGTCAGCGGGAGGGCGTGCCAGGATCAGCGGATGTCCCGGCGTCCGCTGACCCTCCTGCTGGCCGGGATGACGTTCGTGCTGGGGGTGCCGACGCTGGTGCGCCTGGTCGGTGACCACGGTCGCCCGCTGCTGGTGGTGACCGACGTGACGGTGCCGCTGCTCGTCGTACCCCTCGGGGTCCTGCTGATCTTGCAACTGGGGCTGCGGCGCCGGGCGATCGCGGGGGTGACGGCGGCGCTGCTGGTGCTGGATGCCCTGTGGCTGGTCCCGCTCTACGTCGCCGACGCCGTCCAGGTCGGAGCGCCGCTCACCGTCCTGACCGCCAACCTGCGCTTCGGCGAAGCCGACGCGGACGCGCTGGTGCGGCTGGTCCGCAAGCATCAGGTCGACGTTCTTGCCACGCAGGAGCTCACGCCGGAGGCAGTCGCGCGCCTGCACGCCGCCGGCCTCGACGCGGCGCTGCCCTACTCCGACCTGCGGCCGTTCCGGGACGCCGACGGGTGCGGACTCTGGTCGCGCTACCCGATCGACCCGCTGCCCGACTTCATGCTGCGCTTCCAATCCCCGGGCGCCCTGGTCACACTGCCCACCCGGCAGGTCGTCGTCCGCGTCGTGCACCCTTTTCCGCCTTTCCCGTTCGGGGACGGGGCGCTGTACCGCAAGGACAACGCCGCGCTTCGCGCGCAGGTACGTCGCCTCGACCCGACCGCCCCGACGGTGGTCGCGGGCGATCTGAACGCCAGTGCCGACAACAGCGAGCTGCGCGCGCTGCTCGGCGGCCGGTTCCGGGACGCCTCCGAACAGGCGGGGTCCGGGCTGCAGCTGACCTGGTCCCCGCAGGGCTGGCCGGCGCTGCTGCAGCTGGACCACGTGCTCGTCGACCCGCATGTCGAGGTGCGTTCCACCCAGGTCCTGGACCTCCCCGGCAGCGACCACCGAGCCCTGCTCGCCCGCCTCGACATCCGCTGACCGACGTGGTGGTTGTTTGTTGTCGCAAGCATGTGATTACCTGACAGCAGTCTGTGGAAGCCTTTCGCGGGACCGGCAATGGAGGAGGTGCGTTGAACGCCGTTGCCGCCCGACTGTCCTGGCGCCGTCTGCCTGCCCACGTCGAGCTCGTCTCGATCGGCATCGGCTACGCCCTTTACGCGGTCACGCGGGTCCTTGCCCCGCACCGGGTCGGGGTCTCCTTCGCCCATGCCGACGAGGTCCGCTCGCTAGAGCAGTCCTTCGGACTGTTCTACGAGCTGCGGATCAACGAGTTCCTCACCGCTCACGCGGGCCTCGGCATCTTGTCGGCCTACTACTACGCGAGCCTGCACTTCATCATCACGCCCCTCGTCCTGGCGTGGCTGTGGCGCCGCCGCGCGCGGGTCTACGCGCCGCTGCGCAGCGCCCTGGTGATCTCGACCGCGCTGGCCCTGCTGGTCTACGCGACCTGGCCGTTGGCACCGCCCCGTTTCGCCGTGCCCGGAGCGGTCGACACCGTCCTGGACCACCCGGTGGCCTGGGCCACCGGCCAGGGGGTCCAGAGCTTCATCAACGACCTGGCCGCGATGCCGAGCCTGCACGTGGGATGGGCGGTGTGGTGCGCGGTGGCCCTCGTGACCGGCCTGCGCTCCCGCTGGCGGCACCTGGCCTGGCTGTACCCGATCTCGACGACCTTCGTGGTGGTGGCGACCGCCAACCACTATGTGCTCGATGCCGTGGCTGGGGCGCTCGTCGTCGGCCTGCCGCTGTACCTGTGCGGCCTGCGCGTGCGCGGGCAGGCGCTCGTCGCCTCTCCCGCCCGGACCGCTCCGGCCCAGCGCGTCGAGCCGCAGTGGCGGCCACGACCTCAGACAAGCCTTGGGAGGCTCAGGCCTGACTCCCTCGTCGGCCCGAATGCGGGGCGTGAGCGTCACGAGGACGTCACCGTGAGGTCCTAGCCGAGCGACCCACCGGACACGCACCCTGAGAACATGCGCACGCTGCGTCTGCCCGGCTCCCCGCCCCCTTCGCCGCCACCCGCGATGCGGTTCCTTGCGGTGCTGCCGGTCCCCGCGACGTTGCTGGTGCTCGCCGTCCTGCGGCCGGACCTGCTGTTCGGGCTGATTGCCAGCCCGCGTGCCTGGCTCGTGAGCGCCGGTGTCCTGCTGGCATCGGTGGCGACCCGCAGACTCGTACGGCGGTGGTCCCCGCTCGGGGCTGTCTGGTCAGGCCCTGCCGTGACCCTGGGACTGCTCGCGGTCCTGCTGGCACCGTCCTTCCAGGAACGGACCCTCGTCGAGGCCTTCCCCCCGGTGCTTGCGAGCCCTGTTGCCGACGCCGCGCCAGTGCCCACGGCCACGCCGGTGAGCCCGACCTCGCCGACCACGCCGCCGCCGAAGGGCAGCTCCGCCACGAAGACACCGGTTCTGACGGCGAGACTGCTCGCCAGCGGGGTGTTGCGCGGGGTCGGCCACCGGGCGTCCGGTCGGGCAGAGGCGTACGCCTTCGCGGGCCGGGTCGTCATCCGGTTTGCGTCGGTGTCGCTCCCGGGGGCGCCGGCCCAGAGCGTGCATCTGGTCCCGCTCGGGGCGCGGGCGCCCCGAGGAGGGGTCACGCTCGGTCGCCTCAAGGCCGAGCACGGAAGCTTCAGCTACACCGCGCCGGTCGGCTTCGACGTGGCTAAGGCTTGGACCGTCCTGGTGTGGTGCGACGACTACGCCGTACCGATTGCCGCTGCTGACCTGGCCTGAGCCCAGGCCTCACCCTTGCGCTGGCGTGAGCCGTTATGCTTCTCGCTCGTCAGACCCGAGGGTCTGCCAGGAGGATTCGCCTAGCCCGGTCTATGGCGCCGCACTGCTAATGCGGTTTGGGTCTCAAGCCCATCCGGGGTTCAAATCCCCGATCCTCCGCCACCGCGAACAGCGCCCTCCGGGGTGCTGATCGCCGTACGTCGGGCTGGCTGACTGAACCCGGACGGGCCCCGTCGCCGGGGATGACGGCGAGGAACGGCCCAGTTGCCATGGTTCTGTCCGGAGTCGGCCCTACGTTCGGGGGATGCGGCTGCTGCACACCTCCGACTGGCACCTGGGCAGGACCCTGCACCGGGCTTCCCTGGCCGCTGCCCAGGAGGCGTTTGTCGATCACCTGGTGTCGGTGGTGGTCGGCGAGCGGATCGATGTGGTGGTCGTCTCGGGCGACGTCTACGACCGCGCGGTCCCTCCCCTGGAGGCCGTCGCGCTCTGCGAGTCGGCGTTCGTGCGACTTCGCGACGCAGGAGCCAAGGTCGTCGTGATCAGCGGCAACCACGACAGCGCACGCCGGCTCGGCTTCGGCTCGGCGCTGCTCGACGCCAGCGGGGTGTTCCTCCGGACCTCCCTCGCCCGAAGCGCCGAGCCGGTGGTGATCGACGGGATAGCGTTTTTCGCGGTTCCCTACCTGGAGCCGGCGGCGCACGGCGCGGTCAGCCACGTCGCGGTGCTGGGGGAGGCCCTTGCCAGGGTCCGTTCCGTCGCGCCGCCCGTCTCGGTGGTGCTGGCGCACTGCTGGGCGGCGGGTGGGCGCGCGACCGAGTCGGAGCGGGACATCACCGTCGGCGGTGTCGGTTCGGTGCCGGTGTCGCTGTTCGACGGCTTCACCTACACCGCGCTCGGACACCTGCACGGGGCGCAGACCCTCAGCGAGTCACTGCGCTACAGCGGGTCACCGCTGGCGTACTCCTTCTCGGAAGCCCATCAGGAGAAAGGATCGTGGCTCGTCGAGCTCGATGACACCGGGCTGTCGTCGGTCACGTTCGTGCCCGCGCCGGTGCCCCGCCGCCTGTCGACCCTGCGCGGGACCCTCGCCGGTGTGCTCGCCGACGCCTCGCTGGCCGGCCAGGAAGCCGACTGGCTGTCCGTCGTGCTCACCGACGCAGCCCGGCCTGAGTTCGCGATGGAGCGCCTGTCGACGCGGTTCCCGAACGTGCTGGTCCTGGCCCATGAGCCCGAGGGTGTCGTCCGCTCCGCGGACTCCTATGCCACGCGTGTCGCGGGTCGCACCGACCTCGAGATCGGCGCCGCCTTCGTCGGCCACGTCCGGGGCACACCGGCCTCTGCGGCCGAAGTCACCCTTCTCGGTAAGGCGGTCGAGGCGACCCGGCTGGTGCGGGCATGACTCCGCACCTGCTTCGGCTCACCGCCTTCGGGCCGTTCGCGACCTCCGTCAGCGTCGACCTCGATGCCCTCGCCGGGGCGGGTCTGTTCTTGCTGCACGGGCCGACAGGTGCGGGGAAGACGACGCTGCTCGACGGGCTCGGCTTCGCGCTCTTCGGCCGCGTCCCGGGGGTCCGAAACGCCGCCAAGCGGCTGCGCGCCGACCAGGCCGATGCTGCGCTGCGCACTGAGGTGCAGCTCGAGGCAACCCTGTGTGGCCGCCGCATGCGGATCACCCGTGCCCCCCAGCAGGAGCGCGCCAAGGCTCGCGGCAGCGGTACGACGGTCGAGCCTGCCCGCGTGCTGCTCGAGGAGCTCGTCGAGAGCCACTGGGTGTGCGTCTCGACCCGTGTCGGGGAGGCTGACCTGGAGATCGCGGACCTGGTCGGTATGTCCGCCGAGCAGTTCTTCCAGGTGGTGCTGCTGCCGCAGGGCGACTTCGCCCAGTTCCTGCGGGCGTCCTCCGTCGACCGGGCCGCCGTCCTGCAGAAGCTCTTCGGTACCGAGCGGTTCGCCGATGTCGAGGCGTGGCTGGCGACCCGTCGCCGGCTGTGCGCGGACCAGGTCGCCAGCGCACGGGCCGAGCTCGGCAGGGTGGTGGCCCGCGTGGCGGAGGTGGCCGGGGTCCCGCCCTGGCCGCAGTCGACTGACGCGCCCGTTGCCCTGGTCGACGCCGTTGCCACCATGCCCGCAGCCGAGGGGTGCGTGACTGCGGCACTCGGGCCGGTCCGGTGGGCTACCGGCCTGCTCGAGACCTGTCAGGCCGAGCAGACCGGCCTTCAGTCGGACCTGGAGGTGGCGACGGTTGAGCGCGACCGGACCCGCGCGGCGGCTGTCCTCACGCACCGGCTCAGGGAACGCCAGCAGCGGCTCGCCTCGGTGCTGTCCCGGCAAGCTGAGCTTGCCACCGCCGAGCCCTCCCTGGTCCTCACCAGAGCCGAACTCGACGCCGCCCACCGGGCCCGGGAGGCAGCGGGGTCGATCGCCCAGGTCGCTGAGCGTCGGCAGGCCCGAGACGACGCCCTTCGTGGTGAGGCTGTGGCCCGGTCCGGCCTGTCCGGCACCGGCCTCGATGTCGACCTCGGGGTGGACGCCCTGCGGGCCCAGCTCTCCTCCGGCCGCGAACGGTACGGCCGGCTCGAGGCCCTTCGCGCCGTCGACGCCGCGCGTCAGCAAGCGGTCGCCGAGGCAGCCAAGGCTGGCGACGAGGAGGCCGACGCGCTGGCCGCCCACGGAACGGCCCACCTCGTGTTGGAAGGGCTTCCCGCCCGGCGCGACCTCGTTGCCCTCCGGCTCGCGACCGCGCGCGCGGCCGCCGAACGGCTGCCAGCACTCGTCTACGACCGTGACCGCCTCGCCGCCCTTCGCCCCGACCTCATCGAGCTGGGTCGGGTCAGCTCCCGGATAGCCGGGCTGGCAGAGCAGCACCTGTCGGCGCGTGAGACCGCCCTGTCCCTCGCTGTCAAGGCCAACGACCTGCGCACGGCCAGCATCAACACGATGATCGCCCGGCTGGCGTTCGCCCTGGAGAGCGACGCACCCTGCCCCGTCTGCGGCTCCCTCGAGCACCCTGATCCTTCCCTGCTGCAGGACGAGGGCGTGAGCTCCGACGACGAGGAACGCTCCCGTCTGGAGGCTGAGCGCGCGCAGCGCGACGTGGCCGATCTCGCGACCCGTCAGGCAGCCGCGATGGCCACCGCAGAGGCCCTCCGCAGCCGGCTGGGCGGGCTCACCGTCGAGGCGCTCGACCTCGACCTCGCCGAGCGCGACCTGGTCATCGCTGCCGCGCGGGACGAGGCCCGCGCGGCCGGCTCAGCCGAGCGCGACCTCGAGCAGCTCGACCAGGAGCGGGTCACTGCGACGTCGGCGGTCGTCGCCGCCGAGGGTCGGGCCGAGGCTGCTCAGCGCCGCAACGTCGACGCCACCGCTCGGGCCCGCGCAGCCCGGGACCAGCTCGACCGGGAGCTCCTCGGACTCGCCACTGACCTGGCCGGAGCCCTCGGGGCCTTGGGCCACCGCCTGGTCGCCTGCGAGCGGGCGTTGGAGGCGTCCGCCGACCTCGCCTTGGCGCAGGCCGAGCTCGACCGCGCCGTGAGCGAGGCCGAGGCAGCCTGCGCCAGCGCCGGCTTCGTGTCGGTTGACAGCGCCCGGGCCGCCACCCGCACCCCCGAGTGGTTGAGCACGACCAGCGAGCAGCTCCGGGAAGCCAGCAATGCCCAGGCCGGTGTTCTGGCGGCCCTCGCTGACCCTGAGCTCGCCGTGGAGCTCGAACCGCCCGCCCCCGTTGCCACGGCGGACGCGCTGGCGGCGGAGGCGGAGCTGGCCCATGCCGAGGCCGTCGGCCGGAGCGCGCAGGCGCAGGCACGACGTACCGGGTTGGAGCGGTTGTTGCCCGTGCTCGAGCGGGAGTCGTCGGCGCTGCTGCCCCTGGAGGAGCAGGCCGCCGAAGTCCGCGGGCTCGCCGAGCTCTGCGCCGGTGCCGGCGCCAACGCGCTGAAGATGACGCTCACGGCCTTCGTCCTCGCCGCCCGGCTGGAGGAGGTGGCCGCTGCTGCGTCGGTGCGGCTGCTGCGGATGACCCAGGGACGCTTCGAGCTGGTTCACACCGACGGGGCCGCCCGCGCAGGGCAGCGCTCCGGCCTCGGCCTGCTGGCCCGGGATGGCTGGACCGGGCAGGACCGTGACACCTCGACGCTCTCTGGCGGCGAGACGTTCCTCGCCTCCCTCGCGCTCGCCCTGGGACTCGCCGATGTCGTCACCGCCGAGGCCGGCGGCTCCCGCATCGGCGCGCTGTTCGTCGACGAGGGCTTCGGCACCCTCGACGAGGATGCCCTGGACGAGGTCATGGACGTCCTCGACGGGCTGCGGGAGGGCGGGCGCGTCGTCGGCGTCGTATCGCACGTCGCCGAGCTCCGTCAACGGATCCCGGCACAGGTGGAGGTCCGCAAGACCCGAGCCGGGAGCAACCTGGTGCTGCACGGCTGCTGACCCGTGGTGACCACACGGGGTCGCCGGTGCGGGGACCCACACCGGCTACGCCGGCCGGCCCCGTCAGAGACCCTGAAGGGGGAGGGCGACGCGGAAGGTGCACCCTCCGCCGGGGGTGTCGTCCACCCGCACCGACCCGTCGTGCGCGAGCACCAGGGCGGCGACGATGGACAGCCCGAGACCGCTGCCGCCTGAGGTGCGCGTTCGGGAGCTGTCCACCCGGAAGAAGCGCTCGAAGACGCGGGCGCGGTCCTCGGAGGGGATGCCCGGTCCGACGTCGACGACCTCCACCACGGCCTCCGAGGTCGAGCTGGAGACGCGAACCACGACCGGCGTCTCGGAGGGGGTGTGGCTCAGGGCGTTGGCGACCAGGTTGCCGAACACCTGACGCAGCCGCGCAGCGTCGCCGGAGACGACCGGTGCCGGACCCGAGGCCACCGCCTCGAGGGTCACGGTGCGGGACGGGTCCACCGCATGGGCGTCCTGTACGGCGTCGCCGGCGAGCTCGAGCAGGTCGACGGGGGCGTGCTCGAAGGGTCGCTGCTGGTCGAGCCTGGCCAGCATCAGCAGGTCCTCGACGAGCAGGCCCATCCGGGACGCTTCGCTCTCGACCCGTGCCATGGCCCGGGTGACCTCCTCGTTGGTGGACAGCGCACCGGAGCGGTAGAGCTCGGCGAAGCCCCGGATCGAGGTGAGTGGCGTCCTCAGCTCGTGCGAGGCATCGCCCACGAAGCGACGCATCCGGTCCTCCGACGCGCGCGCGTCCGCCTCGGACGCCGTGGCGAGGGCGAAGGATTTCTCGATCTGCTCGGCCATCGCGTTGAAGGACGTGGACAGCGAGCCCACCTCGGTACGCGGGTCACCCGAGGGCACCCGCTGGCTGAAGTCGCCGGCCGACAGGGCCTCGGCCGCGACCTCCACGGCAACGAGGGGCCGCAGTGATCGGCGTACGACGACGTAGGCCACGCCGCCCATCGCGACGAGGACGACGGCGCCGATGATCAGCTCGAGCACGACGAGCTGATGGGTGGTGCTTTCGGCGTCGCGCAGGCTCACACCGACCAGAACGATGGACCCGGATTCGCGGTCACGTCGACCGATGACCCGCCAGTCGGCCTGCCCGGTGTCGGTGGCGTGCACGGTCATCGGGCTGCTCGGCACCCTGGAAGGCGCCTCGGGTCCGCGGCTGCCGGGAGGGCTGGCGAGGGTCGTGAGTGACCCGTCGGCGTTCACCAGTCCGACGTACACGGTGGTGAAGGGGTTGGGACCGCCACCGCCGTGCCCGGCTCCGCCGTTTCCCTGAAAGGCTTTGAGCTGGTCGTCGACGCGCTGGACGAGGTAGCCGTGCAGGGACGTGGTGGCGGACAAGCCGACGATGGTCAGGCCGAGCGCGGCCAGGACCACCACGGCCAGGACCAGCTTGACCCGGAGCGGGGTGCGGGAAAGCACGGCCACCAGCGGGTCAGCTCCGGGGGACGCGGAGCACGTAGCCCACGCCTCGCAGGGTGTGGAGCAGCCGGGGCTCGGTGGTGTCGATCTTGCGCCGGAGATAGGAGACGTAGGACTCGACCACGTTGGCATCGCCTCCGAAGTCGTAGTTCCAGACGTGGTCGAGGATCTGCGCCTTCGACAGCACCCGCCCGGTGTTCTGCATGAAGTACCGCAGCAGCTTGAACTCAGTCGGCGAGAGCGGCACCAGAGTGCTGTCCTTCCAGACCTCGTGGGTGTCCTCGTCGAGCTCGATGTCGGCGAAGCTCAGGTGGGTCTGCGCCGAGGGGGAGGCCGAGACGCGGCGCAGGACGGCCCGGATGCGGGCGACGACCTCCTCGAGGGAGAAGGGCTTGGTGACGTAGTCGTCACCGCCGAGGGTCAGGCCGGTGACCTTGTCCTCGGTCGCGTCCTTGGCGGTGAGGAAGACCACGGGGGTGCGCATACCCTCCTGCCGCAGCCGACGGACGACACCGAAGCCGTCCAGACCGGGCATCATCACGTCGAGCACCAGCAGGTCGGGCCGGAACGTGTGCGCTGCCTCGACGGCCTCCAACCCGCCGGCAGCGGTCTCGACCTCGAACCCCGCAAATCGCAGGGACGCGGAGAGCAGCTCGACGATATTGGGCTCGTCGTCAACGACCAGGAGTCTCGCCTCAGGCATGGCACCAACCTCTTCGAAGACACTCCACGATGCCTGCAGGCTCGCTGTGAGGTTCCTGTGGACCGTTAGTGGACCGTTAGTGGACCGTTAAGTCGACCGTTAATCGACCGCGGCTGCGTGCTCAGGCGCAACAGCCGGTACGTCGGCTGCGCCACCCTTGGGCCGCCGCCACCGCTCGAGGGCGACCAGCGGCGCCACCGCCCAGGCGAAGCCGAGGACCACGCCCCCCGCGACCAGGTCGAGCAGGTAGTGGTTGCCGGTGATGATGACAACGACGAGCGTGAGCGCGACGTGTGTCCAGCCGAGCACCCGAAGCGACCGGCGGGTCGTCATCGACATGACGGTGAGGGCCACCCAGAAGGCCCAGGCCGCGTGCAGCGAGGGCATCGAGCCGAACGCGTTGGCGTGCAGGGCAACGCCTCCGTCGGTGCCCGCGCCGAATGTGCCGGACTCCCCGACGATGTCGATGAAGCCTCCGCCGGGGAGCAGTCGGGGCGGAGCGACCGGGTAGAGCAGGAAGACGCCCAGTCCCAGCAGGTTGACCAGCATCAGGGCGGTCCGCGCCCGCCGGTAGACCGGCGCGCGGAACACGTAGCAGAGCAGAAACACGGCCAGGGTCAGGTCGACGTGCGCGAGGTCGTAGTAGTAGGAGGCCGGGTTGCGCAGCCAGCTGATGCCGGCGAGCCAGACGTCGGCGCGCTTCTCGATCCCGAACGGCGACAGGCCCAGCAGGTCCCGCCCGTGGGCGAAGGCCGCAGTTGCCCGGACCGCCGCGAGGCCTGAGACCCGGTCGTAGATCACGAGCAGGAACGCGACGACCAGCAGCTCTCCGGCCCAGTGCGGTCGCGTCCTCACCCCGTCATTCTGCCAGCGCAGGACAGGTCCGGCCGAGGGACGGCGTGGATCGTTGAGGGCTCTGCCGTCCCAAGAGGCCGTTTTACCGGCTCCCGTGAGCCCGCGTGGGGTTCAATAGGTCCGATGACGCTTCCGCGCCTGTTGGCCCTGCTCCCCGCCGCCCTGCTGGCGCTCGGCTCACCCGTCCCGGCCGGCGCAGAGACTGCTGCCACCGCGCAGCCGGCCCTTGACCGGCTGACGGCCGTCCTCACCCTCGCCGGCCGGCCAGGGGACGCGGCCCGGCTGCACGCGCTGGCGTCCCACCGCGCGACTGCCTCCCGGCTCAAGGCCCTCGCGCCCGCCACCGCCCACCGCGATGCCGCCCTGGGCTTCGCGCGCGCGCATCACTTGCAGGTGGTCCGCGCCGACGCGTGGTCGGTCAGCCTGTCCGGTCCGAGCGCGGTCATCGCCGAGCTGTTCGGTGGTGTCGTGCGGCACACGAGCACCGGGACGTGGAGCAACCGGGTCGCCGTACCGGGGCTGCTGCGCCAGGACGTGGCGAGCGTCGCGGGACTGGACAACCGGCCGCTGCACCGCCGTCCCGTGCACACCCCGCGGGCCACGATCGACGGCGCGGACAACCCGCAGACCGGCGCGAGCCTGCGTGCGGCCTACGACGTCCCGCCCGGCTGGAAGGGCGCGGGCGTCACGGTCGGCATCCTCGACCTGGCCGGTTGGAATCCCAAAGACCTCAGCACCTATGCCACCCGAGTAGGCGTCCCCATCGTGGCTGGTCAGGTCACTGAAATTCCGGTCGACGGGGCAGCCCCGCACGCCCTGGACGGATACGGCAGCGAGTTCGAGGTGGCTCTTGACAGCGAAGCGGTCCTCGCTGCCGCCCCGCAGGCCAAGCAGCGCCTCTACTTCGCCCCCAACACCACCGGCGGGATCATCAGCGCCATCCAGCAGATGGCCAAGGACGCCGCGGACGGCAAGCTCCAAGTGGTCAGCACCTCCTGGGGCAGCTGCGAGAAGCAGTTCGACGCCGTCGAGTCCATAGCCGACCGAGCGGCCTACTCCGCCGCCATCGACCACCTGGTCGCGGCCGGCGCCACACTGTTTGCCGCATCCGGGGACGCCGCGGCTTTCGACTGCTCCAGTTTCGACACCCCGGACAACGAGGCACAGGTCGACTTCCCAGCCAGCTACGTCAACACCGTCGCGGTCGGCGGCACGACGCTCACCCCCAACCAGCCAGAGATCGCCTGGTACGACTCAGGTTTCGGACGCTATCTCGGTGACGGCAGTGGGGGTGGCGAGTCGGTCGAGCAACCGCTTCCGAGCTACCAGGCCGGCAACCCGACCTCGGATCGCCGGCGCGTCCCGGACGTCGCGTCCGACGCCGACCCGCAGTCCGGTCTGACGTTCTACGTCGCCAGCCAGGGAGGCTGGACCGTCGGAGGGGGTACGTCGCTCGCCGCTCCCACCTGGGCGGCGATGCTCGCCGACACCCTGTCGTCCCGAGCCGGCGCCCCCCTGGGCCTGGGAAACGTCCTGCCTGCCCTGTACGCCAGCGCCGCCGACTCGGTGAGCCCCGGCTTCGCCGACATCACCCTCGGCCACAACGGGCTGTTCGAGGCGAGCAGTGGCTACGACCAGGTGACCGGCTTGGGTGTCCCCCGGTGGAGCGCCCTCGGCCCGGACCTGCTCGCGTCCAGCCCCGGGGCTCCTGCCCCCAGCGTGCTGTCCCGGGTGTCGCGCCCCACGACCTCCCCCGACCCCGTCCTGACGGTGCCTGCATACGTCCGAACGAGGGACGTGCCGTTGACCGTGACGGTGCCGACACCCTCGTCGTACCGCGGGTTCTCGGTGGGGGAGACCGTGCCCGGATGCCTTCGTCAGCAGGCCACCCCCCCGACGACGGTGGTGTTGGACCCCTACCCTTACCAGGGGGCGCACCAGCTCGTCCTGACGGCGTTCGACAGCAGCAAGACCTGTCACGCCGTGACCCGTGACGTCGTGTACGACACCTTCCCGCCGTCCTCGACGACAGTGACCGCCGCGCTGGCTGACAGCTACAGCACGCGAGTCCGGCTCACCCTTGGTGGGCGCGATGCGTTGTCAGGAGTCGGCAGCTGGCGGGTGGTGATCCGTGACCCCGCCGGACGGACCGTGTACGCCAACGAGGCCGCCCCCGCCAAGCTAGTCGTGTCGTTGCGCGTGGGCACCAGCTATCGCGTGCAAGTCACCTCCCGGGACCGCGCGGGCAATCTCGGTCCGGTCCGCACGCAACCCTTCACGGTGCCGACCGACGACGTGTCCTTCGTCCGCTCCCGGGGCTGGGTCCGCCTTACCCGTTCGCTCGACTTCCAAGGGACGCATCTGGGCTCGACGGTCCGCGGTACCTCGCTTACCGCGACGGTGACGGCCCGATGGGTCGACCTGCTGCTGCTCTATGGACCGACGAGCGGCTTCGTCGCGATCTACATCGATGGCCGCTACACGACCAGCTGGGACCTGTACGCCGTCCACCCCACCAACGTCCGGCACCGTGTGGCCGCCTGGACCACCGTCGGGCGGCACACCGTGAAGCTGGTCGTCCGCGGCACCCGACGGGCTGCCAGCCACAACACCTCGGTCCTGCTGGACGGCTTCGTGTCGAGCCCCGGCTGACGAAAGCGGTCCGGGTCGAAGGCGGCTGCACCTCGGCCTTGCTCGGTGTCCGCCCAGTTCTCACTGCGCCGCGGTGGGGACCACCACTCCGGTATGCTCCCCATGCCTTCCTCTGGGAGGGCACGCACCCGTAGCTCAACGGATAGAGCACTTGACTACGGATCAAGAGGTTAGGGGTTCGAATCCCTTCGGGTGCAC
>JAYUBO010000010.1:0-5731 GCA_043740815.1 Frankiales bacterium | reverse complement strand
ATCTCCGCTACGGCGGTCACGTGCGCGCCGGGGGACTCGAACCCCCACACCCGAAGGCGACGGCACCTAAAGCCGTTGCGTCTGCCAGTTCCGCCAGGCGCGCTTGTCCGTCGATCGTAGGTGCCGTTCGGTCGGACCGGCGACTGTGGTTCGGGGTTTGGGCATGGCAGTTCGGACACAGGAACCTGACGTTGTCGATGCGGTTGTCCAACCAACTGCCGTCTATGTGGTCGATCTCGAGGACCAAGGGTTGTCCCCGCCACTCCGGGCCGCATCCGCAGATGGCGCACCGGTGCGCCATCCCTGAGCTCAGGAGAGCTCGCCGCAGAACCTGGGTCCTCGGTCGGCCCGAGCCTGCTGGAGCAAGCACAAGAACGAGGGCGGGATCCTTCCGAGGCGCCCGGCGGCCGCGGTAGTGAGCCTGGCCGACGAAGTGCGCGGTGTCGATCCCCTCCTGACGGATCCGCCGGGCAAGATGGGCGTGCTGCCCGCCCGTGACTGGAACGCTCAGCACCCGGAGCGTCCCGGCGTAGCTCGTGCTGGCCTCCACCGCGTTGCGTATTTCGTCATGGCTGTAGCGGTAGGAACCAGAGCGCTCCCAGTGGCTGGTGTCGATGCCTGACCTGCGCAGCCGCTGGCCCATGGTTCGCCGAATGCGCGGAGTCCGGGGCAGAACGAGGGCATCGAGGAACTCGTTCATCGAGTGCACCGTCTCGGCGGTGTTGGCGAGCAGTTTGAGGTCGCAGGTCACCATCCCGGCAGCCTTCCCTGACCTACCGACACCCGCTTTCGCCTGCCCACAGGGGCCGAGATGGCCCACAGAATTCCTACAGGCCGTGGTCCTTGAGCAGCTTGGCGACGTGGCCGGTCGCCTTCACCGCGTAGGACGCAGACGTAAGTACGCCCACCTCGTCGATCAGGAACGTCGAGCGGATCACGCCGGTGACGGTCTTGCCGTAGAGCTGCTTCTCGCCGTACGCGCCGTAGGCCCGCAGCGTGTCCCTGCTGGTGTCGGACAGCAACGGGAAGCTCAGACCCTCCTTGGCGACGAACGCGGCCAGCTTCTCGGGCGGGTCAGGTGACAGCCCGACGACCGCGTATCCGGCGGCGGCGAAGCGCTGCAGGTTGTCCCGGAAGTCGCCAGCCTGTTTCGTGCACCCAGGCGTCATCGCCGCCGGGTACACGTACAGCACCACCTTTGTCCCCCTATACGCCGAGAGCTTCACGACGGCCCCGCCGGCATCGGGCAGCGCGAACGCCGGTGCCGTGTCGCCGGCCGACAGCCGCGGTGTCTGAGCCATGGCGAGCAGTCTGTCAGGCAGCACGAGAGGGCGACACATGATCTCGCAGTGTCAGAACCCGGGGTGTAGGTGACGACGGGCCTGGGCTCCTGAGAGCATCACGGGGTGCGACCCCATGAACCCGGACTGCTCATCGAGGACCACGCCGTCATCGGCGACACCCACACCATGGCGCTGGTCGCCCGGGACGGGTCCATCGACTGGCTGTGTCTCCCGCGCTTCGACGCGGCCGCCTGCTTCGCCTCGCTGCTCGGTGACGAGCAGAATGGCCGCTGGCAGTTGTGCCCGCGCGGGCTCGCCGAGGGAGCGGTGCTCCGGACCAGCAGGCGCTACCTCGACGGAACGATGGTCCTTGAGACCGAATGGGAGACCGCTACCGGCGTCGTACGGCTGATCGACGCGATGCCTCCGCGCAACGGACAGGCGGATGTGCTCCGAAGGGTCGAGGGCGTCTCCGGCGAGGTGGAGATGGCGCTGCGCTTCACGGTGCGGTTCGCTTACGGAACCGCCGTACCGTGGGTCACCAGGTCGGAGGACGGTGAGGGCAACCCCGTCCTTCAGGCCATCGCGGGCCCGGACGCGCTCGTCCTGCGGGGGGACCTGCTACCGGAAGTGGACCACAGCAGCGACACCCGCCCGCACCAGGAGGACGACCACGCCCACCACGCCTACTTCACGGTGAAGGCAGGCGACACCGTCGACTTCTCCCTCATGTGGTACCCATCGCACGAGCCGGTGCCGCACCCCCACGACGTTGGCGAGGCGCTGACCCAGACCATCGAGTACTGGCGCGCATGGTCAGGCACGTCGACGTACGACGGGCCGTGGAGGGACGCGGTCGAGAGGTCGCTGCTCACCCTCAAGGCCCTGACCTATGCACCGACGGGGGGCATGGTTGCGGCCGCCACCACCTCGCTGCCCGAGTTCATCGGCGGCAGCCGCAACTGGGACTACCGCTTTTGCTGGCTCAGGGATGCCACGCTGGTACTGCTCGCGATGCTGTCCGTCGGCTACGACGAGGAAGCCAGCGAGTGGTGCCGCTGGCTGCTGCGGGCCGTCGCCGGGTCGCCGGAGCAGATGCAGATCCTGTACGGCCTGGCCGGTGAGCGGATGCTGCCCGAGCTGGAGCTCGAAGGGCTGTCCGGCTACGAGGGGTCCTTGCCGGTACGCATCGGCAACGGCGCAAGTCAGCAGTTCCAGCTCGACGTGTTCGGTGAGGTGTTCTCCGCGCTGCACGCGGCCAGAGGTGCGGGCCTTGTCGACGACGACGTGGCGTGGCCCCTGCAGTGCGCGATCATGCGCCGGCTCGTGAAGGTGATGGACGACCCCGACTACGGGCTGTGGGAGGTGCGGGGCGAGCCGCGGCACTTCACCCACTCCAAGGTGATGGTGTGGGTTGCCTTCGACCGTGCCGTCATCGACGCGCGGACCTACTCACTGCCCGCCGACGTCGAGTTGTGGACGCGGATGCGCGACCAGGTGCACGCTGAGATCTGCGAGAAAGCCTGGGACGCCAGCGTAGGAGCCTTCACCCAGTCCTATGGCAGCAGCGCCCTGGATGCGGCCGTGCTGATCATGGCGTCGGTCGGTTTCCTGCCCGGAGACGACCCTCGGCTGGTGTCCACCATCGATGCGGTCAGCGCCCGACTGCGGCACGGCTGCCTCGTGGACAGGTATGAGAGCGACAGCGGCATCGACGGTCTCGACTCAGGGGAGGGGTCGTTTCTCGCCTGCTCGTTCTGGCTCGTCACCGCCCTCGCGCTCTCCGGTCGCGTCGACGAGGCGACCGAGCTGTTCGAGGAGCTGCTGACCTTGCGCAACGACGTGGGACTGCTCGCCGAGGAGCACGACGGGACCCGGATGCTCGGCAACTTCCCGCAGGCTTTCAGCCACCTGGCCCTCGTCGACGCGGCCACCACCCTCGCGCAGCTGCGGCCCGTCGGTGCGATCGGCGAGCAGGCTGCGCTTTGATGGGCAGGACACATGACGCCCGACGAACAGGAGTGATCGCGTGGCGGAGCAGAACGTGAACGGCGGGGCAGGCAGGAACCAGCCTGCTGAGGCAACCCCGGAGGGGCAGCTTCACCCGGCACGACCCACCCCTGCTCGGCGACCCAAGACCGCAGCCCAGCAGCGGGCCGCCCGGGCGGCCTCGCCGGCCAGTGATGCCCCTGGTGCGGCTCCCAAGAGCGGCGAGCGACCCGGGGCCAAGCCGGCGGCCGCCAGGGCGAAGCCGACAGCCAGGGCGCCCGAGAAGACGACCCCGAGGCCGAGGCCGACCGCGAAGCCCGCCCAGAAGTCAGCGGTGAAGCCCGACGAGCGTCCGGTCCGCAAGCCCTCGACCCCGGCCAAGAAGCCCCCCGCTGCGCCGGTCGTGGCCGCCCCTGAGGTTCCTGAGGTTCCGATGGTCAGGGCACCCGAGATCGTGAAGGCTCCGGTACGCACCCCGGTTCCGCTTCCGGTGCTACCCGAGCCGGTGCCCGGCATGCCCATCAGCAACAAGCACGTCGCCATAGCCGTCGGCGTGATCGGACTGGTGGTTGTCCGCCGCCGGCGGCGCAAGCGCCGCTGACCTGACTAGCCGATGCAGGGGCTGGCTCAGGGCTGCATGGCCTGACGCAGCTGCTCTTGGCAGGCCCGTTGGACGGTCGCATTACTACCGGAGCTCTTGACGCAGTCGTAGTAGGTCCGGACATCGTCGCGGAAGTAGACCAGTGCCGCGGTGAGCGTAAGGGAGATGACCAGCGCAACCGCGCCCAGCACCAGGCCGGTCACGGTCGCTCCGCGGTTGGTGGCCGCCCGCCGACCCACCCTGCGCAGGGCCGAGATGGCGAGGCCGACCGTGACCAGGGCCAGCGCCAGACCGACGACGGGGATCCAGCTCAGCACAGCGGCCAGGATCCCGAGGACGAGTGCAGCAGTCCCCAGCCCGTTGCGGCGGACGGGAGCAAGGGGTGCGCCGTACAGGGGGAAGGGGGGTGGCGCGCCCGGACCACCGGATGGATGCGTGGTCGCGTAGACCGGGTACACCGGAGGTGCGTCGCCGGCGGGTAGGCCGGAGGGGTCCGTCATGGCCCCATTCTCGCCCATGCTGGATTCGGCTGCGGAGAGCTCAGGAGCGGCGCTTGCGCCAGCGCCGCACCAGCAGCAGCACGAGGACCAGAGCGCCCGCGCCACCGGCGAGGGTGAGTTGCTGCTGGTGCTGCTTCGCCGAGCTACTCACCCTGGCCTTGACGTCGGTCTTGGCTGACAGGGCGGCCGTGGTCTCCGCCAGCTCCTGGCGGGTCTGCAGGATCTGGGCCTTGACGTCGTCGACGTCGCTCATCGCTTCGCCGCCTTCTTCACGGTGTCGAGGTCGAGCTTCGCGCTCGCCAGCGCCTGGACGGGGGCAGCCGGGCTGATCTTGCCGAGTTTGCGCTTGCCCAGCAAGGCAAGCACCGCGATGACCAGCAGCAGAGCACCTGCCACGATCAGGGCTGCCAGCCATGCGGCAAAGACTGTGGCCAGCCCCAGGACGGCAGCAGCGAGCAGGACGCCTACGGCGTACAGGGCGAGGAAGCCGGCGCCGCCAAGCGCACCAATGCCGATGACCGCCTGTTTGGCTTTGCTGGCCAGCTCCAGCTGCGCAAGCCGGATCTCCTGCTTGACCAGGGTGCTGGCCTGCTCGGTGAGCTGCTGGACCAGCTGCACCGTGCTGCGCTCGTCGGCGCGTGTCGATGTGGTCGTGTCGATCATGCAGGCTGCCTGCCCCTCCGCAATGTGGTCCAACCTCCGACCGGTGGCCCGACCTGGTGGGTGCTCAAGGACGGCGGTCTTTCCTGCCCCCCAAGGCCGCCACGCCCAGCAGCAGTGCGACAGCGGCCACGGCCGCTGCCCGGCCGGAGGTCGGCTGGCTCGAGGACGACACGACCAGGTCGATCGGGACCGTCTCCGAGCGGCCGGCGCAGGTCACCTGTAGGGCGTACTGCCCGATGGCGAGGTCGGGGAACTGCGCCGTGCCGGTGAAGGTCCCGCTGGACGTGGCGGTCGCTGTACCCGCGTCGTGCCCGTTGATGCTGAACGTGACCGGAACGCCAGCAGGGCAGCTGTGGCCGCTGACGACGGTGGAGCCCCCGGGCAGCGCGTAGGGGTGGCTCAGAACCACCGTCCCGTCGCCGAACCCTGCAGTCGTGTCAGGGGCAGTGCTCCGGACCGGGCGCGCCGTCGGGCTCGGAGTCGGGCTCGGGCTTGGCGTCTGGCTCGGTGTCGGGGTCGGCGTCGGAGTCCTGGACGGCGTGGCGCTGGGGGTGGGACTGGGAGTGACCGTTCGTGACGGGCTGGGCGACGGCGTGGTCGCCGTGCTGGGAGTGGGTCGCGGGGTGGCTGTCCTGGTGGGCGTAGGGGACGGGGTGACCTTGGACGTCCAGGAGTGGCTCACCGACCTGGTGGCT
>JAYUBO010000009.1:0-2023 GCA_043740815.1 Frankiales bacterium | reverse complement strand
GCGCCGCTGCGGACGAGCGGACCGGCGGCCGTGCTGCCCGCCGCAGGGGGTGTCGGGGCGGCGGTTGACTGGGGGGTGGCCGCCGGGGTGGCCGCCGGGGTGCGGGTGGCCTTCGGCGTGGGTGTGGGGGCGGCGGCCAGCAGGGCGTGGCTCAGCGGTCGCTTGTGCACGCTCGCCGTGGGCTTGGGGGTCGCGACGACGGTGGAGGCCCGGGGGGACGGCGCACCGCTGGGCTGTGCCGAGCCCGTGGGTGTGGGCGTCGGGAGGGGAACAGGAAGGGCGACACCCTGCTCCTGGATGACCCGACGGAACTGGAGCTGCGCGGTCTTGGTGACGTTGGCAATGTCCTTGCTGTTGCCGCCCGGGACGGAGACGACGACCTGCGAGCCCTCGACGACAACCTCGGCCTCCGAGACGCCGGCACCGTCAACACGCTGGCGCAGGATGCCCACTGCCGTGTCGAGCTGGCTGGCCGTGGCTCGCTTGCCGCTCACGGTCTTGGGCGTGAGGATCACCTGCGCGCCGCCCTGGAGGTCCAGGCCGAGCTTGGGCGTGAGCGGGTGACCACCGCTGCCGCCGAAGGCGACGCCGGCGTACAGCACGGCGAACAACAGGAGCAGGGCCCCGAAATACCGGCCGACATGCAGCTGGCCGCGGGTGGTCGGGCCGGGACGTGCCACGAGGAGCGATCTCCTGTCTCGGGCGGCCGACCCCGTTTGGGACGGCCACAGGGCGCGGGCGGAGCCTGCGGAAGGTCCAAGGACCCCCGCTGCGCTTCGGGCGAAGTCTACGCAGCGACGCACTCGCCCAACGGTCAACGCCGCGGACGGGTTCCGCGCGACCGCTCAGGCGGGGTGGCTATCCGTGCCGAACAGGTCCAGCGGAAGCACGTCGACCGGTCCCGGTGGCCGCATTCCGAGGTGCCGCCAGGCGGCGGGTGTCGCGACCCGGCCGCGGGGAGTCCGGATGATCAGGCCGGAGCGTACGAGGAAGGGCTCACAGACCTCCTCCACCGTCTCGGCTTCCTCGCTGACCGCGACAGCCAGCGTGGACAACCCCACGGGCCCGCCATTGAAGCGGCCGCACAGGGCCTCCAAGACGGCCCGGTCCAGCCGGTCCAGGCCGAGCTCGTCGACGTCGTAGACGGCCAGCGCGGCGTGCGCCACGTCCACCGTGACGCGCCCGTCGGCGCGGACCTCGGCGAAGTCACGGACCCGACGCAGCAGCCGGTTAGCGATGCGCGGCGTCCCTCGGGACCGGCCCGCGATCTCGGCCGCCCCCGCCGGGTCGATAGGGACCTCGAGCAGCCCTGCGCTGCGGGTGATGACCTGCTCGAGCTCGGCCGGTGAGTAGGGCTCCATGTGTGCGGTGAACCCGAAACGATCACGCAACGGACCGGTCAGCAGCCCCGAGCGCGTGGTCGCGCCGACCAGCGTGAACGGCGCCACCTCGAGCGGAATCGCTGTCGCTCCAGGCCCTTTGCCGACGATGACGTCAACCCGGAAGTCCTCCATCGCGACGTACAGCAGCTCCTCCGCCGGCCGGGCGATGCGGTGGATCTCATCGATGAACAGCACCTCCCCCTCGACCAGGGAGGACACCAGGGCGGCCAGGTCACCGGCCCGCTCGAGCGCGGGACCGCTCGTGATCCGGATCCCGGTGCCGAGCTCGGCGGCGATGATCATCGCGAGGGAGGTCTTGCCGAGGCCGGGAGCGCCGGACAGCAGCACGTGGTCCGGTGGCCGACCCCGTCGCTGTGCGCTCTGCAGCACCAACGACAGCTGCTCACGGACCCGCTCCTGCCCGATGAACTCCTCGAGCCGCTTCGGGCGCAGCGCCGCCTCGACCATGCGCTCCTCGTCCCCGGCCTCGGGCCGGGCAATCAGCTCGGCACCCAGGTCGGCCGACCGCCGGGCCAGCTCCTCGGCCTCCCGGCGGGCCAGATCGTCGCTCATGCCGTCACCCCCTGAGCGCCCATCGGCCCATCATCGCGCCTTGCCCAACAGAGCGAGTGCCTCCCGCA
>JAYUBO010000008.1:0-9620 GCA_043740815.1 Frankiales bacterium | reverse complement strand
TTACACGCCGACGCAGATCTACCTCTACGTCGTCGTCAAGCCCTTTGCCGGCCACGCCAACCCGTGGGTGACGACTCCCAAGGATGTCTCGGTCGCAGAGAACCTGCCCGGCCAGCGCGCCCTGACCCTGACCAGGTGCAACCCCAAGGGCAGCGCCCGGCAGCGCCTGGTGCTCAGGCTGGAGCTCGACCCGAAGCTGACGGAGCGTGTCAGCAGGCGCGGGCCCGTCAGGTGACCCAGCACTCGGATCGTCTTGCCACCAGCGCGGTGGCTACAGCCGCTTCGCTTCTGTCGGGTAGGCCGTCTCGGACGCATGCGTTTCTGACGCAACGGACCCCGCTACCGGTTCGTCGGCGAGCCGAGCCCGCAGGGCGGCGTTCTCCTCGGCGAGCTGCTCCTTCTCCGAACGGGTGCTGCGCACTTCGTGCTTGACCGCCACCCGGCGCGTGCGCTTGCGGGAGGCTCCGCTCACCAGCAGTGCAATGCCGAGCATCAGCACGAATCCCGCCACCACTCCACCGAGGAACAGTCCGCCGACGGAGACGTTGGACAGGCTCACGCCGAAGGCGGAGGCCGAGACGGGGTCGGTGTTGGACAGCGCGACGCCGAGCGTCACCGCTCCAGACACCAGGATCAGCAACAGGCCGAGGACGACCACGGGGCACCTCCGAGTTCAGATGGTGCCGCCAGTGGCACCAGGACACGTCCTACCCCCGTCTGCGGCATTCCACCCCTTGGCGCACATCCACCCGGCCTTGCCCGAGTGGATATAGCCCGATGGGGTGGAGGGGTCAGTCGGCGCGAACCAGGGCGCCCAAGCCGCTGGAGAGCACGACGTCGAGAAGCACGACGGCCCGCGCCTTGTCCAGGGGCTCGTTGCCGTTGCCGCACTTGGGCGACTGCACGCACGAGGGGCAGCCCGCCGCGCACTCGCAGGAGGCGATGGCGTCCCGCGTTGCGCGCAGCCACTCGGCGGCCCGCGTGAACCCGCGCTCCGCGAACCCGGCCCCGCCGGGGTGGCCGTCGTAGACGAAGACGGTCGCCAGGCCGGTGTCCTCGTGCAGGGCGGTGGACACGCCGCCGATGTCCCACCGGTCGCAGGTCGCGAACAACGGCAGCAGGCCGATCGCGGCGTGCTCGGCAGCGTGCGCGGCCCCCGGTACGTCGATCGGCTCGAGCCCGGCGGCCGCGAGCAACTCAGGGGTCACGGCGTACCAGACCGCGCGGGTCGTGAGCTGCCGGGCGGGCAGGTCGAGCAGCTCCTCACCAAGCACCTCGCCGGTGCCGGAGCGCTTGCGCAGGTAGGACACGACCTGGTGCGTGACGTCGACCGTGCCGAAGGTCAGGGTGACCCCGTCGAAGGCCCTGCTCCGCAGCTCGGCCGCGACCCGGATGTCGGTGACGTCACGCGCGGACGTCGTGTAGTCCGGCTCCTCCGGACGCACCAGCGCGACCGCTTCGTCCAGGTCGAGCAACTCCACGACGTAGGACTCACCTTGATGGAGGTAGACGGCTCCGGTGTGCGCCTGGCTGTGTGACGAGGACGCGTCGATCGTGCCGAGCAGCCGCCCGGTGGCGGCCTCGACGAGCCGCACAGGAGGCCCTCCCGCACCGCGCAGGTCCGCGTCCGGCCGCTCGCGCGACGTCCAGAACCAGCCGCGCGGACGGTGCTTGAGCAGCCCTCGGCGTACCAGGTCCGGAAGCAGCTGCTCGGCACCGGGGAACAGCAGGAGGTCGGCCTGGGTGAGGGGGAGCTCGGCCGCCGCGCAGCACAGGTGCGGCCCGAGGACATACGGGTTGGCAGGGTCGAGCACGGTCGCCTCGACGGGTCGCCCGAACATCGCGGCCGGGTGGTGCACGAGGTAGGTGTCGAGCGGGTCGTCGCGCGCGACGAACACCGCGACGGCGCCCTGCCCGGCCCGGCCGGCCCGGCCCGACTGCTGCCACACCGAGGCGACCGTGCCAGGCCAGCCGGCGAGCACGACCGCGTCCAGACCGGCGACGTCGACCCCCAGCTCCAGAGCGTTCGTCGCGGCGACACCGAGCAGATCCCCTGACTGCAGGCGCTTCTCGAGCTCGCGCCTCTCCTCGGGCAGATACCCCGACCGGTACGCCGCGACGCGGCCCACCAATTCTGGGGCAGCTTCTGCCAGGGCCCGCCGGGCGTTGACAGCGACAGCCTCCGCACCCCTTCGGGACCGCACGAACGCGATCGTGCGGGCGCCCTCGACGACCAGGTCGGCGAGGAGGTCGCCGGTCTCGGCCGTCGCGGACCGGCGTACCGGGGCGCCATTCTCACCCGCGTAGGCCGGCATCAGCGGCGGCTCCCAGAGCGCGAACTCCGTCGTCCCGCGGGGGGAGGCGTCGTCGGTCACGGCCGTGACGGGCAGGCCCACGAGCAGGGCCGCCGAGAGGGCGGGCTCGCTGACCGTGGCGGAGGCGAGCAGGAAGACGGGGGATGCGCCGTACCTGGCACAGAGGCGACGCAGCCGCCGCAGGACCTGCGCGACGTGCGAGCCGAAGACCCCCCGGTAGGTGTGGCACTCGTCGATGACGACGTAGCGCAGACCACGCAGGAAGCGGGAGAAGTCACTGTGCCGGGGCAGGACCGAGCGGTGCAGCATGTCGGGGTTGGTGAGCACGAAGGTACCGAAGCGGCGGACCCAGTCGCGCTCCTCGTAGGGGGTGTCGCCGTCGTAGGTCGCGGCGCGGACCGCCATCAGGTTGAGGGCACGGATGGCCCGGAGCTGGTCGGTCGCGAGCGCCTTCGTGGGCGACAGGTAGAGCGTCGTGGCCGTGTCGTCCTCGAGCAGCGTCGACAACGAGGGGAGCAGATAGGCCAGCGACTTGCCCGACGCCGTCCCCGTGCTGATCACGACCGACGACCCGCCGCGGGCAAGGTCGGCCGCCTGAGCCTGGTGCTCCCAGGGGGCGGTTACGCCCTGTAGGGCAAGCCGGTCGAGCAGCAGCGCAGGCACCCACTCGGGCCAGGCAGCCGGCCGCCCGACGCGCGCAGCGACGTGCTCGACGTGGGTGACCCGCTCGGCCCGGGTCGGGTCCAGCAGCAGCCTCTGCAGCAGGGTCTGTGCGGCGGTGCTCATCACCCCCAGTGTGGCCCAACTGACGGCGGGGTTAGATCATGCTGGTGCGGGGTAGCCCCGCACCGCTTGTTGACACGCCTGTCGTCATCACCGTAGACAAGACCAGTGGAGGAACACGTCGTGGACCTGTCTCTTGAGGACCGCCAAGAGGACGACCGCACCGTCGTGGTCGTGGGTGGCGAGATTGACGTCTATACGGCCCCCAAGCTCCGTGAGAAGCTCATCGATCTGGTCAGCGCCGGTCAGTACCACCTGGTCGTCGACATGGAGGCGGTCGAGTTCCTCGACTCCACCGGGCTCGGCGTTCTGGTGGGTGGACTCAAGCGGGTGCGTGCCCACGAAGGGTCGCTGCGCCTGGTCTGCACCCAGGAGCGGATCCTGAAGATCTTCCGGATCACGGGACTGACCAAGGTCTTCCCGATCCACGCGACCGTCGCGGAGGCTGTCGCCGCCACCGAGACGGCCTGACCCACCGGGTGGCCACCGTCGAGCTGCTGCTGTCCCCCCTGCCGGTCCACGTCCGCACCGCCCGTCTGGTGGGCGTCAGCACCGCCCGCCGGGCTGGCCTTGAGGACCACCTCGTCGACGAGTTACGGCTAGCAGTGGGCGAGGCCTGCGGGCGGGCGGTCGCGGTCAACGCCGAGCACGCCCCCGACGTACCCGTGCGGATCATGCTGCGGGACGACGCCACCGGCTTCACGGTCGAGGTCTCCGACGCCGGGCCTGCCTCCGAGCCGGTCACGGACGACGTCGAGGAGTTGTTCGGCGAGGACCAGATCGACACCCGGGTGGCGCTCGCTGTGCTGGCCGGTCTGGTCGATGACCTGCTCGTGGCCACCACTGCCGTCGGTACGACGGTCACGTTGCGCTGGCCGCTTCCGGTCAGGCTGCCCTGACGGCTTTGTTGACGGGAGTTGTTGCCCGCGGGTATGCCGGTGTCAGTCCGGTCACCGGTCCGCGCATATGCTCAGGCTGCCCGTCCCGTTCCTGGGTCGGAGCCGCGTGGCTCGGGGGTCCGCACATCGGGCCCTGATGTTCCCGCGACCCCTTGCGGGCTGTTGCCCGCGCTGACCTGGAGGACGGATGTCCGCGCTCCACCACGCCTCATCCCGGCTGACCGCCGAGACCACGCTCCCGACCTACCTGTCCGGCGACAAGGCGATCTTGTTCGTCATCCTCGCCGTCGCCCTGGTGGCCTTGGGCTTCGCCGGGCTGTTCGCCAAGCAGGTTCTCGCCGCCGAGCAGGGGCCGCAGAAGATGCGGGACATCAGCCGGGCGGTGCAGGAGGGTGCAGCCGCCTACCTCTCCCGACAGTTCCGGACGCTCGCGGTGTTCGCCGTGCTCGTCTTCGCGCTGCTGTTCGTCCTGCCAGGGTCGGCGGAGGTCCGGATCGGGCGCTCGCTGTTCTTCGCGGTCGGTGCCGGCTTCTCCGCGCTGGTCGGCTTCATCGGGATGACGCTCGCGACCCGGGCCAACGTCCGGGTGGCGCACGCTGCCAACACCGTCGGCGCCAAGCCGGCGATTCGGATCGCGTTCCGCTCCGGCGGCACTGTCGGCATGTTCACCGTTGGCCTGGGCCTGCTGGGCGCGACGACCGTGCTGCTGGTCTACGGCAGGGACGCCCCCGAGGTCCTCGAGGGCTTCGGCTTCGGTGGGGCGCTGCTCGCGATGTTCATGCGCGTCGGTGGCGGCATCTTCACCAAGGCGGCCGACGTCGGCGCCGACCTCGTGGGCAAGGTCGAGCAGGGCATCCCCGAGGACGACCCGCGCAACGCTGCCACGATCGCCGACAACGTGGGCGACAACGTCGGTGACTGTGCCGGTATGGCCGCCGACCTGTTCGAGTCCTACGCGGTGACCCTGGTCGCCGCGCTGATCCTGGGTCAGGCCGCCTTCGGTGCGCAGGGCCTGGTGTTCCCGCTGATCGTGCCCGCCATCGGCGTCCTCACGGCGCTGGTCGGCATCTACGGCACCAGCCCCCGGGACAGCGACCACAATGGCATGAGCGCCATCAACCGGGGCTTCTTCCTGTCGGCTGTCGTCTCGGCCCTGCTCGTCGGGGTCGCCGCCTTCTCCTATCTCCCCTCGTCCTTCGCCAAGCTCGACGTGTCGGCGAACGCCGCGGTCCTGAAGGTCGATGGCAACCCGCGCTGGTACGCCATCGGGGCCGTGATCATCGGCATCGTCCTGGCCAGCGTCATCCAGGTGCTCACCGGATACTTCACCGAGACCAAGCGCAAGCCCGTGAAGGAGATCGGCAAGAGCTCCCTCACCGGCCCCGCGACGGTCATCCTGGCCGGCATCTCGGTCGGTCTCGAGTCGGCCGTCTACTCCGCGATTCTCATCGGCGCCGCCGTCTACGCCGCGTTCCTGCTCGGCAGCGGGCTGACGGTCCTGTCGCTGTTCGCCGTCGCCCTGGCCGGCACCGGCCTGCTCACCACGGTCGGCGTCATCGTCGCGATGGACACCTTCGGCCCGATCTCCGACAACGCCCAGGGTGTCGCCGAGATGTCCGGCGAGGTCGGCGAGGAGGGTGCGCTGGTGCTCACCAGCCTCGACGCGGTCGGCAACACCACCAAGGCCATCACCAAGGGCATCGCGATCGCGACCGCCGTCCTGGCCGCGACCGCGCTGTTCGGGTCGTTCCAGACCGCCGTCGAACGAGCCCTGGTCACCGCCAAGGCGACCAGCCCGTTTTCGCTGTCCATCGAGCGGCCCAACCTGCTGTTCGGCCTGATCATCGGCGCCTCGGTGGTGTTCTTGTTCTCCGGACTCGCCATCAACGCGGTGTCGCGCGCCGCGGGCCGGGTCGTCTTCGAGGTGCGTGAGCAGTTCCGGACCAAGCCCGGGATCATGGACTACACCGAGAAGCCCGACTACGCCGCGGTCGTCGACATCTGCACCCGCGACTCGCTGCGGGAGCTCGCCACCCCCGGCCTGCTCGCGGTGCTCGCGCCGATCTCTGTCGGCTTCGCCCTCGGCTACGCGCCGCTCGGTGCCTTCCTCGCCGGCGCGATCGCGGCCGGTGTGCTCATGGCCGTCTTCCTGTCCAACTCCGGCGGGGCCTGGGATAACGCCAAGAAGCTCGTCGAGGACGGCAACCACGGCGGTAAGGGCTCGGCCGCCCACGAGGCCACGATCATCGGCGACACCGTCGGCGATCCGTTCAAGGACACCGCCGGGCCGGCGCTGAACCCGCTGCTGAAGGTCATGAACCTGGTCGCACTGCTCATCGCGCCGAGCGTCGTGAAGTACGGCATCGGGATCGACGCCAACAAGGGCGTCCGAGCCCTCGTCGCCGGCCTGGCCATCGCCGGCATCGTGGCGGCCGTGACGGTGAGCAACAGGCGCGGCGTCGCCGGCACCACCGACATCATCGAGAAGGCCCAGGCGGACGCGATCATCTGACCGCGTCCGCTACCTGAGCGGGCCCTGGCGAGCGGGTCCGACACGCACGGCGCACGGGCCTGCATGGCAACCGGGGTCACCTCTGGCAGCGTGGACCCCGCTTGACAACGTCAGGCACGCTATCGATCACCCGCCCTGATGTCGTGTTCCTGCCAGCTTGGAGAGATGTGCCCACCGGCCAACGCCTTGTCATCGTCGAGTCCCCCGCAAAGGCCAAGACCATCGCGGGCTACCTCGGCCCCGGCTACGTCGTGGAGTCGAGCATCGGCCACATCCGGGACCTGCCACGTTCGGCAGCGGACGTGCCCGCGGAGTACAAGGGCCAGGCCTGGGCCAAGGACGGTGTCGACGTCGACAACGGGTTCAAGGCGTTGTACGTCGTCAGTCCCGACAAGAAGGCCCAGGTCGCCAAGCTGCGGGCGGCGCTGAAGGAGAGCGACGAGCTCTATCTCGCGACCGATGAGGACCGCGAGGGCGAAGCCATTGCCTGGCACCTGCTCGAGACCCTCAAGCCGAAGGTGCCGGTGCACCGGATGGTCTTCCACGAGATCACCAAGTCGGCCATCGAGGCCGCTGTCGCCAACCCGCGCGAGCTCGACACCAAGCTCGTCGACGCTCAGGAGACCCGACGCATCCTGGACCGGCTCTACGGCTACCGCGTCAGCGAGGTGCTGTGGAAGAAGGTCATGCCGCGGCTGTCCGCCGGCCGCGTGCAGTCCGTTGCGACCCGCGTCGTGGTGGAGCGTGAGCGGGCCCGGATGAGGTTCCGCGAGGCGGGCTACTGGGACATCGAGGGGACCTTCACCAAGGCCGGCGAGGCCGAGCGTCTCGTCGCGACCCTGCAGACCCTCGACGGCAAGCGCCTGGCAACCGGCCGGGACTTCGACCCCGAGACCGGCCAGCTGCGGCCACCGGGCGCCGGTGCCGCGGCCAGAGAGGTCCTTCAGCTCGACGAGGCGACGGTCCGTGCGCTGACCCAGCAGCTTGCGTCGGCTGCGTTCGCGGTGCGGTCCGTCGAGGACAAGCCGTACACCCGCAAGCCCTACGCCCCGTTCATGACGAGCACGCTGCAGCAGGAGGCCGGTCGCAAGCTGCGGATGTCGGCCCAGCAGGCGATGCGTACCGCCCAGCGGCTGTACGAGAACGGCCACATCACCTACATGCGCACCGACAGCACCAACCTGTCAGAGACCGCCGTCACCGCCGCCCGGGCCCAGGTGCGGGACCTCTACGGACCGGAGTACGTCCCGGAGCAGCCGCGGACCTACGCCAAGAAGGTCAAGAACGCCCAGGAGGCCCACGAGGCGATCCGTCCGTCCGGGGACAGCTTCAAGACCCCCGGCCAGCTCGCCGGCCAAGTCAGCAGCGATGAGCTGCGGCTGTACGAGCTGATCTGGCAGCGCACCGTCGCCTCCCAGATGGCAGACGCCCGCGGCGTGACGGCCAGCGTCAAGTTGGGTGCCACGACGGGCGACGGGCAGGACGCGGAGTTCAGCGCGTCCGGCAAGGTCATCACCTTCCCCGGCTTCCTTCGCGCGTACGTCGAGGGCTCCGACGACCCAGACGCCGAGCTCGAGTCGACCGAGCGCCGGCTGCCGCAGGTCCGCACGGGTGACGCGCTCGCCGTACAGGGTCTGGAAGCCGAGGGGCACACGACGAGCCCGCCGGCGCGCTACACCGAGGCGTCGCTGGTCAAGCAGCTCGAAGAGCTTGGTATCGGGCGCCCGTCGACCTACGCCAGCATCATCGGCACCATCCAGGACCGCGGCTACGTCTGGAAGAAGGGCAGTGCCCTCGTCCCGACGTGGCTCGCCTTCGCGGTGATCGGGCTGCTCGAACAGCACTTCGGCCGGCTGGTGGACTACACCTTCACTGCCTCCATGGAGGACGACCTGGACGGGATCGCCGGTGGGCACGGGGACAGCGTGCAATGGCTGACCCGGTTCTACTTCGGCAGCCAGGACGGCAAAGAGGGCGGCCTCGCGCGCCAGGGTGGCCTCAAGAAATTGGTCACCGATGGCCTCGGTGACATCGACGCCCGCGCGGTCAACTCGATCGTGATCGGCCAGGACACCGACGGCACCGACGTCGTGGTCCGGGTCGGCCGCTACGGCCCCTACGTCGAGATCGGTGACAAGCGAGCGTCGCTTCCGGAGGACCTCGCGCCCGACGAGCTCACCGTCGCGCTGGCGCTGGAGCTTGCCGACGCCCCGAGTGACGACCGCGTCCTGGGGCAGCACCCCGACAGCGGCCTGGACGTGGTCGCGAAGAAGGGGCGGTTCGGGCCCTACATCACGGTCGCGCTGCCGGAGGGCTCGCCGGAAAAGCCGGCGACGGCGTCGCTGTTCAAAACCATGGACCTGACCACGGTCACCCTCGAGGACGCACTAACATTGCTCATGCTGCCGCGGGCACTCGGCGAGCTCGAGGGCGAGCCGGTGACGGCACAGAACGGCCGCTACGGGCCGTACATCAGCAAGGGCAAGGACAGCCGGTCCCTCGCGGACGAGGAGTCGCTGTTCACGGTTACCCTCGAGCAGGCCCAGAACCTGCTGGCCCAGCCGAAGCTGCGCGGCCGGGCCGCAGCCGCCCCGCCGCTCAAGGAGCTGGGCAACGACCCCGTCAGCGGGCAGCCGATGGTCGTCAAGGAAGGCCGCTTCGGTCCCTATGTCACCGATGGCGAGACCAACGCCTCGCTGCGCAAGGACGACAGCATCGAGGGCCTCACCGATCAGCGGGCCAGTGAGTTGCTGCAGGACCGCCGCGAGCGCGGTCCGGTGAAGAAGAAGGTGCTGGCCCGCAAGGCCCCGGCGAAAAAGGTGCCGGCCAAGAAGGCGGCCGCAAAGGTTGGCACGAAAGCGGTCGCGAAGAAGGCGGCCGCCAAGAGGTCTTCGGTGGACAAGCAGGCCTGACCGTAGGCTGAGCGGGTGAGCAGGGCGGCAAGCACAGGCGGGAGACACTGGCCGGGGGCGCTGGCACACCGGGGCTTTCGACGGCTGTCCCTTGCCCTGCTGCTGTCCAGCTTCGGCGACTGGCTGGGCTTTCTGGCCACCACCGCTCTCGCGACGCAGCTCGTGACCGGGTTCGACACCAAGAGCTACGCGGTGGGGG
>JAYUBO010000007.1:0-1886 GCA_043740815.1 Frankiales bacterium | reverse complement strand
CTTCACGGCCACCGGTCGGTCGAGGCGGGTGTCGGTCGCGGCGTACACGGTGCCCATGCCGCCGCGCGCGATGAGGCTGTCGAGCCGATAACGGCCATCCAACAGCCGCCCTACCAGCGGGGCAGGGCTGAGCTCTCCCGTGGTTGCCTCCATCGCCTGATGAGTCTAGGCGGGGTTGGCCTAGCTGACCCCACCGGCGCGCTGGTCAGTCGAAGCGTGACCGCAGCGCCGTGATGTTGTTGATGTAGGCCCGGGTCTCTGGTAGCAGACCAATTCGGCCGACCGAGCCGAGCCCCTGGTAGTAACCGGCCATCGCTTTCGGGGCGCTCCCGGTCGCGCGCAGCAGGTCGCCGAGCAGCAGCACCCCGGCCTCCACGTTGGCCCGGGTGTCGAGCAGGTCGAAACTCTGGCCGTGCATGCGGCCCACGCCCAGGCCGGTGCTCGGAAGCACCTGCATCACGCCGATGGCGTCGACCGGGGAGACGACTCCCTGCTGGAACCCGCTTTCCTGGTAGGCAAGGGCAAGGGCGAGCGACTCGGGCACGTGGTGGCGCCTGGCCGACGCCCGGATGAGGTCACGGACGGTGCTCTTGCTCGGCAAGCTCCGGCTACCCAGGACAGCACGGTGGTGCGTTGCCGAGGCGCTGACGCTCCAGGAGATGCTCACCGCACGGGTCGCCTGTCGGGCCGGGACGCTCACGCCGTAGGTCAGGCGCTGGCCGATGAACACCATCGTGGTGCGCAGGTGGTTGCGCGCGACCAGGCCCTGGGGGGTGGTCCCGAAGCGCGAGGCCAGTCCGATGAGGGTGTCACCGCTGCGCACGGTGTAGGTGCGGCTCTGCGTGGCCGTACCGGCCGCCTTCGCAGCTGCCGGAGTGGCGTTGCCCGGGATGGTCAGGAGGGCTCCGGCGTAGATCAGGGTGCCGCGCAGGTGGTTGGCCTTCTGCAACGCCGCGACCGTCGTGTGGTGACGCAGGGCCAGCACGCTCAAGGTGTCGCCCGGGTGGATCCGGATGACGCTCGGGGCGCCGGCCGTCACGACGACGGTGAGCAGGCCGACCACGCCCAACGTACGTGCGGTCGCGCGCACGGTGACGGGCCTTTGGGCACTGCGTGGCATGACTGTTCCTCAGGTCGTCGGTCCCCGTTGTCGACATTACGACTTCTGGGACGCATGTGGCAAGTGTGGCTGATGGGACTGATGTGAACATGCAGCGGCGAGTCCAGGCGCACAGCACCTCGCCGTACGGAGGGACGACCGCTCGCGTTACAGTGACGGCGTCAGGCCGGGGAGCTCGCGGAGGCGGGCTGAGAGGCCGACCGTGGCACGTGTTGCGTGCTGCACCGTCGGCGACCCGTACCACCCGATCGGGGTCATGCCCGCGTGGGGAGTCGCTCATGAAGGATTCGATGGAGAGCAGCGCAGGATCGCCGGTCCTTTCCGGAGGACCGTTGGTGATCGCCGACCGGGTGTTCACCAGTCGGTTGCTCATCGGCACCGGGAAGTTCCGGTCGCACACCGTCATGCGCGAGGCGCTGCTCGCCTCGGGCTCGCAGGTCGTCACCGTCGCCCTGCGACGCGTGGACCTGACCCGCACGGGGGAGGGTGACGTCCTCGACTTCGTTCCGCCGGCGATGACGCTGCTGCCCAACACCAGCGGCGCGGTCGACGCCGACGAGGCGGTACGGCTGGCCCGTCTCGGTCGGGCCGCGACCGGGGCCGACCTCGTCAAGCTCGAGGTGACCCCGGACCCCCGCACGCTGGCGCCCGACCCGATCGAGACGTTGCGGGCCGCTGAGCGCCTGGTCGCCGAGGGCTTTGCGGTCCTGCCGTACTGCTCGGCCGACCCGGTGCTGTGCCGCCACCTCGAGGAGGCCGGTTGTGT
>JAYUBO010000006.1:0-1579 GCA_043740815.1 Frankiales bacterium | reverse complement strand
CCGTCCGGCTCCTGGGCCGCCAGGACCTAGGAAAGGTCGTCGAGAGCCCGGTACACGCGTTGGAGCGAGATCGGCCCTTTCGCCTTGAGGCTCTGTGCGAACAGGCTCACCCGCAGCTCCTGAAGCATCCAGCCGATGCGGTCGCGGTCCGGCCCGGCCGGCAGGCGGGCCGCCTCTGCCTCGACCTCACGGACGCCGACGAGCACAGAGCTGTCCCGCTCCGCGTCGCGGGGAAGCTTCTCGAGCCGCACCAGCATGGCCCGCAGATAGCGTGCAAGGTCGGCCAGTCGGCCAGCCCCCGAAGCGGTCACGAAACCCCTGTGCACCAACGCATCTCGCTGCTCCCGAAGGTCCTTGACGGCCTGCGTCGTCGTGGGGTGGATCTGCTGGTCGAGGGCGCTGTCGACCTCAGCCGCCAAGGCGAGGACCTCCTCGACCCCCTTCAGGACCTTGAGCGTCTGCTCGGGCAGGCCGCCGCGCACGACAGGTAGCAATAACTGATACGCCGGTCGGTCCCGCGGGTCTGAGGTCATGAGGGCGTCCACCGCAGCGGCGACGCAGTCGTCCATGAGGGACGTGAGAGATCCGTGCGGGTTGGCCGCGAGCGTCAGCTTGGCACGGTTGTTCAACCGACCCGACACCGCCTTGACGGGCGAGGGCGACATCAGCAGCAGCAACCGTCGCACCCCTGCGTGGTGTACCTCAGGCGAGGGCGACGGCAGGACGCGCAGCGCCACGGACGTACCCTCGTCGACCAGCGCCGGGTAGCCGACGACCAGACCGGAAGACACCTGCGAAGGGATGTCCTCCACGGTCCAGTCCGTCAGGCCGGAGCACTCCAGATCCCCTGCCACCGAGGCGATCGCGGCCTGCACCGGCTTGGCGAGGGAGGCCTTGAGAGCCTCGAGGTCCTTGCCCTCACTGACCGTCGAACCGCTCTCGTCCACCACCCTGAAGGTCGGTCTCAGGTGGGCTGGGACCCGGTCCAGGCCCCAGTCCTCCACGGCGATGAGGACACCCTTGACAGCCCGGGCCTCCCGGGACAGCGCCTGCAGCAGATGCTCCTCGCGGGGGGCGATCCGGGCCAACAGCAACCGGGCGGTGTCGGGGGCGGGAACGAGCTTGACGCGCAGCGGCTTGGGCAGGGTCTTGATCAGCGCAGTCACCAGGTCGAGCCGCATCCCCGGCACCTGCCAGGCGAAGTCGTCGGCGTGCACCCGGTTGAGCACCGCCAAGGGCACGTCGACGGTCACCCCGTCGATGGCGCTGCCAGGCTCGAATTCATACGACAACGGGAGCCGGAGGTCCTGCGACACCCACACATCCGGGTGGTCCCCAGGGTCGACATCGCCTCGGAGGAGATCCTCAAGGCGCAGGTCGAGCAGGTCGGGGCGGACGTGCTTGTGCTTGTTCCACCAGCTGTCGAAGTGAGCGCCGCTGACCACCTCTGCCGGCACCCGCCGGTCGTAGAAGTCGTAGACGTCCTCGTCGTCCACGACGATGTCGCGGCGGCGGGCGCGGTGCTCGAGCTCCTCGACGTCCTCGACCAGGGCGCGGTTGCGGGCAAAGAAGGCGTGGT
>JAYUBO010000005.1:0-10413 GCA_043740815.1 Frankiales bacterium | reverse complement strand
CTCATGAGCGGTGCCGGGAACACCACCGTGGTGTTCTTGTCGACGCCGATTTCCATGAGGGTCTGGAGGTTGCGAAGCTGCAGCGCCAACGGATGCTTGACCATGATGTCGGAGGCGGCTCCCAGAGCCGCAGCGGCAAGCTCCTCACCTTCTGCGTTGATCACCTTGGCACGCTTTTCCCGCTCTGCCTCAGCCTGTTTGGCCATCGCACGCTTCATGCTGTCGGGAAGTTGGATGTCCTTCAGCTCCACGAGCGTCACCGCCACACCCCAGTCCAGCGTTGTCACGTCGAGGATCTCCCTGATGTCGAGGTTGATCCGGTCGGTCTCGGACAGCGCCTCGTCCAGGGTGTGCTGACCGACCACTTTCCGAAGGGTGGTCTGGGCGATCTGGTTGATAGCGGCGTTGACGTCCTCGATGGCGACGACAGACTTCGTCGGGTCGACGACCTTGAAATAGGCGACGGCCGATATGTCCACGCTGACGTTGTCGCGCGTGATGATCCCCTGAGACTGAATGGGCATGGTGATGATCCGCAGCGAGACCCGGTGTAGGACGTCAGCGATCGGCATGATGACACGAAGCCCCGGAGATCTGGTGCCGACCACCCGACCGAACCGAAACAGGACCCCTGTCTCGTACTGCTTCACGATGCGCACGCTGGCCATCAGGCCGATGAGCGTCACGACGGCCACGATGACGAGGACGGTGAGTGCGACGGTCACGGGGACTCCTTCACAGGCCTCCTGGGGTTGGCTGCCTCGACCTAAGGCTTGCTCCGCGACGGGGCGAGCACCAGTGGCCAAGGTCCCGGATCGCGGGGTGACCTTCGACCCTGGACGGTTCTCCGAGGTCGGACCGCTGACCTTGACCAGGTCTGAGTCCCTCAGATGAACAGGAGCTGGGCGCCTGCGGTCTTGTCGATGAAGTCCGACGCGCTGATGATTCCTTCAACGTCGTCGCGCAGGTCGCTTTCGGTGAGCTTGTTCATGTCGGCGGACATGCGGCAGGCCCACAGATGGCCGCCGGCGGCGACGATCTGGTCGAGGAAGTCAGGGACTTCAGGCACGCCGAGATCGGCGATCTGCTTCTTGAGCATCTTGGTCGCCACGGCGGTCATGCCTGGCAGCGGGGCCAGGGATTGGGGCAGGTGCATGTCGCCGAAGGGCAGGTGCATGGCCGCGTTGCCGGCCGGGCTGAACTGCAGGTCGTTCATCCGGGACTTAATGATCATGTCGAAGCCCCAGAAGGTGAAGAAGATCATCGTTTCGACGCCCTCACCGAGAGCGGCATTGGCCATGATCAGGCCCGGGTAGGCCATGTCGAGGTTGCCCTTGGAGCAGATGATGGCGAGCTTGCGGTCGGCCTGGGTGTCGTCATCGAACGTCGGCACAAGTGCTGGCGCAGGTGCGGTGGTGGTCATGGTGGGCTCCTTTAGACGCAGCCTTGGGGTTTGGGCAGCCCGGCTATGTAGGCCATTTTCTTGGCGGGCTTCTTGGGGAACAGCACGAACTGCTCCTTGACTGGGACGCCACCCACGGTCTGTACACGGCGCGCAGTGGCCGTCACGCCCTGGGTCGTGAAGTCCTGACGCAGGAACCGGATGACCTTCCAGTGAGCCTCGGTCAGGTCGATCCCGATCTGGGCGGCCAGGACCTTGCCGAGGTCTTCGTCCCATTCGGCGTACTCGGTCAGGAAGCCCTCGGCGTCGACGTGGACCTGGTGACCGTTGAGCTCGGTGACGGGCATGATGTGCTCCTTTACTTCTCGGTGTGCTTACCGGCCATCGACATCAGCGACGGCACGGGGAGGGGGCGACCAGGAAGCAGCAGATGCCAGTAGGCCCAGCGGAACCCGAGCTTGCCCCAATGGTTGGCATGGCTCTCTTGAAGCAGCGTGAAGGGCCCCACGCCAGGAAGCGGGTACTTGCCGGGCAGCGGCTCGGTGTCGTAGTTGAAGTCGATCAGCAGGCCTTTGCCGTGGCCGGACTCGATGAAGCAGTTTGCGTGCCCGTCAAACGCGTGCGTCATGGGCTTGCCAGCGATGTGCTGCAGGAAGTTTTCGACGAACGAGTCAACCGAGAAGTGTGCGGCGGACCCCGCCTTGGAGGTCGGGAGGTCGGCGGCGTCACCGATCGCGAACAGGTTGTCGTAGGTCGGTGAAAGCAGCGTATGTTTGTCGACGGTCACATAGTTGAGCTCGTTGCCTAGACCCGACCGGGCGACGAACTCCGCACCCATGTTGAGCGGCACCGTCACGAGCAGGTCGAAGGGAACCTCCCGCTCATCCATCGAGACCAGCGTCTTCGTGTCGTTGTCGATCCGCTCGACCATGAAGTCGCCCTCCAGGGCGATGTGCCGGTCGATGAACATTCCACCCAGGTACTGAGACGCGATCGGTTTGGTGAAGGCCCCCTCGAGCGGTGTGACGTAGGTGATGTCCACCTTGTCGCGCATGCCTTTCTCCTCGAAGAACGCATCCGCGAGGAAGGTGAACTCGATCGGTGCGACCGGGCACTTGATGGGCATCTCCACGACCTGAACTACCAGGCGACCACCTTCCCAGCTGGCGAGCTTGTCGCGCAGGGCCGTGGCGCCCTCCAGGGTGTAGAAGTCGAAGACACTCGTGCGCCACTGCTCCCCAGCCATGCCAGGAGTCTGGTCCGGCCGCGGCGCCGTCCCGCTTGCGATGACGAGATAGTCGTAGCCCAGCACGCTGCGGTCAGCCAGGTGGACCCGGTGTGCCGCAGCGTCCACCCGGTCGATCGCGCCAAGCACGAATTCGACACCGTCCGGGAGGAAGCGAGTTCGCCGCTTGACGAGCTCCTCCGGGGTGTACACGCCGAAGGGGAGCATCAGCAGCCCCGGCTGATATAGGTGGTCGTCGTCCTGGTCGACGATCGTGATCGTCCAATCCTCCACGTCGAGCTTGTGGCGGAGCTTGTTCACGACCATGGTGCCCGCCGTGCCAGCACCCAGCACCACCAGCCGCTTCATGAGCACTCCCTTGATTGTCTGTCCGTTGATGTCCATCCTGGGCGCCCAGACACAGTGGAGACAGGGTCCAAGGTCCCCAGCAGGGTCACGTCCTCGCTCAGCGTCGGTAGTAGTCGCGCCAGATCAGCTTGTGGACGGGGATGAGTCGCGGGATCGACCGAACCCCTGGCAGGAAGGGGACCAGGACCAGCCCAACACTGAGCAGGGCCATGACTGCCCAGACCAGGACGTCGCCGTTGCCGGAGGTTGAGAAGGGCTTGACCTGGTACCAGAAGGTGTATAGCCACAGCCACGCCTGGCCGGGGTAGTTGCCCGTCTCGTTCATCATCCCCCACTGGTCCCCGCCGAGGTTCTCGGCCCGGGCTCGATCCTCGAGAAAGGTCCCGTCGGCAATGAACAGCAAGGGTTTCGTGTAGTTGGTCTGGTAGAAGGTCCCCTGAAGCAGGAGCGCACCGTCAAGGCCACCGGACTGCGCCAGCCGAAGCAGGCTGCCGAGCATCACCGGGACCGGACCGTAGGCACCGGGTGCAACCTTGCTGGGATCCTGCTCGGGCGACTTCTGTAGAGCGTCGTCGTACGCAGTAGCCCACGACGACTGCTGGGCACTCGAGGACGCCTGCCAGAGGGCGAGCGCAGCCACGAGAGCAGAGCTGCCATGGACGGAGGAAAGCGGGCGCACCACGAAGTCGTCGGCAGTCCGGACCGGCTGGGTGACACCGGCGATGTGCTGCAGCGAGATCGGACCGAGCTTCTGCGCGGCATCAGGAGTGTCGTTGTACGGGGCTCCGTACGTGGCCGTGCCACTCGTGCCGTCCAACTCAGAGGCCGCCGTGACAAGGAAGTCCGTGGGGGCGGTGGTGCTCCACATCGACAACGTGATCTGCTTCTCATCCGGTGAGGAGAACAGAACTGCAAGGCCCACGGTCAGCAAGCAGACCGCCAACAGGGCGACGACGAACTCCTTGACCAGGTCATATTCCCTAGTCCGTCCCTGCCACTTGACCTTGTCCATGGGGCTTCCGGCTGGGGCGGGGCGAACGAGCAGGCTCGTCACGACGACACCTTGGCCGGCAGGTCACGGTCGTCGATCTTGAACGGCGGAACGACGCCCCTGCGTCGTACCTGTAGCAGGTGGACCATCACCACGAAGCCGACGATGAGGGGAAGTAGAACGATGTGCCACATCAACATCTGCCCGAAGTCGAGCACGTTGAAGAAGGCGCCGATCCCACCAGCGTTCAACCCGTCCCTGGCTTGGGTGCCGATCCATTGGGCGTCGAAATTGGACTGGGTCAGGTAACCCGTGAAAGCCGTTCCGACCGAACCCAGGAAGCACACCGCACCGGTCACCCAGGTCAGCGCGCGCTTCCCTCGCCAGGCCGCCATCCAGAACTTGCCCCATAGGTGGATGACCATGAAGGCCATGAACAGCTCGACGCTCCACAAATGCAGGCTGTTCACGAAGTGACCCGTCGAGGACCGGTGCCACCATTGGGGACCCTCCACGGCCAGGGCGCCCCCGCTCGCCAGCACGACGAGGAAAGCTGCCAGCGAAAGGACGCCGAAGACGTAGATCCATGAGGCGACGTAGATCGGCTGCCTGTCCGGCAAAAGATCTTCCGGCGGGAAGCTCTTGACCGCCTGATCGCGCACCGCCGCCGTCCAGGTCCCATGCGTGGAGGTGACGCTCATCTGCGATCCCGGCCCTTGGGAAAGGGAAGCAGGATCGCGAGCACGAACAGCGCCAGCATCACGGCGATGACGACGACGTTCGCGACCGAGATCGACAGGACGCCCCAGTTCAGATAGTGACCAGGATGGTTGAGGTCAATCGCGGCTAACTGCATGACAACTCCAGGTGGGGGACGGATGAGGCGAGTGGAGCCACTCCCAGCACCGAATCCTGAGCCGAGACCTACGTCGCCGGGAGTGGCTTACGTCCCGAGCACGCGGGCCCAAGGTCCCAGCACCCCTGGGGCGCAGGCAGCCCGAAACCGTCCCTGAACGGCGAGGCAGCGCCAGGGAAGCGTCCGTTCGGGCGCGACCCCAGAGTCCGACCCCCGGGAAGTCTCGACATTTCTCGTCCGCCGCCTTGACGGTTCCCCCGTCGAGATGAGTGACTTGGCTCACAGACGCGCGGTGCCGATCCGGCACCACGCCCCTCATCGTCAGGAGCGTCATGACCCACGCTGGAACTACCCCGTCCCTCTACGAACGCCTCGGCGGTCTCTACGGCATCTCCGGGGCCGTGGACGTTCTTGCCAACAGGCTGTACGACAACGTCTCGGCGAACCAAAACCCGCACGTCGCCGCCTTCCACTCACAGGGCGGGCATGCCGGCTTCAAGTTCCTCGTGACGGCCTGGTCGATCGAGCAGACCGGCGGTCCGGCCTGCTATCCAGGTCGGGACATGCGGGAGTCCCACGCGCACCTTTTCGTCACCGAGAGCGAATTCGACATCGTGGCAATGGAGATCGCAGCAACCCTTCACCACGTGGGTGTCCCCCAGCCGGAGCACGGGGAGTTCATGGCGATCATCGAGAGCTATCGGGCGATGGTGGTCGGTGCACCCGGGCAAGACCAGGCACCGGCCGCCCCTGAGCTCACTGGCGCACTGGGCTGACCCAACAGTGACCAGGGCTGACCTCAGCCAAGTGTGATGCCGGTGGTCAGCGTCCCCGAAGGCCAACCGTCAGCAGAACTGCGGACGCCTTGATGGCTTCCAGGGAGTGAAGCGCGTCGGGGATGATGAGCAGGTCACCGGGCGACCCTTGCCACGTGTCACCGCCTGAGATGAGCTTTACCCGGCCTTGTAGGACGTGGACGGTGGCTTCACCTGGGTTGGCGTGCTCTTCGAGGGACTGGCCGGCGGCAAGGGCGATGAGGGTCTGGCGCAGGACGTGCTCGTGACCGCCGTACACGGTGTGCGAGCTGCGTCCGTTGCTGGCGCTCTCGGCGACCAGCAGGTGCTCGCGGACCAAGGCGGTGAGGGACATCTTGTTCATGCGGGCCCTTCCAGTCGCGCGGCTTAACGGACCGAGGCGATGTTCACGGTGCAGCACTTGCCTAGCACGATGACGGTCGCGGCGCCTCCAGCGTAGGAGTTCCGCCGCGAGTTGTCGCAGTCGTGGAACGGCGTCTGTTGGTCACGTAGGAAGTGGCCGGCGAACAGCTCGTGGACGACCGCTCGAGTTGGGCCGCTTCGCCACCGGTTGAGGCGGCGCGCCGGCCTGGAGCAGAAAGAGTAGACAAGCGCCCCACCCGGGCGCAGGACCCGGAGCATCTCCGTCACGGCAGCCTCGGGGCTATCCACGGTCTCTATCACCCAGGCGGACACGACGACGTCGAACGTCTCGTCGGCAAAGGGCAGCGCCTGTACCGACGCGATGGCCCGCGGGACATGCAGGTCCGCGGCTCGGGCGAGCATCCCGGGCGAGACGTCCACCAGGATGGGGCGCAGTTGGGGCAACACCAACGTCAGGCGCCGAGACAGGGCACCGGTTCCAGCGCCGGCGTCGAGGACCCTCGGGCCGTCCATCGCTGAGACCGCGCTGACGACTGCGCCCAGCATGGCCGTCTCAGCGGACTTGCCCGCGACCCGCAGCCACAGCGGCCGCCAGACCCGGTCGTACCTCGCGGCAGCCCGCTGGTAGGTCGACAACACTTGCGCGGAACGGCCCGGCCCACGCTGCCTGCGCTTCAGCCCATCGCGCCTATCGCCCACTGTGCGCCGCGGAAGAGCCGCTGACGCGAAGCAACTCGCGACCCCGGGTGAACTCCTCACCGTCGATCTCGCCACGGGCAAAACGCTCGGCCAGCAGCGCGTCGGCTCGATCGGCTGGTGCCTGGGCGTGATCAAATCGAAGGCTCCGGACGACCCACCAGCCCAGCGCGATCATGCCGCCCCAGAACACGATCATCAAGGCACTCATGGCGACCCAGTCTCCGGCGCCCCATCCGCTGTTGCCCCAATCCATCATGAGACTCACCTCCTGGTGAGGCTCGGGAACTTCCCGAAGCCGCACAAGCAACACGGTGCTCCTTCGATACCCCCGAAGGGCAGTACCGATGGTCCCATCCTGCATGGCCAAAGGACCCGATGCGTAGGGACTTGCGACCAACCGATCAGGAACGGCGAGTCAGGTGACCGTGACCCTGATCTCATGCAGCCCGGTCGCGCCGGATGGGTACACCGGTCGGCGCGTCGTGTCCTGCGCGTTGTGTCGAGCGTCGGTTGCCCGCACCCGGATGATGTGGACCCCCGGGGTCGCGCTCCAGTTCAGTACCCACTGCCTCCAGAGCACGCCCGAGACTGCCGTCGAGAGCCGAGCCGGCATCCAGGGCCCGGCGCCGACTTGAATGTCGACGCTGCCGACACCGGCTACGGGCGCCCAGGCGACGCCAGCCAACTGGACCTTGCCTGCCCTGACACTCTGACCGTTTCGTGGGACGTCGATGCGGCTCATGACGTGGACGGTGACCGTAGGGGTCCACCCGCGAGCGGCCCAGAAGCCCGGCAGGGCTGTTTTGTCGGACACGTCGATCGTCTGCAACCACTTCGTTGCCGAGGTGTATCCGTACAGGCCAGGTACCACCAGTCGGGCCGGAAACCCGTGCTCGACTGGCAGGGGGTGACCGTTCATGCCGACCGCGACCATCGCCGGCCGCCCGTCGAAGGCAGCGTCCGCAGCGAACGACGCTACGAAGCCGTCGACGCTGATGCCAGTGACTCGACCTGCGGTCGTCACGCCCGCTTCAGCGAGCAGGTCAGCGAGCAGAACCCCCTGCCAACGGGCGGTGCCGATGAGGTCTCCACCAACCTCGTTGCTCACGCAGCCGATGGTGATGTCGGCCTCCGACGTTGACTTCGACAGCAGGTCGTCGTAGCCGTACGAGCGAAGCTGGCGACCGTCGCGCGACACCGTGAGCGTCCAGCTGTCCGGATCGACGCGAGGGGGGCTCAGCGAGGTGTCGATCCGGTAGAAGGAGGCGGTCGGCGTCACCAGCGGCGATGCCCCCAGACCGGCAAACTCATCGGCCAAGGGCGCGAGAGTCGTCCGGGGCCTCGGCAGTGCCCCCGACAGTCTGCGCACCAGCGTTGCGGACGGTTGCGTCAGGCGACGCACCACGACTGCCCCGGCGGCCGCTGAAGCCGTCAGCACGACCGATGCGCGCAGCAGTTGTCGACGCTCAACGCCGCGTGCCACCTTCCGTGCAGCAGAGTGGTCGGCAGCCTGCTGCCGAGCGCGGTGGGCCGGACGCGCCCCACTTGCTTGCCCGGCAACGGCAGCTGCCCCCGGGCGCGCTTCGGGTGCACCCGGCCCTGGGCGCAAGAGCGGGCGGCCCAGGAGCTTCAGGACCACCGCGCCAAGCGCAGCTGCGGGCAGGAGCACCAGCAGCTCCCGGAACGTCGATACCGACGCCTCCCCACGGGTCGCCGCTACGGGCAGCACCGCCAGCGCCGCGATGCCGAACATCGCGGATCGGACATGCCCGCGGACAAAGCCGATGCCCACCAGCGCGGCCGCTGCGGCAGCCACGGCGAGCAGGCAAAGCAGCAGAACGGTCTTGTCAGATCTGCCCACCTGCCGGATCAGAGCCTCGGTGATCGATACGGGCGTCACCCGGATGACGAAGTCGCCCAACACCTGGAGAGGCGGCAGTGCCCCAGCGACGAGCGCACCGCCTACCTGCGCAACGGACAGCGCAACGGTTCCCGCCGCTGCGCCACAGACCGCACCCGCGAAAGTTGACCCAGACCCAGGCCCAGGCCCAGGCCCAGGCCCGAGGTCAGCGGACATCCGGACCCACCCGATCCCCACGTCGCCGATCAGAAGTCCAGGCTGCACCGCGACTCACACGTGCTCCACGGCGGCAGCAGACGGCGTTCCACGTCAGATCCACTACGTGAGTGGAACACGCTCTCCGCTGCTGAGCGAGCCCAGCCGGTGACGAGTTAATGACATCCGCTCCGCAGGGTTGATGAGCGCGCTGCGGGTGCTATTCGGGACGCGTAGATCCATGCCGGCGATGCCGAGATGCAGGCATTCGGGCATCTCTGGGCGTCCACGGCAAGGCACGACGCGGCAGGCACAGCTGCGTGAGCAGCACGCCTGCCGCATACGTCTTGGTCATAAAGCGTTTCCTTCGCCACGTCGCTCCCCCTCAACGATCTGGCGAGGATGTCTGCGTAGACTGACCACCGTCTCCATGTGAACGGTCAGCTCACCCGGGTTGGCGAACGGTGGGGACACCGCTTAATCACGTCGCACGCGACACGAACCGGGGACCCACTCCTTGGGGCGAATCAGCGGCCAGGCATCGCGCCAGGTCGTCGTAGGGCACCTTCCAGCCCGAGCCCGTCAGCTAACCCGGTAGGCGGTTCATGGAAGAAGGGCACGACTAAGTGCGAAACGCACACCAGCATGGCCGTTCCGTGACGCGCGCACTTGTGGCACCTGGACTGGCTCTGGCCCTCACTGCCGGACTTGTCTCTTTTACCGCCGCACCAGCTTCCGCGGATATTTCTGCGCAAATCCGCGACGAGCAGGCTCGCCTCGATGCCCTCAACAATCAGGCGGAGGCCGCTGCCGAGCGCTACAACGCAGGCCGCATCGACCTCGTCAAGGCGCAGTCAGCCGCTGCGGTCGCTGACCAACGGGTCGTGCGCGAGCAGGCAGCCTTGGATGTCCTCAAAACCCAGGTAGGTGCCTTCGCCGCTCAGGTCTACCGCACGGGTGGCACCGACAAGATTGTCCTACTCGTCACGACAAGCAGTCCGCAGACCTACCTGGACCGTTCGTCCGCCTTGGAGCGCATCAGCGTCCGTCAGAGCTCGGTGATGGCCAGACTGGCGACCGCTCGCCACCGGCGGGAACAAGCGAGCGTCGAGGCCAAGTCTGTTGCTGACGTGGCCGCCCAGACTCTGAAGTCTCTGGAAAAGGACAAGGCCGCTGTGCTTCACGCGGCCGACCAAGCCCTGAGCATCCTGCATGATCTGCGGGTCAAGCAGGCACAGCTCGTGCGGGCAGCGAAGGATGCCGCAGCGCGGCGCGCTGCTCAGGGCCGCGCGGACGCCCTGGCTGCTCAGGCGCGCGCCAGCGCTGCTGCGGCTGCCGCGTTTGCCCAGGCGCCAACCGCCGCCCCGAGTGCGCCTGTGGCGCCCGCGCCGATCAGTACGCCTGTTGCGAGGACCAAGCAGTACGCCGGCGGTGCCGCCCAGATCGCCGTGCAGGTAGCAATGGACCAGCTCGGTAAGCCCTACGTCTGGGGCGCCGCCGGCCCCGACAGCTTCGACTGCTCAGGTCTGACGATGTTCGCCTACGCACACGCCGGCATCAGCCTTTCGCACTACACCGGTGCCCAGTTCAACGAAGGGCAGCACGTCCCCCAGAGCGACCTGCGCCCCGGCGACCTG
>JAYUBO010000004.1:0-4092 GCA_043740815.1 Frankiales bacterium | reverse complement strand
CCCCCTGGAGCTCGAGCCCACCCGCGTCGGCCTGCTCTGCGAAGAGGTTGTCGCCCTCATGTCGATCGAGGCGGCCCAACGGGGCTCCCGTATCGAGGTCGCGTCACCCAGCCAGACCGTCGCCGCTCTCGTGGACCGCGGTCGTCTGCGACAGGTCCTGCTCAACCTCATCGGCAACGCCCTGAAGTACGGCGGCCCCGCCGGTGTCGTGACCGTGGAGGTCCTCACGCAAGGACCGTGGTGCCAGATCCGCGTGTCCGACATCGGGCCGGGCATCTCACCCGCAGACGCTGAGCGGATCTTCCAACCGTTCCAGCGACTGGCCGGGACGAGCTCGGAGGTCGGTACCGGACTAGGCCTGCCGCTGACCCGCACCTTGGTCGAGTCGATGGGCGGCAGCCTCGTGCTCGAGGGCGGGCCGGGCGCCGGCTGCTGCTTCCGCGTCCGACTGCCGGCCGCAGGCGACGCTGACCGCGCAAACCCCAGCAGTGGGAAGCTCGACGAGGCGGTACGCGGCCGGGTGCTCTATGTCGAAGACAACGAAGGCAACGTGCGCCTGGTGGAGCGGCTGATGGCCCGGCGGCCGGAGGTGACTCTGGACTTGGTCGCGACAGTGGCCGAGGCGCGGGCCAAGCTCGCCACCACGACCTACGAGGCGGTGCTGCTCGACCTCGTACTGCCCGACGGTCGCGGGGAGGAGCTGCTCGCCGGCGAGCTCGACGACCACCCCAGGACAACCGTCGTAGTCATGAGCGGCGATCAGCCTGGTCCGGCTCTGCGTGCCCGGCTGGCCGCGCTGGGACACAGCTTCCTCGCCAAGCCGCTGGAGATCGGACGCTTCCTGCAGGTGCTCGACGAGGCTGTCAACCGACCGGCAGTGCGAGCGCTTCGGTGACTACGGCCAGCAGCTGGGTCACCTCGAAGGGCTTCGTCAGGTAGTCGTGGGCACCGAGCCCCCGCAACTTGGCCTCCTGGCCAGCCGTCGCATCCGCCGAGATGACAATCACCGCAATGTCGCGGGTGGCTGGGTCGGCCTTCAGCAGGGTGAGGAGTTCCGAGCCGTGCATGTCCGGCAGGTTGAGGTCGAGCAGCACGAGGGTCGGCCGGTGTTGGCGGATCAGCTCGAGGCCGACAGACCCCTGGATGGCGGGCATCAGCGTCACGTGTGGCCAGCGGCTGAGAATCCGGCTCATCAGGTGAACGTTGCTCGCATTGTCCTCGACGTAGACGATCACGACCGGGGTCGCGACAGGGTCGGCGCCGCCAGACATGCCGTCCGTGTCCTCGGAGTTGAGCTCGGCCCGCGGTAGTTGCAACGTGAAGCGCGACCCACGACCGATCGGCTCGACGTGCTCGAGGGTGCCGTGCATGGCCGTCACCAGCCCGTGGGCAAGGGCGAGACCGACGCCGACGTGGGGCATCGACGGGCGTCGTTCGAAGGCGGTGAACAGCGTGGCGCGCTGCTCCACCGGCACTCCGGGCCCGTCATCGTCGACATGGAGCAACCAGGCATCCGGGCGCTCCTCGACCGACAGCGTGGCCGCCCCTCCGGGGTCGAAGCGAACCGCGTTGTCCAGGAGGTGGACCAGAACCTGCTGCAGCCGCTGACGGTCCGCCTGAACCACCGCCCCGCCGGCACCCGCGATCGACAAGGAGACGACCCGCGATGCGGCGAGCGGGGCAATCACGGCACGTGCGGCGTCGAGCGCATCCTGAAGCAGCACCGGCTCCAACGACACAGACAGGTCACCGGACTCGATGCGGGCGATGTCGAGCAGTTCGTCGACCAACCCGAGCAACTGACGGCCGGCGCGTACGACGTGGTCGGCGCTCTGTCGGTCCTCGTGCGACGGGAGGTCGGCCAGCTGCAGGAGCTGCCCGAAACCAAGGATCGCGTTCAGCGGCGTCCGCAGCTCGTGGCTCATCCGTGACATGAACTCGTCCTTGGCCCGGCTGGCGTGGCGCGCCAGGTCCCGGTCGGCAGCCAGGGCCTGTTCGGCGGCCGAGCGCGTGGTCAGGTCGACAGCGACCGTTCCGAGGTGGACCTGGTCCGCGACCTGGACGGGGAACTTCAGCGTGAGGTAGGTACGGGGCCCGTCGCAAGTGTCGAGCACCAGGTCGACGATGACCGGCTCTCCCGTCGTGACGACCTTGCGGTCAGCGGCATCGATGACCGGCCCCTGTGTGACGTCGTAGTCGCGGGTGCGGGTTCCCGGCACCTGCTCACCGGAGGAGGACAGCAGCTCGGCCGCTTGGTCGTTGACGGCGAGGAAGCGACCCGACGCGTCCTTGAGTGTCATCACGACCGGTGCCTGCTGGATCGTGGCGGTCAACAGGTCCGCTCGGGTCAGGCTTTGCCGGGCGACCGCCACCTCTTCGGTCCAACCACCGCCCGCACGGGTCCTGATGACGACCGTCCAGCCAAGGTCCTGCTCGAGCAAGGACCAGTCCTGCAGCTCGAGGCCTGCGGCGGCCAGCACCTCCCGCCCGATCGGGTTGACCTGGTACACGACGCCCGTCGGGTCGAGCCTGGCTGCGGGCACCGGCACGGCGTACCAGGGCCAGTCGCCACCACCTGTCGCAGGACCCTGGTCCGTCACAGCGCTCCTTCGTCAAGCAGACCGACGAAGGCGTCGACCACGTCCGGGTCGAAGTGCCGGCACCGGCCACGCAGGATCTCCGCGCGCGCCTCGTGCTCCGGCCATGCCTGCTTGTACGGCCGGGCGTGGGTGAGCGCGTCGAACACGTCCGCCACGGCGACGACCCGTCCTGACAGCGGGATTTCCTGGGCGACCATCCCCAGATAGCCCCGCCCGTCCCAGCGCTCGTGGTGGGTGCGAGCAACCTCCTCCGCCAGGCGCATCAACGAGGACCGGCCTCCTCGCAGCAGCCTCGACCCGATCTCGGTGTGCCGCTTCACGACCTCGAACTCCGCGGGCGTGAGCCGTGCAGGCTTCAGAAGCACGGCGTCAGGCACCCCGATCTTGCCGAGGTCGTGCAGGGGTGCGACCTGGCCGAGCATCTCGACCCATTCAGGGTCCTGGTCGAGGAGCTTGGCTACGGCCCGCGCGTGCTCGCCGACGCGAAGCGTGTGCTCGTGCGTGGCGTCGTCACGGAACTCGGCGGCCTGGGCCAACCGCTCCAGCACCTCGTTGCGGGCCTCCTCCAGGTCAGCAGTCCTGGCCCGCACCCTCAGCTCAAGGTCTGCGTTGGCGTCTTGGAGCTGTCGCCGGGCGGAACGCTCACTGAGCAGGTTTCGCACCCTGAGCAGCACCTCCTGCTGGTCGAACGGCTTGGTGACGAAGTCCACGGCGCCCAGGTCCAGAGCCTCCCGGCGCAGAGCACGATCGGTGTCTCCGGTAAGGCACACCGTCGCCACGTCGTCCCCGCGATCGGCCAGCACGCGCAGCACCTCAAGCCCCGGCAGCGGCATGTGCATGTCGAGCAGCAGCACGTCCGAGGGACGCCTGACCAGGTAGGCAAGGGCCTCCACAGCGTCGACGAAGACCACGATGTCGACGTATCCGGCCGCGAGCAGCATCCGACGGAGCAGGGCCACGTTGGTCGGGTCGTCGTCGAGGACGACCACGCGAGCGCCCTGCTGCTCCTGAGCTGCTCTCACCATCTCCCCCGCTGACCATTGAGAACGGCGGACGGTACAACATCACCCATCGCGCAAAACCCGACCTACCTGACAGGTCAAGCTGCGACCCAACGCTGGCCTGCGCCGCGTGACGGCAGCTGACGTCATACCCGGCCTGCAGGAGCACCCGGTGAACCAGACGAAGCAGCGCCGGCGCTCGGAGGCAGCAAGATCGTGACGCACGTGCCCAGGTCCGGGGAGCTGGCCAACTGCAGCGAGCCACCTGCCTGCTCGACAACGGAGGCCACCATGGCCAGGCCCAGACCGGTCCCTGCGGTGCGGGCCTTGGTGCTGAAAAAAGGCTCGACGGCCCGGCTCAGCACGGCCTCGTCCATGCCGGCACCGTCATCTGTCACCTGCAGCTGGACCCAGGTCTGGCCATGCGTGACAACCGTGGCGACGGAGACGACGACGCTGCCTCCCCGGGTCAGGGCATCGCGCGCGTTGAC
>JAYUBO010000003.1:0-6681 GCA_043740815.1 Frankiales bacterium | reverse complement strand
AGGGCGTCACCGTGGTAGTTGGCCCAGTTCTGGGACACAGCGGCTGACGTGGGTGCGGCCGGCACGAGGGGGGCCGCGAGTGCCAGGATGGCGATCAGGGTTCGCAGCCCCCGCGGGGCTCGGGGTGCGCGCATAAGCCCGAACGTACGCCCGCAGGTCATGGACGTCACGTCAGCCGGCGCGCCCAGGACTGGTCATCTTGGAGTCATCCAGTTGCTGCCTTCCATGCCTTGCCTACCGGGTCGACGAGGGTGACGATGTCGTGAGGACGGCTTTGGATACCCCATGGGCGAGTACGAAGCCTCGTGAAGGAGCTCGTTGCCGTGACCCCGACCACAACGGCTACCAGGACAGCCAAGGCCAGCTACGTGCTGGCCGGGCTGGTCCTGCTCACCGGCTGCTCGACGAGCAGCACCAAGCCCGCAGCTTCGGCCACAACACCACCCGTCAGCTCCGCTGCGAGCACATCCTCGAGCCCGGCCGCATCCAAGGCTGACGCCCTCGACATCTCCGGCTTCAGCTTCGACCCCTCCCCGTTGACCGTGAAGGCCGGCGCGACCGTGACGGTGACCAACCAGGACTCCGCCGACCACACCGTGGACTCCGATGTGGCGTCGCTGTTCACCTCGGGCAACGTGGCCCGCGGGACGCCGGTCAGGTTCGTCGTGCCGAAGAAGGCGGGCAGCTACACGTTCCACTGCGCCTACCACCCCAGGATGCACGGGACCCTGGTCGTCGCGGGCTGAGGAGCGACCACCTCAGGTGGTCGACATAACGCCCAAGGGGGTCCAGAGTGCTCCTACGCCTCCATTCGGAGCGGCACGGCAAACCCCTTCCGCACGGGAGTACTCCGCCTGCGTCGTCGCACCATTTTCACCACCTTTGCTGTTGCCTCCCTGGCCCTTCCGGCTTTCGTGGGCACGGCTGTCGCCACGCCTGCGGACACCACGCGAGGCGACAAGCGGGTCTGTGCCGACGTCGCCGCCGGCTACGCCCACTGCGACGCCCACGTCCGCACCAAGGGCGCCCGACCCGACGCGACCATCGACTACTCCAGCGGGTACAACCCCGCCCAGCTCAAAAGGGCCTACGGGCTCACCGGGCTGGATGCCGCGACGCCGATCGCCATCGTCGACGCCTACGCGCACCCGAGCGCCGCCGCCGACCTGACCGTCTATCGCAACAAGTTCGGACTGGGCACGGCCAACCTGACGCAGTTCAACCAGACCGGCGTGGGCGCCCTCCCGGCGGGCGACACCGGTTGGGGCCAGGAGGAGATGCTCGACCTCGAGATGGTCTCCGCGATCTGCCCGAGCTGCCCGATCATCTACGTCGGCGCCAACTCCCCCTCCTTCGCCGACCTCGGCACGGCCGTCAAGACCGCTGCCGCCAAGGGGGCGAAGGTCATCTCGAACTCCTACGGCGGGTCGGAGTCTGCCAGCGAGACGAGCATCCAGAGCGCCTACTACACGATCTCTGGTGTCGCGATCACCGTCTCTTCGGGTGACAGCGGCTACGGCGCGCAGTCGCCGGCCGCCTTCAACACGGTCACGGCCGTCGGCGGCACGAACCTGGTCCTCAACCCGGACGGCACCCGTAAGGCCGAGACGGTGTGGAGCGGTGCGGGCAGGGGCTGCTCGGCGTACATCAGCAAGCCGGGCTGGCAGCGCGACGGTAGCTGCGCCAGACGCACCATCGCTGACGTCGCGGCCGTCGCCGACCCGGCGACGGGCGTGGCCGTCTACGACAGCTACGGCTCCACCGGTAGCGCCAACTGGTATGTCTTCGGCGGCACGTCGGTGGCCGCCCCGATCATCGGTGGCGTCTACGGCCTGTCGGGCAACACGGCCGGCACACCCGCCGCGCTGCTGTACGCCTCCCCGGGCACCCTGTTCGACGTCACCAGCGGGAGCAACGGCCGCTGCGTGAAGGGCCGAAACACCGCTGACGCCTACCTGTGCACCGGCGTTGTCGGCTTCGACGGTCCGACCGGCAACGGCACGCCCAACGGCAGCCTGGCTGGCTTCTAGACGGCTTCAGCACGACGACGAGGGCGCCCCGGCATGATCGGGGCGCCCTCGCTGTTTGACCCAGCATGACCACGGTGGTGCTGCTGCACGGCCAGCCGGGAGCAGCCGCCGACTGGGACCCGGTCCTGCCGCTGCTCGCCGGGCTCGACGTCGTCACCCCCACCCGCCCCGGGTACGACGGGACACCGGCCGGCGGCTTCGGCGTCAACGCCGCGGCGGTCCTTCGCTGCCTGGACGAGCGGGGCACCGCACGGGCTGTCCTGGTCGGGCACTCCTGGGGCGGCGGAGTGGCACTGCGACTTGCCCTCGACGCCCGTGACCGGGTCTCGGCACTGGCCCTGATCGGCTCGATCGGCAGCCACAAGGCATTGACGCTCACCGAACGGCTGCTCGCCGCGCCGCTGCTGAGCGGCGGGAGCGCGCGGGCCGCCGACCGGCTCGGGGCCCGGATCGCCTGGGTGGCCGAGAGCGCCAGCGGGAGCCGGTTGCAGCCCCAGGCGAGGGCAGCGCTACGGCTTCGGCTCCACGAACTCGACCGGGCCTCCTGGACGGCCTACGCGGTCGAGCAGCGGGCCTTCGTGCACGAGGCCCCGACCCTCGCCCGCCAGCTCGGTGAGATCTCGGTACCGGCCGTTGTCGCCATCGGCAGACGGGACATCATCGTGTCGGCGCGGGCGCAACGTGACCTGGCCGAGCAGCTGCCGTGGAGCGAGCGGATCGAGCACCGCGGCGGCCACCTGGTGCAGCTGGAGAACCCCGACCTGGTGGCGCGCACCGTGCTGCGGGCGGTCGAGCTCAGCCGACGGGGTAGCGCCCGGACCTAACGCAGGCGGTGATCTTGCGCTCGGCGACGAATGACAGGAACGGGATCGTTCCGGCGAGCGCAACGGCCACCACTATCGTGAGTGGAAAGCGCAGCCGCCGCCACAGGTCGGCGATGCTCAGCAGCAGCACGACGTACAGGTAGCCGTGCGCGACGCCCAGGACCGTCGTGAGGGTTGGGGCGTCGGCGGCGTACTTCAGGGGAACCGCGACGCAGACCAGCACCACGAGCAGGGTCCCGACGAGGTAGGCCATGACGCGGTAACGCAGCAATGCCCCGGTGGGGATCGCCGACGCAACCGGTCCGGAGTCGGTGGCAGGGTCGGCGCTGGCGGTCATGTGGCCTTCTTATCGAGGTGGGCGAGATAGCGGTTGTAGGCAGCCAGCTCGGGGTCTTCTTCGTCGCTGACGGGCTGGGCAACCGGTTGGTACACGCGCGGCGGCGCGGCCGGTACCAGCTCGACCGGTCCGCCGCGAAGGTCATCCCGCAGGAACCACGCCCAGCACAGCAGCGCAAACAACCCGAACAGCGTCCACTCGACCGTGTACGACCAGTTCAGAATCGAGTGCCGCTGTACGGCACGTCCGTACTGCCAGCGGCCGAAGCCGAAACAGGCCCCGACCGCCACGACGAGCAGGACGTGGCGCAGCAGCCAGCGTGGGGTGGCGAGCAGGCGCACGACCGAGGGCACGCCCCTGAGTTTAGTCGTCGAGGTAGTCGCGCAGCGACGCGGAGCGGCTGGGGTGCCGCAGCTTCGACAGCGTCTTGCCCTCGATCTGGCGGATCCGCTCACGGGTCAGGTTGAAGTCCTTGCCGATGTCGTCCAGCGTGCGCGGCTGTCCGTCGACCAGGCCGTAGCGCATCTCCATGACCCGCCGCTCCCGGTCGGTGAGGCTGGCCAGGACCGCGCTGAGCTCCTCGCGCATGAGCAGGAAGGCGGCCGCCTCGCCGGGCATCACGGCGTGCTCGTCCTCGATGAAGTCACCGAGGGAGGCGTCGCTGTCCTCACCGATCAACGCGTCCAGGGAGGCAGGGTCGCGGTTGTAGGAGCGGATCTCCTCGACGCGCTCGGGCGTCAGGTCGACCTCGACGGCGATCTCGGCCGCGGTGGGCTTGCGCCCCAGCTGGACGACCAGGTCGCGCTCGACCCGACGGATCTTGTTGACCTGCTCGACCATGTGCACCGGCAGGCGGATGGTGCGGGCCTGGTCGGCCATCGCGCGGGTGAGCGCCTGGCGGATCCACCAGGTGGCGTAGGTGGAGAACTTGAAGCCCTTGGTGTAGTCGAACTTCTCGACGGCACGGATCAGACCCAGGTTGCCCTCCTGGATGAGGTCGGTCAGCCCCATTCCGCGCCCGGCGTACTTCTTGGCCACCGACACGACCAGGCGCAGGTTGGCCTCGAGCATGTGCTGCTTGGCACGCTCGCCCTCGCGGACGATGTGCTGGAGGTCGGCGCGCAGCTGAGGGGCTATCTTGCCGCCGGCCGCAAGGCGCTCGGCACCGAACAGGCCCGCTTCCATGGCGCGCGCCAGCTCGACCTCCTGCTCAGCCGTGAGCAGCGGCACGCGGCCGATCTGGTTGAGGTAGAGCCGCAGGACGTCGACGCTCAGCGTGGCGCCGGCCTCGATCTCCTCCTGCTCCTCTTTCTCCGCCTCGGCCGCGAGCTCCTCCGGAGTGGGCTCTTCGGTCGTTACCTCGGCGACATCGATGCCTACGACCACCACGACACCGTCGACGGGGACGCTCGCCGGGGTGGCGGGGCTGGTCTTGACAGTTTTGCCCACGGTCTTGGCAGACGTTCTGGCGGGCGACTTCTTGGCCGGTGCCTTGCCGGCGGCCTTCGCCGCAGGGCCTCCGGGGGCAGACCGCGCGGGGGACGACACGGGGGCCTCCTCAGGCGCCGCGGGAGCGCTTCCGGCCGCCTTCGTGGCGGTGCGGGCACGCGTGGCCTGGGGCTGCTCGGGTGCGGCAGCGCTCATGCTCGGGTGTCTCCTAGTGCGTGTGACCGCCATAGCGGTGGGTCGCTCGGGTTCTCGTGTTGATTGTCGCACCGTCGGCGCTCGGCGGTGGAACGCGTCACTGCGGCCGGCCCAGGTGTAGGGGCCAACCAGCGTGGGGTAGGTGCGCTACACCACCCCCGTGCCCCTGGAGGACACCGTGAGCGACAGCCCTGCAACCACACCCGAGTCAACCCCCGCGACCACCCCCGCGACCACCCCCGCGACAGCCGCCGGCCATACCGCCCCGGCCGGTGAGGGCGTCGACGATGGCGAGACTGCCGACGGTCCGGCCTGACATCACCGGTCACTGATCCTGCTGGTCACAGGCCGATCCGCTTGGCGATGACCTCGTTCATGATCTCGTCGGTGCCGCCGCCGATCCGCAGGACGCGGCTGTCGCGATAGTGCCGCTCCACCTCGGATTCGCGCATGTAGCCCAGCCCTCCGAACAGTTGGACGGCCTCGTCCACGACGTGATCGCACACCGCACACGCGGTGTTCTTGGCCATCGACACCTCGGTCACCGCATCGCCGGTGTCCAGCCACACCTCGTACGCCGCCCGGGTTGCCGTCTTGGCCACCCACACCTGCCGGGCCATCTCCGCCAGCTTGTGGCGGACCACCTGGCGTGCGGCAAGGGGCCGTCCGAAGGTGTCACGGTCCTTGACCCAGGCCAGGCTGAGGTCCAGACACCGCTGCGCCATGGCCCAGGCCTGGGTGGCCATCGCGAGCCGCTCCGACTGGAACTGTTTCATGATCATCAAGAAGCCCGCGCCCTCGTCGCCGACGAGTTGCGAGACCGACACCCGGACGTCGGTGAAGGCCAGCTCGGCGGTGTCCGAGCACCGCCATCCCATCTTGTCCAGCGGCTCGCTCACGGCAAACCCTGGCAGTCCCTTGTCGATGACCAGCAGCGAGATCCCGCCGTACCCGGTCTGTCCGGTCCGAACCGCTGTGGTGACGAAGTCGGCTCTGATGCCACTGGTGATGTACGTCTTCGCGCCGTTGACGACGAAGTGGGCGCCCTCGCGTCGGGCGGTCGTCCGTAGTGCCGCCACGTCGGAGCCACCGCTCGGCTCCGTCACGGCGAGCGCCCCGATCAGCTCCCCGGACAGCGTCGGACGCACGTAGCGGTCGACCAGGTCCATCGACCCCCAGGCAGCCACATGCGGTACGGCGATGCCGTGGGTGAACAGGCTCGCGACCAGGCCCCCGGACCCACCGCCGAGCAAAATCTCCTCCGTGACGATCGCGGCGTCGACGCTGTCGCCGCCCGAGCCGCCGACCTCCTCGGCAAAGCCGACGCCGAGCAGCCCGGCCTGCGCGAAGGCACGATGCAGCGAGCGTGGGAGCTCACCCTGTCGCTCCCATTCGTCGATGTGGGGGGCGATCTCCTTGGCCGTGAGCTCACGGGCGAGCTGGCGAAGCGCCAGCCGCTCCGGTGTGTCCCAACGACCCATCAGGTCCCCTTCTTCAGGGGCGCACGGCCCTCGGTCGGCAGCCCGGCAAAGCACTGCGCATGGTCGAGCCAGTCGTCCGACAAGGGCCCGGTGGCGACCAGGTCGGTGTCGTCCCGGTGCCGTCGCTGGGTGACCCGCAGGCAGAAGTCCAGCGCGCTGCCCTCGACCGCATCGGGACCACTGCCCCACTCCCAGGTGCTGCCATCCGGCGCCCGTAGGGACACCCGTACTTCGCCGTCCGGGGGAGTCACCGCTCTCACGGCGTAGGAGAACCCGCGGGTGCGCACTCCGAGGTGGGCGACATGGCGCAGCCGGGCGGTGGGGAGGCGGCTGAGCCCGGTTGCATCGACGACGTCCTGACCGTG
>JAYUBO010000002.1:0-3817 GCA_043740815.1 Frankiales bacterium | reverse complement strand
GCCAACGCTCTCCGTGGCCTGCACGGCGACGCCGTGCGACGCCTGGCCGAGCCCGGTCTGCCGATGCACATGACTCGGCGCCTGGTCACCCGCGCGTCGTTGGAAGTCGGCGAGCTCGCACGCACTCTCGATGCCCTGCACCTGCGGGTGCGCGTCGCCGACGAGCTGGGGGAGCGGCACCGACGCGAGGCCGAAACGGCCGGCGCGGGCGTCTTTGAGCTGCTGTCGGGCCTGGTGGCCGCGGAGGAGGGTGCGCGCGGACAGCTCGCTGCCGAGCTGCACGACACTGTCGCCCAGTCGCTGATGATCGCCCGCGGTCTGCTCGCCTCGTCGCCTTCGTCGCCGGCCGAGCTCGCCAAGCTCTCGGACTACGTCGAGGACGCCGAGGAACAGGTCCGCGCCGTCATGGCCCGCACCCGCCCACCTGCCCTGCGGGACGGGGACCTCGCCACCGCGGTGGGGATGCTGCGGCTCGACATGAACGCCCGTTACGGGTTGCAGGTCAGCGTGGAGTGGCCCGAATCGGCCTACCCGCTCCCGCTCGCCTCCGCCGTCACCGTCTACCGCTTCTTTCAGGAGGCGCTGCTCAACGTCGTCAAGCATGCCGATGTCGACGACGCGGTGGTGTTGCTGCGCATCGACGAGGCCTCCGTGCTCGCCCAGGTGCGCGATGCCGGTCCTGGCTTCGACCCCACTACCGTGCGCCCCGACCGTGGTCGGCACGTAGGGCTGGGGCTGCTGCGCGAGCGGGCACGGCTCTCAGGCGGAAACCTCGAGGTCGTCAGCCGCCGCGGCGAGGGCACGAATCTCACGTTGCGACTGCCGCGGCCTTCGGCAGCCGTCCTGCCCTTGACCACGGAGGTTCCCGAGCAGCAGCAGGCGCCGTCGCGTCGGCTGTCGGACCGCGCGAGCCGCTGACCTGCGTCAGCTGCGCCTACGCAGGGCGGTGACGCCCAGCGGAGGCAGACCGGCCGTCATGCACAGCAGATCGCACCAGGCCTGCAGGTGCACACCGAGGTCAAGGCTGCCGTCGGGGTCGTGCAGGGGGCTCCAGGAGGCCCGAACCTCGACCTCGTTGCTCTCTTCCGGGTCCTCGACCAGCCCGAAGGTCAACGAGGCCGTTCGCGTGACCGTGCCCCCCGCGGCGGTGTGCTGGGCGCCCCGCCCGGCGAGCGAGTCGGTGAGCCAGGACCAGCCGACCTCGGCCAGGGCCGGGTCACCTGCCATCTCCCGGTCGACGTCGGCGCTGACAAAGGCGACGACGCGGGTGTCACCGCGCCAGCCGTCCTGTCCGGCAGGGTCGTGCAGCACCACGAAGCGCCCGGTCGCGACCTCGTCGCCATCCTTGCTCACCTCGGCGCTGAACGCCACGGCATGTGGGGCGAGCCGACGCGGTGCGGGCACCTCGTGCAGCTCCAGCAGTCCCGGCCGCGTGACGTCGCGCAGCGCCACCTGCAGGCCCTCGACGGCCCGCGCGAAGACGGTCGGCGCAGCCGGCGGGTCGAGGGGAACGGTCACCTGCTCAAGGTAGGTGGGGCGCCACCGCTGCGAGTCGCAACGCGCCGGTGTGCTTGGGTGCCGGGGTGTCTGTCGCTCTCGCCCTGCTGTCCAGCCTGCTTTGGGGTACGGCGGACTTCCTCGGTGGCACCGCCACGCGACGGCTCCCGTCGGCCGCGGTCGTTGGAGGCTCGCAGGCGGCAGCCCTGGTCGCTCTGGCGCCCCTGGCCCTGCTGTTCGGGGCCCGACCGGACAGCCTGCTGGTCGGTTGCCTCGCCGGGCTCGCGGGGGTGCTCGGCCTCGGTACGTTCTACGCTGCACTGGCGAGCGGCACCATGGGTGTCGTCGCGCCGATTGCCGCGCTCGGAGCGCTGCTTCCGGTGGGGGTGGGGCTGGTCCGGGGCGAGTCGCCCAGCGGGCTTCAGGTGGCCGGCATCGTCGTCGCGATCCTCGGAGTGGTCCTCGCCAGCGGCCCCGAGCTGTCCGGCGGTGCCGCCGCTCGGCCGCTTTTCCTCGCCTGCCTCGCGGCCTTGGGCTTCGGGCTGGTGGCGGTCTTGCTGGCCGACGGAGCCAAGGGTCCCTCCGGCGCGGTGGTCGTGACGCTGCTGGTGATGAGATCGACGTCCGTCGGGGTGCTCCTGCTGGCCTTCGGCGTCGCCGCCGGCAGGGGATTTCGGACCGGTGTGGTCCCGGGAGACCTGCTGCTGCTCGCCGCCATCGGGATCGGCGACGCGGCAGCGAATGCGTGCTTTGCGCTGGCCACGCGCAGTGGGCTGCTCAGCGTCGTGTCGGTGCTCGGCTCGCTCTATCCGGTTGTCACGATCGTGCTGGCCCGCCAACTCCAGGCCGAGCGGCTGCTGCCGCTGCAGGTCGTGGGCTCGCTGGCCACCCTGGCGGGCGTGGCCATGCTCGCTGCCGGTTGAGTCCCCTCAGGCTGCAGAGCTGTCCTGAGTGGACTGATCGGTGAGCAACATCCCGCCGAAGGTGATGGCCGCTCCGCACATCACGCACATCAGGTCGAAGTCGCCCAGCCCGTCGCCGCAGTCGGGCTGCTCGAACAGCACGATCTTGTCGCAGTCGATACACAGCATCTCGGTCCTCGCACTGGCCACGGTGACCACCTCCTTCCTGCCAGCACCGTGCCACGCAGGTCCGACAAAGCGTGGGAGGCGGCTAGCCTCGACCGCGATGAGCACCGACGGAGCAACCCCCCCGCAGCGCCCTGCCGTGCACTCCGGCCTTCACGACAGCGCGTTTCTCAAGGCGTGTCGCCGCGAGCCCGTCCCGCACACCCCGGTCTGGTTCATGCGGCAGGCCGGCAGGGCGTTGCCGGAGTACCGCGCGCTGCGCGAGGGAACCGGCATGCTGGACTCCTGCTTCCAGCCGGACATGGTCACTGAGATCACGCTCCAACCGCTGCGCCGGTTCGGTGTCGACGCAGCCATTTTCTTCAGTGACATCGTTGTGCCCTTGAAGGCGATCGGGGTCGACCTCGACATCGTGCCGGGCGTCGGCCCCGTCGTCGCAGAGCCGTTCCGGACGCGCGCGGACCTCGACCGCCTCGTGCCGCTCGAAGGCGCTCCCGAGATCACGCAGGCCGTGCAGCAGCTCGTCGCCGAACTCGGCGCGACCCCCCTGATCGGCTTTGCCGGCGCGCCGTTCACCCTGGCGTCCTACCTCGTGGAGGGCGGCCCGAGCAAGGACCAGCGACGTACCAAGGCCCTCATGTACGGCGATCCGGCTCTGTGGGACGAACTGATGACGCGGCTGGCCGACCTGACGCTCGCGTTCCTGCGGGTGCAGGTCGACGCTGGCGCATCCGCCGTGCAGCTGTTCGACTCGTGGGTCGGCGCGCTGCCGGCGCAGGACTACCGGCGGTACGTCATGGCGCACAGCGCGCGAATCCTCGCCGGTGTCCGGGACGTGCCGCGGATCCACTTCGGGGTCGGCACGGGCGAGCTGCTGCACGACATGGGCGCCGCGGGCGCCGACGTCGTCGGTGTCGACTTCCGGGTGCCCTTGGACGAGGCCGTGCGGCGCGTCGGTCCGGGTAAGGCGGTGCAGGGCAACCTCGACCCGACGCTGGTGTTCGCCCCCGAGGCAGTCGTGCGGTCCATGACCGAGCGGGTGCTCGCGCAGGCGAAGACGGCGGAGGGACACATCTTCAACCTGGGCCACGGCGTCCTGCCCGAGACCGACCCGGACGTGCTGACCCGCGTCGTGGCGCACGTCCACGAGGCCACCTCGGCCTGAGCCGCGACCAACCGGCCGACGACTACGCGCTCGGGTCGCCCAGCGCGGCGGGTGGCGCTGCTACGCG
>JAYUBO010000001.1:0-32308 GCA_043740815.1 Frankiales bacterium | reverse complement strand
GGAGCGGAGCCGGTGGCAGCCGGTGGCTACGGCGCAGTGCTGCTGCTCGACGCGTGGGCGATGCTGAGCAGGGCCGACCTGCGAGCGGGGGAGGAGGCGCTGCGCCGGTGGTTCGCGGCTGCCGCGCTGGCGAGGCCGGCAACCGAGGGGGGTCGGGTCGTGGTGGTCGCCGACCGTGGACTGCCGGCGGTGCAGGCGCTGGTGCGCTGGGACCCGGCAGGTGCCGCGGCACGCGAGCTGCGGGACCGGACCGCACTGGGCTTCCCGCCGGCGACGCGGATGGCGTCCGTGAGCGGTTCTGCGGCGGCGGTCGCCGACCTGCTGAGCGGCGTGAGCGTGGGCGAGGTGCTCGGTCCGGTGCCCGACGGCGCGGGCGAGCGGGCGTTCCTTCGCGTCCCGCGGTCGCAGGGCGCTGCCCTCGCGCTGGCCCTCAAGGCGGCAGCGGGGGTGCGCAGCGCCCGCAAGGCCGAGCCGGTCCGGGTCGAGATGGATCCACTGTCCCTGCTGTGAGGGCTCACTCACGTACGCTGGAGACGTGGCACTTCGACCGATCCGCCTCATGGGCGACCCCGTCCTGCGTACCCGCAGCGAGGTGGTGACGAGCTTCGACAAGGAGCTGCGCACCCTCGTCAAGGACCTGACCGAGACGATGCAGGAGGCGCCTGGCGTCGGGCTCGCTGCCCCGCAGATTGGCGTCGGCCTGCGGGTCTTCACCTATGACGTCGACGACGTCCTGGGGCACCTGGTCAACCCGGTGCTGCACTTCCCCCACGACGAGACCATGGACGGCGAGGAGGGCTGCCTGTCGCTGCCCGGCCTGTCGTTCGACTGCGTCCGGATGGCGGAGGTGGTCGCGCACGGCCAGAACATGTACGGCGACCCCGTCACCGTCCGGGGACGTGACCTGCTGGCGCGTTGCGTGCAGCACGAGAGCGACCACCTCGACGGTGTGCTGTTCGTCGACAAGCTCGATCCGGAGACCAAGAAGCTTGCGATGGAGGCGGTCCGCAACGCCGAGTGGGCCGGGGCGAACGCCCCGGTGGTGAAGGCCAGCCCGCACCCGCTGTTCGGTCGCGCGCTGTGAGCGCGTCCGGTAGGGCGCGCCCTTGAGGCTGGCCTTCGCCGGGACCCCAGAGGTCGCGGTGCCGAGCCTGACAGCGCTGCTCGCCAGCCGGCACGAGGTCGTTGCGGTCATCACCCGACCCGATGCGCCCGCCGGCCGCGGCAGGACCGTGCGGCCGTCCCCCGTCCGGGTAGCGGCGCAGGCCGCGGGCCTGGAGGTCCTGACTCCTGACCACCCCAGGGAGGCTGAGTTCCAGTCCCGGCTGGGGGAGCTCGATGTCGACGTGGCGCCGGTCGTCGCCTACGGCGCCCTCGTGCCCCGTTCGGCGCTCGAGCTCCCCCGCGTGGGCTGGGTCAACCTGCACTTCTCGCTGCTGCCTGCCTGGCGCGGCGCCGCCCCCGTGCAGCACGCGGTCCTGGCGGGGGACGAGGTGACCGGCGCGACGACCTTCCTGCTCGACCAGGGCCTGGACACCGGCCCGTTCTTCGGGATGCTCACCGAGCAGGTGCGCCCCAACGACACCAGCGGGGACCTGCTGGGCCGCCTCGCCGTGGCCGGCGCCGGACTGCTGGTTGCCACCCTCGATGGGATCGAGGACGGCGGCATCCATGCCGTCCCGCAGCCTGCAGAGGGCATCTCCCTGGCTCCCAAGATCAGCGTCGACGATGCGCGGGTCGACTGGTCGGCGCCCGCGCTGCGGGTCGACCGGCTCGTGCGTGCCTGCACGCCGACGCCCGGCGCCTGGACCACGTTGCGCGGCCGACGGGTCAAGCTGGGCCCTGTCTCGGTGGTCGACGTGCAGCTCCCGGCGGGTGCCCTGGTCGACGACCTGGTCGGGACGGCGACCCAGGCCGTCCAGCTGGGGACCGTCCGCCCTGAGGGCAAGGGCGAGATGGCCGCCACGGACTGGCTACGCGGCCTGCGGCCGGATCCCGGCGAGCTGTTCGTATGACCGACCCGGGCACGGGCGGCGGGGACAGGAGTGGACCGGGCAATCGTCAGGGCTCCCGGCGCAACGGACCGCCGCGCCCGACGCGGCCGCAGCTGCACAAGCCGACCCGAGACCCGGTGCGGCTCACGGCCTACGACCTGCTCAAGGCGGTGCGGGTCGACGGTGCCTACGCCAACCTGGCGCTGCCCAAGCTGCTCGCGGAGCGGGGCCTGAGCGGTCGGGACGCGGCCTTCGCCACCGAGCTCGGCTACGGCACCCTGCGCGCCCAGGGCCAGCTGGACACCATCCTGCAGGCGTGCGTCGATCGACCGCTCGCGCAGGTCGACCCGCCGGTGCTGGACGTGCTGCGGTTGGGCGCCTACCAGCTGCTGCGGACCCGGATCCCGGTGCATGCAGCGGTCTCGGCAACCGTCGACGTCGCCCGGACGGTCCTGAGCGCCGGCCCGGCCAGCTTCACCAACGCGGTGCTGCGCAAGGTCGCCGCCCAGGACCTGACGGCGTGGTTGGCGCAGCTCCGGCCGGTCGACGCGGTCGATGCCGTGGCCTTCGAGACCGCCCATCCGCGCTGGGTCGCTCAGGCCTTCCGGGACGCCCTGCAGGGTGACCTCGACGAGGCGCGCGCGGCGCTGCAGGCCGACGACGCCCGCCCGCAGGTGCACCTGGTGGCCCGGTCGATGGACCGTGACGAGCTCACGCGGGTGTCCGGTGGCACGGCGGGACCGTGGTCGGCCAGGGCGGTTCGGCTCGAGTCCGGCGGCAGCCCTGGGGAGCTGGCGGCCGTGCGTGACGGCCGGGCCGGCGTCCAGGACGAGGGCAGCCAGCTGATGGCGCTCGCCCTCGCCCTGGCCCCCCTGACCGGGCCGGACCTGACCTGGGTCGACCTGTGCGCCGGTCCCGGCGGCAAGGCTGCCTTGCTCGACGGCCTGGCCAGAGCGCGCGGCGCGCGGCTGCTTGCGCTCGAGCTGCAGCCGCACCGAGCCCGCCTGGTGGCCCGCTCCGGCGTGCGGGACGTCGTCGTCGCTGACGGCCGCAACCCGCCGCTGGCCGACGGGACCGCGGACCGGATCCTGCTCGATGCCCCGTGCTCGGGCCTGGGTGCGTTGCGCCGCCGACCGGAGGCTCGTTGGCGGCGCCAGCCCTCGGACCTGCCCGGTCTGACGACACTGCAGGGAGAGCTGCTCGACGGCGCCGCCCGGCTGCTGCGACCCGGTGGGGTCCTGGCCTACGTGACGTGCTCGCCGCACCTGGCCGAGACGGCCGTACCCGTGCTCGACGTCCTGCGCCGCCACCCCGAGCTGGTGCAGGAGGACGCCCGGCCGCTGCTGCCCGGCGTACCCGACCTGGGGGCAGGGCCGGCGGTCCAGCTGTGGCCGCACCGGCACGGCACCGACGCGATGTTCCTGGCGGTACTGCGCCGCCGCCCGTGACCGACGTCACTAGGCTGCCGTGCCATGGAGCGTCCCCTGGTCTTCCCGAGCCTGCTGGCCGCAGATTTCGCGCGGCTGGCCGATGAGGCCGGTCGGGTGGAGGGAGCCGCGGACTGGCTGCACTTCGACGTCATGGACTACACGTTCGTGCCGAACCTCACGATGGGCATGCCGGTCCTCGAGTCGTTGCTGAAGGCCACGAGCATTCCGATCGACTGTCACCTGATGATCGAGGACCCGGACCGCTGGGCGCCGTCCTACGCCGAGGCCGGGGCGGGCAGCGTGACCTTCCACGCGGAGGCGTCCAAGGCGCCGCTGCGGACCGCGCGGACGATCCGGGCAGTCGGCGCGAGAGCGGGCTTCGCCCTGAACCCCTCAACCCCCGTCGAGCCCTACGTCGACCTGTTGCCTGCCTTCGACCTGGTGCTGGTCATGACCATCGAGCCCGGCTTCGGAGGCCAGGTGTTTCTGGACGAGACCCTGCCGAAGATTCGCCGGGTGCGGGAGGCCATCGGTGACCGTGCCATCTGGTTGCAGGTGGACGGCGGCGTCACCGAAGACACCATCGCGCGAGCTGCGCAGGCCGGGGCCGACGTGTTCGTGGCGGGTAGCAGCGTTTTCGGCGCCGCTGATCCCGCCGTGGCCATTGAGCGGCTGCGAGCGGCCGCCGTCGCGGCGGCCGGCCCGGCGCCCGCGACGCGGGGTTGACCGGCATGGGCTCGCGGCTGCTGCTGGCGGCGGGTGACCGGCCCCTGGCCCGCTTTTTGGCCGCCGAGCTGACCAGGGAGGGCCACGACGTCGTCCTGGTCCGGCACGCCGCAGAGGTGCTGTCCGAGGCCGCCGCGCAGCGGCCGGCCCTGGTGCTTCTGGCCCTGGATGGCAAGGCGGCGCTGGCCGCACTGCGGACCTTGAGGTCGGAGCCGACCACGACGGCTGTTCCCGTCCTCGTCCTCGCCGCCGCCGCCGACCCCCTTCAGCGCTCCCTCGGACTGGCCGCTGGTGCCGACGACGTGCTGGAGGTGCCGTATGACACCGCCGAGCTGGTCGCCCGGGTGGCGGGCACGCTGCGGCGCACTGCGGACGTACGCGCCCTGTCGCCGCTGACCGGGCTTCCCGGCAACCACCAGATCGAGGTCGAGATTGCCGGTCGAGCTGCCTCAGGGGACCCGTACGCGGTGTGCCACGTCGACCTCGACGAGTTCAAAGGGTTCAACGACGCCTACGGCTTCCAGCGCGGCGACGAGCTGCTGCTGCTGTTGGCCGGCTCCCTGGAGCGGGCCGCCCGGACGGCCGGCGAGCCGATGCCGTTCGTCGGGCACATCGGTGGCGACGACTTCGTGGTCGTCTGCAGCCCGGAGCAGTCCGAGTCGGTCTGCGGCGACGCCCTCGCGCAGTTCGACGCCGCCTCGCTCAGCCGGTACGACCCGGTCGACGCAGCCCGCGGGTGGCTCGAGGTCGTCGACCGCCGCGGTCAGCCGCACCGGCAGCTGCTGGTCAGCGTGTCGGTGGGGATCGCCGCCCACCGCGGCGGTGACCGGGACTTCCGGGCGGTGGTCGCGTCGGCGACCGAGATGAAGGCGGTCGCGAAGGCGACATCCGGCTCGCTGGTGGCGGTCGACCGCCGGGGCTGACCGGTCGCCGTGCGAGACTGGTGTGGACAGTCACGGGCGTCGCGGACGCACGGGAGCGGGAGCAGTGGAAAGCCGGCGGGACCTCGCGCACGACCTCGACCAGACGCTGGTCCGGCAGGCCATGCGCCGGGCGGTCGACCTGTCGCGAACCGTTCTCGGGACCACCAGCCCCAACCCGCCGGTGGGCGCGGTCCTGCTCGACGAATACGGCCAGGTCGTCGGTGAAGGCGCGACGCAGCCTGCCGGCGGGGCGCATGCGGAGGTCGTCGCCCTGACCGGGGCGCGAGGCCGTGGCCGCATCGCGGTGCTCACGCTCGAACCGTGCAACCACACCGGCCGCACCGGACCCTGCACGCAGGCCCTGGTCGCGGGGGGGGTCACGCACGTGGTCGTGGCCTGCCCTGAGCCGACGAGCCAGGCCGGCGGTGGCGTGCCAGCCCTGCGTGCGGCTGGGCTCACGGTCACGGAGCACGTCCTGGAGGAGGAGGTTGCAGGCGGCCCGCTCCAGGCGTGGCTGCACCTGCAGCGCACCGGCCGGCCCTTCGTGACCTGGAAGTACGCCGCGACCCTGGACGGGCGTTCGGCGGCCGCTGACGGCACCAGCCGCTGGATCACCGGCGCCGAGGCGCGGGCCGATGTGCACCGCCTGCGGGCGGAGTGCGATGCAGTTGTCGTGGGTAGCGGCACGGTGCTAGCCGACGACCCGCTGCTCACGACCCGCCCCGACCCTGGGCACCAGCCGCTGCGGGTCGTCCTCGACCGGCGCGGCCGCACGCCCCAGGACGCCAAGGTCCGCGACGACAGCGCACCGACACTCATCGTGAGCGAGAGTGACCTCAACGCGGTCCTTGAGAGCCTAGTGGGTCGGGGGGTCGTGAGCGTCCTGCTGGAGGGCGGGCCGTCCCTCGCCGGGGCCTTCCTGAAGGCCGGCCTGGTCGATCGGGTAGTGGCCTATGTCGCACCCGCGTTGCTCGGCGCCGGGCTGCCGGTCCTGCAAGATTCCGGGATTATGACTCTCGACGATGCTCTGCGGCTGCAGATCACCGACGTCACACAGCTGGGCGCCGACGTGCGCTTGAGCATGAGGAGGACCTGACAGTGTTCACCGGGATCGTCGAGGAGCTCGGCGAGGTGACCGCGTGGGAGCAGCTCCCGGACGCGGCACGGATCACCGTCCAGGGCCCGCTCGTCACGAGCGACACCAAGCACGGGGACTCGATCGCGGTCAACGGCGTCTGCCTCACGGTCGTCACCCACGAGGGGAGCGCGTTCACGGCCGACGTCATGCAGGAGAGCCTGGACCGCTCCTCGCTCGGTGCCCTCACCGTCGGTAGCCGCGTCAACCTCGAACGGGCGATGCGCCTGCAGGACCGGCTCGGCGGCCACCTCGTCCAGGGCCACGTCGATGGCACCGGGGAGATCCTCAGCAAGGACCCGAGCGCGCACTGGACCATCGTCCGCGTGACGCTGCCCCTAGAGCTCGACCGCTACGTCGTGGAAAAGGGCTCCATCACGGTCGATGGAATCAGTCTTACCGTCTCGGCCACCGAGACGGGGTGGTTCGAGGTCAGCCTGATCCCGACCACCTTGGAGCTCACCAACCTGGGCCGTAAGGGCCCGGGCGAACCGGTCAACCTGGAGGTCGACATCACCGCCAAGTACGTCGAGAAGCTGCTCGGAGCCCGCGGATGACGGTTGCTCCGGCTGCGAGGGAGGGCTTGGACACCATCGAGCGGGCCCTCGCCGACATCGCCGCCGGAAAGGCGGTCGTGGTCGTCGACGACGAGGACCGTGAAAACGAGGGTGACGTCATCTTCGCCGCCGAGTTGGCGAGCCCCGAGCTCGTCGCGTTCACCATGACCCACTGCAGGGGCCTGCTGTGCGTACCGCTGGAAGAGGCCGCCCTGGACCACCTTCAGCTCGGGCAGATGGCACCGCACAACACCGAGCGGATGCAGACCGCCTTCACGGTGAGCGTCGACGCCCGGGAGGGCGTGACCACCGGCATCAGCGCTGCCGACCGGGCCCGCACCATCAAGATGCTCGCCGACCCCGACAGCTCCCCGTTCGACCTGGTGCGCCCCGGCCACGTCTTCCCGCTGCGTGCCAAGCCCGGTGGCGTGCTGCGCCGTCCTGGCCACACCGAGGCGGCCGTCGACCTGGCCCGGCTCGCCGGGCTGCGGCCGGCCGGGGTCATCTGCGAGATCGTCCAGGAGGACGGCACGATGGCGCGCCTTCCCGAGCTGAAGGTCTTCGCCAAGGAGCACGGCCTTGCGCTTATCTCGATCGCTGCCCTGATCGCGTGGAGACGGCGTACCGAGAAGCAGGTACGCCGGGTGGCGCAGGCCAAGATCCCGACGGCGCACGGGGAGTTCGTGGCCGTCGGGTTCGAGTCGGTGCTGGACGGCACCGACCACGTCGCGCTCGTGATGGGTGACCTCGGCGACGGGCAGGACGTGCTCGTGCGCGTGCACTCGGAGTGCCTCACCGGTGACGTGTTCGGCAGCCGCCGCTGCGACTGCGGACCGCAGCTCGACGCCGCCCTCGCGACCGTCGCCCAGGAGGGTCGGGGCGTCGTGCTCTACGTCCGGGGCCACGAGGGACGAGGCATCGGGCTGATGCACAAGCTGCAGGCGTACCAGCTCCAGGACGGCGGCTCGGACACCGTCGACGCCAACCTCGAGCTCGGCCTCCCAGCCGATGCCCGCGACTACGGCACCGGGGCCCAGATCCTGGTCGACCTGGGGATCCGCACCATGCGGCTGTTGACCAACAACCCCGCCAAGCGGGTCGGTCTGGAGGGCTACGGCCTGGAGATCATCGGTCGCGTGGCGCTGCCTGCCCACCCGACCAAGGAAAATCTGCGCTATCTCAAGACCAAGCGGGACCGGATGGGTCACGACCTGCCCGGACTGGCGGCCTTCGAGGACGAGGCGACCGACGGCAGCACCGACGACGTCTTGCAGGCACCGTGAGCGGACAGGGGCGGCCGGGCGCCGGCCCGTTCGACGCGAGGAACCTCACGCTGGCGATCGTCGCCACCCGCTGGCACGAGGCGATCACCGAGGCGCTGCTCGTCAGCGCCCTGCGGACCGCGTCCGAGTGCCAGGTCGAGGAGCCCACGGTGTTGCGCGTCGCTGGTGCGTTGGAGCTCCCGGTCGTCGTGCAGTGCCTTGCCTCCAGCCATGACGCGGTCGTCGCCCTCGGTGTGGTCATCCGGGGCGGTACCCCGCACTTCGACTACGTCTGCGACGCTTTCACTTACGGTCTGACGCGGATCTCGCTCGACAGCCACACGCCCGTCGGCAACGGTGTCCTGACCGTGGACACCGAACAGCAGGCCCTCGACCGAGCGGGCCTGGCCGACTCGACCGAGGACAAGGGTCGCGAGGCCGTCCTCGCCGCCCTCGACACCGCCCGGGTGCTCCGCTCCCTCCGCACCGGCCACTGACGGCCCAACAGAAACGGCCCCACATGCTCGCCGTCGTCCTGCCCAAGGGCAGCCTTGAAAAGCAGGTCCTCGACCTGTTCGACTCCGCAGACCTGTCTGTCGTCCGCGGGTCGGACCGCGACTACCACGCCCGGGTGGACGACCCCCGGATCGACAAGGTGCGCTTCCTGCGCCCGCAGGAGATCCCGACCTACGTCGAGCAGGGCATCTTCGACCTCGGCATCAGCGGCCGTGACTGGATCACCGAGACCGGTTCCGACGTCGTCAGCCTCGGCGAGATCGGTGGAGGACGGGCCGGCGAGGCCGTCGTCTCCGTCGTCCTGGCCGTTCCGAAGGAGTCGCCTTGGACGTCCGCGGCCGACCTCCCCGACGGCGTTCGCATCTCCACCGAGATGCCCGAGACGACCCGCCGGTTCCTGGAGCAGAAGGGTGTGAAGGCCAAGGTCTTCACCAGCCATGGCGCCACCGAGGCCAAAATCCCCGACATCGTCGACGCGATCGTGGACCTCACCGAGACCGGCTCGTCGCTACGCAAGGCCGGCCTGAAGATCATCGAGACGCTGCTCACCAGCCGCACCGAGCTTATCGCCAACCGGGAGGCCTACGAGGACCCGACGAAGCGAGCGGCGATGGAGGACATCGTCGTCCTGCTCCAGGGCGCGCTGCGGGCGCGCGGACATGTCCTGCTTAAGCTCAACGTCCCGTCGACGCACCTGAGCAAGGTCATCGCGACGTTGCCGTCGATGGCCTCGCCCACGGTGATGGCCCTCGCCGACGGCACCATGCAGGCTCTCGAGACGGTCGTGCCGAAGAAGGGCGTCAACACCCTGATTCCGGCGCTCAAGGCAGCCGGCGCCCGCGACATCCTGGAGCTTCCCATCTCCAAGATCGTGGAGTGAACCGCGCGGCCCTGCCCCTGCTCACCGCTGTCGTGTCCGGGGCGCTCGTCGCCGTCCAGCAACGGATCAACGGCGATCTGGGCACCGCCCTGCACAACCCGCTGATGGCGGCTGTCGTCGCGTTCAGCGCTGGTCTGCTCCTGATTGCTGTCCTGATGTTTCGCCGGGCCCCCCGCGCCGACCTCCGTCGGTTGCCGGCCGTTCCCTGGTGGTGCTACCTCGGCGGCCTCGGCGGTGCCACCCTGGTCGCCGTCGGTCTTGTTGCGGGCTCGACGGTCGCGGCTCTTGCCGTCGACCGGTGGGGCCTGGGCCCTGGGGCGAGGCGGCCCCTGACGTCACCCCGGGTCATGGGCGCCGGACTGTGCCTGGCGGCTACCGTGATCGGCGCCGCTGCCGGTCTGCGCGCGGCCAGCCCGTTGCTGCTGGCCCTGGTCGTGGTAGCCGGGGGGCTGACCTCCGGCCAGGCGGCCCTCAACGGCCGGGTGCGGCTGGCCACCAGCGTGACTGTCGCGACGTTCGTGAACTTCGTGGTCGGCACCACGGCCTTGGTTGTGGCACTGGGCATCCAGGGGCTGGTGAGCGGGGTGCGGGTCGATAGGTGGCCCACCGACTGGTGGCTCTACCTCGGGGGGCCGATCGGTTGCGTCTTCATCGCCATCGCGTCCGTCACGGTGAGCACCCTGGGGGTCCTGCGTCTGGGCCTGGCCGTGACCGCCGGGCAACTGCTCGGTGGGATCGCCCTCGATGCGCGCCGCGGCGTCTCCGGTACGACCCTCGCGGCGGCGACGCCCACGCTCCTGGCCGTCGCGGTGAGCGGACGGGGCGCGCGGTGACCTGGCGCCTGGTGAAGCTGCTCGCCGGGCTGGTGCTGTTCGGCATCGGCGTCTGGCTCGGCCTTCAGGCCGAGCTGGGCGTCGGGCCCTGGGACGTGCTGGCCGGTGGGCTTGCCCAGCACCTGGGCCGACCCTTTGGGCAGACCGCTATCGGGGTCTCTGTCGTCGTCCTCGCCATCGGGCTCGCTTGCCGGGTCCGGCCCGGCATCGGGACCGTCTTGAACGTCCTGGTGATTGGGGTCGTCATCGACGCGCTCCTGGGTACGACCGCCCTCGACGACCTCGGCAACCGGGCTCTGGCGCTTCGGCTGACGGCCACCGTCGCCGGGATCCTCTGCGTCGCCGTCGGTTCCGCGCTCTACCTCGGAGCGCACCTTGGCCCGGGCCCTCGCGACGGGCTGATGGTGGCCCTGGTCCAGCGCACGGGCTGGCGGGTAGGGGTCTGCCGGGCTCTGCTCGAGCTGTCAGTACTCGTCGTCGGCGTCGCCCTGGGCGGTCCTGTTGGCGTCGGGACCATCGCGTTCGCCCTGGGCATCGGACCGGCCGTGCAGCTGGCCTTCACTGTGCTGCGTCAGACACCGGCCAGGGCGGTGCCGGCATGACGGTGGAGATCCGCCCACGACGGCTCACCCTGGTGTGCCGGGTGACGGCGGCGGTCGTGCTGGTGGTGTTCGCCGTACTCGCGGTGCTGCTGACCAAGGGCACAGCCGACGGGCAGGTGTTCTCCGTCGGTGACCAGGTCTCGTTCTTCGGCATCGGGGTGCTGATCGCCGGGGCGGTGCTGGGTTTCACGCGCGCCCGGGTGCGCGCAGACCCCACCGGAATCTGGGTCCGCAACGTCCTGGGGGAGCGCTATTTTCCGTGGGGCGTCGTCGTGTCCGTCGATCTGCCCCCGAGTGCCTCCTGGGCACAGCTGGAGTTGCACGACGACGAGACGGTTGCGCTGCTCGCCGTCCAGGCAAGCGACGGTGACGCCGCCGTCGAGCACGTCCTGGCCCTGCGGGCCCTGTTGCGCGCCCTGGGCTGACCGGCACCGAGAAACCCTGATGGCCGTGACGGCCCTGGAGGCGTGAAGGCCCTGGACGCCGTGGTCGTGGTCCTGACCAGGCCCACGTCAGCTCACCATCCGCAAGCGCGGCTAGCGTCGTCGCCGTGACTGACCCAGCAGGGCCCGACACCGGTCTGGTGGACGAGCGGCTGGCCGCGGCCCTGAGGGCGCCGGCCGACCGCGCCGAGCTGCTGGCAGCGCTGGTCGGCGCGCGGGTCTTCGCTGCCATCACCGCGACCTCGACGGCCGAGCACCTCGAGACCGGCACCGGGCTGCGCGCCGAGTCCAGCGCGGAGCTGGCCGTCGTGCTCCTGCAGGCCTCGGACGGCAGCCGGGCCCTGCCTGTGTTCAGCGACCTGGGTGCTCTGCGGCGGTGGCGGCTCGACGCCCGGCCGGTCCCCCTGACCGGCGCGCAGGCCTGCGCCGCAGCCCGCGACGAGGGTGCCACCGCTGTCCTGATCGACCCGGCTGGCGCCGCGGTGGAGGTCACCGAGCTGGCGACCCTTTCCCAGGGTCGAGTACCCGTCCCCGGCAGTGCCCTCTCGGCCCGGCGTGCTGACACCGTCCTCGTCGAGCTGGACACTCCCGCACCCGACGAGCTCGTCCTGGCACTGGCACAGGCTCTGGCCCCGGAAGGGCTCCGGGCGGCACGGCTGCTCCAGGGGCCGACCGGGCTGGTGCTCGCGGTTGCGCCCCGAACGCCGCTCCTGCCCGCAGACCTGGCCGGCCTCGCGCAGCGTCTGGTCACCCGGCTCGGTCCTGCGCTGCCTTCGACAGGGTTAGACCTGGCCCAGGTCGGCCCCGAAGGTCCCGGCCAGGATGTGCTGGGTCAGCACGACTGTGCCGTCGAAGCGACGGGTCCCCGGACCCGCTGGCTGCGCCGTCGTTGATCCCAGCGTCCTCAGACCGGCCCGGTGAGCTTTTCTCCCGGACCCTCGCCCGGCCCGTCCGGGAAGGGCGAGGCCTCCCGGAACGCCCGCTGCAGCGCCTGCAGGCCGTCCCGCAGGGGCGCGGCGTGGATGCCGAGGTCGGGACGAGCGGCAGTGACCAGGCCGGCCAGGGCGGTGATCAGCTTGCGGGCCTCGTCGAGGTCGAGAGTCGCCGTACCCTGCTCGGTGAGCCCGCACTTGACGGCTGCCGCGCTCATCAGGTGGACAGCCACGGCGGAGATGACCTCGGCGGCGGGGACGTCGGCCAGGTCGCGCGCGGCGGGTCCAGAAGCAGAGGCGGAAGCGGGCGAGCGGTCGGCGGACATGCTGCTATCCTGTCAGATGCGACCTGGCCGTCAGTCGTCCCCTTGAGGCAAACGGTCAAGCAAGCGGAGGCCCCACCTCCCACCTGAGCCGCTGTGAGGCTGCCAGGTCCGGTCGACCTGGCGGGATCATCTTGTCGGTGTCGTGGCTGTCAGCTCCCACCCGGGACGAGCAGCCGATGTGGGCCCTGCGCTGCGCGCGGGGCCCTTCTGCATGGGAGGTCCCGGGACATACTCGACTCTGGAGGCAGCATCAGCGCTGAACCCCGCATCAACGACCGGATCCGCGTCCCCGAGGTGCGACTGGTCGGCCCCAACGGTGAGCAGGTCGGCATCGTCAAGATCGACATCGCCCTGCAGATGGCCCAGGAGAGTGATCTCGACCTCGTCGAGGTCGCCCCGATGGCGCGCCCACCTGTGGCCAAGCTCATGGACTACGGCAAGTTCAAGTACGAGACGGCGCAAAAGGCGCGGGAGAGCCGTAAGAACCAGGTGCTCACCGTCATCAAGGAGATGAAGCTCCGTCCCAAGATCGACCCGCACGACTATGCGACCAAGAAGGGCCACGTCGTCCGCTTCCTGAAGGCGGGCGACAAGGTGAAGATCACCATCATGTTCCGTGGTCGTGAGCAGAGCCGCCCCGAGCTCGGCTTCCGGCTCCTACAGCGCCTGGGGGAGGACGTCAGCGAGCTGGGCTTCGTGGAGTCCAGTCCCAAGCAGGACGGCCGCAACATGATCATGGTCCTCGCACCCCATAAGAACGCCGCGGACCTCAAGAAGATCGCTGCCGACCAGAAGAACGCCGCCGCCAGCGGCAAGCCCGAGGCCCCCAGTGAGACCTCGATCGAGACGACCGGCGACCCGACGCTCGAGACGACCAGTGACACGACCAATGACACGACCGGCGGCACCCCGTCGGGCAGTGACCACGAGAACGCCTAAGAAGACAGGACGACGGCAGACATGCCCAAGCAGAAGACGCACAGCGGCGCCAAGAAGCGCATCAAGGTCACGGGCAGCGGCAAGCTGCTGCGCGAGCAGGCCGGCAAGCGGCACCTGCTCGAGCGCAAGTCCAGCAAGCTCACCCGCCGTCTGACAGGCACCGTCGAGGTCGCGAAGGCCGACACCGGCAAGATGAAGAAGCTCCTCGGTCTCTAAGACCACCTCCCACCTCAGTGAGACCCTAGAGACACGAAGGAAGTAGTGAGATGGCACGCGTCAAGAGGGCAGTCAATGCCCAGAAGAAGCGCCGTGAAGTCCTCGAGAAGGCAAGTGGCTACCGGGGTCAGCGCAGTCGGCTTTACCGCAAGGCGAAGGAGCAGCTGCTCCACAGCGCCACGTACGAGTACCGCGACCGCAAGAAGCGCAAGGGCGACTTCCGGCAACTGTGGATCACCCGCATCAACGCCGCCGCGCGCGAGAACGGCATGACCTACAACCGGCTCATGCAGGGCTTGAAGCTGGCCGGGGTGGAGGTCGACCGCAAGAACCTCGCCGAGCTCGCCGTCAGTGACATGCCGGCCTTTGCCGCGCTCGTCGCGGTCGCCAAGGCTGCCCTCCCGGCGGACGTCAACCAGCCCGCCTGAGGCTGACGCCATCACCGTCCTGACATCGGTCCGCAACGAGCGGGTCCAGTCGGTACGACGACTGCACCGCCGCTCGGCCCGGATGGCCGAGCGGCGGTTCGTCGTGGAAGGCCCGCAGGCCGTGCGGGAGGCGCTTGCCACCCTGATCGAGCTGTACACGACGGACCCGGCCGGGCCACTGGCCGTCGCGGCTGCGGCCTTGGGGGTCGAGGTCGTCGAGGTCAGCGGCCAGGTCCTGGCGGCCCTCGGGGAGACTGTCAACCCGCAGGGTCTGGTCGGCGTGGCACCGCTGCTGGAGGGGGCCTTGCCGGCCGCTTCGCGGCTGGTCGCGGTCCTGCACGAGGTCAACGACCCGGGCAACGCCGGAACCGTCATCCGCACGGCGGACGCAGCAGGCGCCGATGCCGTGTTGCTCACCGGCACGAGCGTCGACCCGTATAACGGCAAGTGCGTCAGGGCTACCGCCGGCAGCCTGTGGCACCTGCCCATCGTGACCGGCACCTCCTTGGCGGATGGGGTCCTGGAGCTTCGACGTACGGGGATGCAGGTGTTCGCTACGAGCGGTGCAGGAGAGGCCGATCTGTTCGACCTCTCCGGGCCGGAGCTGGCCCGGCCGACGGCGTGGCTGTTCGGGACCGAGGCCCACGGCCTACCGGAGGCGGCGAGGGCCACCGCCGACAGGCGGGTGCGGATTCCCCTGCGGGGACGCGCCGAGTCCCTCAACCTCGCCACCGCTGCTGCTGTCTGCCTCTACGCGTCGGCGCGGGCACAGCGTCCCTAGGGTCGGCCCTACAGTGGTGCCAGGGGAGGTCGAGGTGTCAGCGGACAAGGGCGCGTACGACGACCTGCCCGACGGCGTCGTCGTCGTCGACGCCACGGGCACCGTGACGCAGGTTAACCCCGCGGCGAACCGGATCCTGGGGACCACCGCCGACGCGGTCATTGGACGGTCGCTGCCGGACGTGCTCCCCTTGGTCGACGCACAGGGCCGGGACTGGTGGTCCTGCAGTCAGCCCTTCGAGGGGCTCGACACCCGCACCCGCCAACCCGAGCGGAGCCTGCTGGTCAGCAGTGGGCCCATGAAGGGCCACGAGCTGCTCGTCACCGCGGCCTACGTCCGGGACGAGCAGCGCCGGTTGCAGCGGATGGTCCTGGTCCTGCGCGACAACCGGTTCCGGGAGCGGATCGATCGCAGCCGAGCCGACCTCGTGAGCACCGTCGCGCACGAGCTTCGTAGCCCGCTCACGAGCGTCAAGGGCTTCACTGCCACGCTGCTCGCGAAGTGGGACCGTTTCAACGACGAGCAGAAGCAGCTGATGCTGCGGACCGTCAACGCCGACGCCGACCGAGTGACCCGGTTGCTGACCGAGCTGCTCGACGTGAGCCGCATCGATGCCGGCCGGTTGGAGATGCGGCGCCAGGTCGTCGACCTCGGCAGGGCCGTCCGTAAAGCCGTCGCGGGGTGCGTGGCAGCAGGCGAGGGCGAGGACCGCTTCGCCGTTCGGGTCGGCCAGGGTCTGCCCGAGATGTGGGCCGACCCCGACAAGGTCGACCAGATCGTCGGCAACCTGCTCGAGAACGCTCTGCGGCACGGGGCGGGCACCGTGACGATCACTGTCGATCCCTGCGGGTGGGGGGCCGAGGTGGTCGTCGAGGACGAGGGTGACGGGATCGCGTCGGAGACGGCCGCCCGCGTTTTCACCCGTTTCTGGCGTGGTAACCGCGGCCGGGGGACCGGCTTGGGGCTGTACATCGTGAAGGGCCTCGTCGAGGCTCACGGCGGCAGTGTCGAGGTGGGCCGTGCCGCGGGTGGCGGGGCCCGCTTTCGATTCGTGCTGCCCGCCGGGGTCGCGCCGTACGACGTGTGACGGACCTGGTGGGCGCCCCTGGCAGACTCTCCCCGCCGTCATCCCCCGAACTGGAGCAACGTGTCCGCGCCCGACTACGACCCCAAGCAGGTCAGCCTGCTCGACGCCGCGCAGCTGACGGCCGCCCGCGACGCTGGGCTCGCGGCCTTCGCCAACGCGACCAGCCTGGACCTGCTGGCGCTGGCCAGGACCGCACACCTTGGCGGCAGCGCGCACATCGCCCTGGCCAACCGTGAGATCGGCGTCCTGCCGCCCGCGGCCAAGGGGGACGCCGGCAAGCGCGTCAACGAGGTCCGCAAGGCCCTCGAGCTCGCCTTCGAACAGCGCAGGGCCGTCCTGGAGCTCGAGCGCGACGCACGGGTGCTGGTCGAGGAGCGGGTGGATGTCTCGCTGGTTCCGGGCACGGTCCTGCAGGGCGCCCGGCACCCGCTGACCACGATCCAGGAGCGCATCGCCGATGTGTTCGTTGCCATGGGCTGGGAGGTTGCGGAGGGTCCGGAGGTCGAGCACGAGTGGTTCAACTTCGACGCTCTGAACATGCCCGCCGACCACCCGGCCCGAGAGATGCAGGACACCCTGTGGCTGGCCCCGGAGGGCTCGCAGGTCGTGCTGCGTACCCAGACCTCCCCTGTGCAGATCCGCTCGCTGTTGGCGCGCGGGCTCCCCTGCTACGTCATCGCGCCCGGTCGGGTCTTTCGCAACGATGCCCTCGACGCTACGCACTCGCCGGTGTTCGGCCAGGTCGAAGGGCTGTGCGTAGACGAGGGCATCACGATGGCCCATCTGCGTGGCACCCTCGAGGCCTACGTCGCCGCCATGTTCGGCACCCACCTGGCCAGTCGCCTGCGGCCGTCGTACTTCCCGTTCACAGAGCCCAGCGCGGAGCTCGACATCACCTGCTTCGCCTGTCTGGGAGCGGGGGAGTGTCGGGTCTGCTCGAGCGAGGGCTGGATCGAGGTCGGGGGCTGCGGCATGGTCAACCCGGCGGTGCTCGTGGCCTGCGGAGTTGACCCGGAGCGCTACAGCGGTTTCGCCTTCGGGATGGGCCTGGACCGCACCCTGATGTTCCGGCACGGCATCACCGACATCCGCGACCTCTACGAGGGCGACCAACGCTTCACCCGCGCCTTCGGAACGGAGGCCTGACATGCGCGTCCCCCTGTCCTGGCTGCGGACCTTCGTCCCGGACCTGACCGCGCCGGCCTCGGAGGTCGCCACCGCGCTGATCCGCGCCGGCCTCGAGGTCGAGCAGGTCCTCCAGTACGGCCACGACGTCACCGGCGTCGTCGTCGGGCGGGTGCTCGACGTGGAGGTGCTGGAAGGCTTTAAGAAGCCGATCCGCTTCTGCCACGTCGACGTCGGCGCCCGCGTGCACGAGGTGGTCTGCGGCGCGACCAACGTCGCGCCCGGTGACCTGGTCCCCTTCGCCCTGCCAGGCGCGTCCCTGCCCGGCGGCTTCGCGATCGCCACCCGGCAGACCTACGGCCGCACCAGTGACGGGATGATCTGCAGCGAGGCCGAGCTGGGCCTGGCCGAGTCCTCACCGGGCATCCTCGTCCTGCCTCAGGGCAGCGCCCTGGGAGTCGACGTCGTCGCGCTGCTCGGGCTGCGCGATGAGGTCCTCGACATCGCCGTCACACCTGACCGCGGCTACACCCTGTCGGTGCGCGGGGTGGCCCGTGAAGTGGGCACCGCCTTCGGGATCGACTTCGACGACCCCGGACTACGTGCCCACGCGAGTGCAGGGGGTGGGTACCCGGTCGTCCTGCCGGACCAGGGTTGCGACCACTACGTCGCCTGCACTCTCACCGGCTTTGACCCCACGGCGCCGTCGCCGGCCTGGCTCAAGCGCCGGCTCGTGCTCGCCGGGATGCGACCTATCAGCCTCGCCGTCGATGTCACCAACCACGTGATGCTCGAGCTCGGCCAGCCGCTGCATGCCTTCGACCTGGCAACCCTTCGCGGCCCGGTCGTGGTCCGCAGGGCTCGGGGAGGGGAGCGCCTGACGACTCTGGACGGCCAGGACCGCAGGCTGCACCCCGACGACCTGCTCATCACCGACGACAGCGGCGCCCTCGCGCTGGCCGGCGTGATGGGTGGCGCACGGACGGAGATCTCTGAGGTCACCACCTCCCTGCTGCTCGAGTCGGCGCACTTCGAGGCGTCGACGGTGACCCGCACGGCCCGGCGGCACCGGCTGCCGAGCGAGGCCAGCAAGCGGTTCGAGCGGGGGGTCGACACCGACCTGGCAGCCGCGGCCGCATCCGCAGCTGTCGCCCTCCTGGTCGAGCTCGGCGGGGCCGTCCCTGGTCCGACCACCGACGTAGACCAGCGCCCCTCCCGGGATCAGCTGCGCCTGCCGGCCGGCCGGCCGGGCCAGGTCGCAGGTCGTGCCTACGACCCCGCCGTCGTCAGGAAACGCCTGGTCGACGTCGGCTGCACCGTTTCCGCGCATGGCGACAGCGACGGTGTTCTGCTCGTCACCCCACCTGGTTGGCGCCCGGACCTCACCGGCGCGGCCGAGCTGGTCGAGGAAGTCATCCGCCTCGAGGGGTACGACACCGTCCCGGTGGCGTTGCCCTCGGCTCCCGCCGGCCGCGGCCTCACCGAGCCCCAACGCCGACGCCGTACGGCGTCGCGGTCGCTGGCTGCCTCCGGACTGGTCGAGGTCGTCACCCCGCCGTTCGTCGCGGAGTCGTTGCTCGAGACGCTCGGCTACTCCCACCTCGCGGCCCCCCGGCTACTGAACCCACTGTCGGAGACCGAGGCGCTGCTGCGTCCCTCCCTGGTCCCCGGCCTGCTCACCGCCTTGCTCCGCAACGTCGGCCGTGGGCTGACGGACGTGGCGCTGTTCGAGACGGGCTCGGTTTTTCGCGGCAGCGGCACTCCGGTCGCCGTGGTGCCCAAGACCAGCCAGCGGCCCACCGAGGAGGAGCTCGATGGCCTCGACGCGGCCCTGCCGGCGCAGCCCCGGTACGTCGGCGTGGTGATGGCAGGCCGCAGGGCAGGCCGTGCGGTCGAGGTGGGCGACGCGGTCGAGATCTGCCTGGCGCTCGCCGCCTCCCTGGGGCTGACGCTGACCGTCGGCCGCACCCAGGAGGCACCGCTGCACCCTGGCCGGGCCGCAGCCCTGATGCTGCAGGACACCCCGGTTGGCACGGCCGGCGAGCTGCACCCGCGGGTGGTCGCCGCCCTCGGGCTGCCGGCCCGCACCCTCGTGGCCGAGGTCGACCTGGACGCTCTCGTGCTCGCCGCAACAGCCCGTGGGCCGGTCGGGGCTCCCGTGGTGTCGTCGTACCCGCCGTCGTCGGTGGATGTGGCGCTGGTCGTGGACGACGCGGTGCTGGCCGGTGACGTCGAGCGCTCGCTGCGGGCCGGCGCGGGGGAGCTGCTGGAGGCGCTGGCGCTGTTTGACGTGTTCACCGGGCCGCAGGTCGGACCGGGGCGTCGGTCGCTGGCGTACGCCCTTCGCTTCCGCGCGCCGGACCGAACCCTGACCGACGGTGAGGTCCTGGCCGCGCGTGACGCCGCCGTGACCCGCGCGGGAGTCGACCACGGAGCGGTCCTGCGCGGAGCCTGAGCCGGTTGGGTCCTGATGCATAGACATACAGTTTCTTGTATGTTTGATGTATAGTTGACGCATGGGGATGACGGCGGCAGTGGCGGGTGCCAGCGGGTACGCCGGCGGTGAGCTGCTGCGCCTGCTGCTCGGCCATCCCGACCTCGAGCTTGGTGCGCTCTGCGCCGGAGGCGCCGCCGGGACTCGCGTCACCGACCTGCACCCGCACCTGCCACAGCTGGCCCACCGGGTCTTTGACGTCACCTCAGCCGAGGCGCTCGCCGAGGCCGACGTCGTGTTCCTGGCTCTCCCGCACGGCCAGTCAGGTGCCCTGGCAGCGCAGCTCCCGTCGAACAGCAGGGTCATCGACCTCGGCGCCGACCACCGGCTCACCGACCCGCAGGCCTGGCAGCGCTGGTATGGCGGGACCTACCGCGGCAGTTGGACGTATGGCTTGCCCGAGCTACCTGGCCAGCGCCAGCGGATCGCTGCCAGCAGCAGGGTGGCAAGCACCGGTTGCTACGCCGCTGCCACGATCCTGGCTCTCGCACCCCTGATCGCTGCTGGCGTCGTCGACCCGCATGACGTGGTCGTCGTCGCGAGCAGCGGAACGAGCGGCGCCGGCCGCAGCGCCACGACCAGCCTGCTCGGTTCTGAGGTGATGGGCGACCTTTCGCCGTACAAGGTGGGGAGCCACCAGCACGTTCCGGAGATCAAGCAGGCCAGCGGGGCACTGTCGCTGAGCCTCACGCCGGTACTCGCGCCGATGCCGCGGGGCATCCTGGCGACCGTCACCGCGCGCCCCCTCACCGAGGATGACCCTCGCCAGGTGCTTCAGCAGGCCTATGCCGACGAGCCCTTCGTGCACGTCCTTGCTGAGGGCCGCTGGCCACACACCGCCGCGACCCTGGGCTCCAACAGCTGCCACCTGCAGGCGACCGTGGACGTCGACTCGGGTCGGGTCATCGTCGTCAGCGCCCTCGACAACCTCGGCAAGGGCGCCGCCGCCCAGGCTGTCCAGAACGCCAACCTGCTGCTCGGGCTCTGCGAGACCGCAGGCCTAAGCGTCAGTGGTGTCGCCCCGTGACCACGACCTACCCGAAGGGCTTCCGTGCCTCAGGAGTGACGGCGGGGCTCAAAGCGAGCGGTCGGTCGGACGTCGCGCTGGTGGTCAACGACGGGCCGCTGGATGCCGCTGCCGGGGTCTTCACCAGCAACCGCGTCAAGGCGGCGCCCGTCCTGTGGAGCGAGCAGGTCCTGCGCGACGGACGCCTGCAGGCGGTCGTGCTGAACTCCGGCGGTGCCAACGCGTGCACGGGTGCCCCCGGTTTTCAGGACACCCACGCGACTGCGGAGGCGACCGCTGAGGCCCTGGGGACGGGTGCTGCTGCCGTCGCCGTCTGCTCAACCGGCCTGATCGGGGTCCGGCTACCCATGCAGCTGCTGCTGGCTGGCGTGAGGCAGGCTGCCGCTGAGCTGTCGTCGGACGGGGGATCGCCTGCTGCAGAGGCGATCTGCACCACCGACACCATCCGCAAGACTGCCGTGTACGACGGACCCGGGTTCGCCGTCGGAGGAATGGCCAAAGGTGCCGCCATGCTCGCCCCGTCGCTCGCGACGATGCTGGTCGTCCTGACCACTGACGCCGTAGCCGACAGCGCGACGCTGGACGCGGTGCTGCGCCAGGCGACCCACACCACGTTCGACCGGGTCGACTCCGATGGCTGCATGTCGACCAACGACACAGTGCTGCTGCTGGCCAGCGGCGCCTCGGGCACGACCCCACCGACGCAGGACCTGCAGGTCGCGGTGACCGCGATCTGCGCCGACCTGGCCCGGCAGCTCGTCGCCGACGCCGAAGGCGCCTCGAAGGAGGTCGCTGTCGAGGTGATCAACGCCGCGTCGGAGGTGGACGGCCTCGAGGTCGCCCGAGCTGTCGCCCGCAACAACCTGCTCAAGTGCGCGCTGCACGGCAACGACCCCAACTGGGGCCGGGTGCTGGCGGCCGTCGGCACCACCTGCGCAGCCTTTGAGCCCGAGACGATCGACGTCACCATCAACGGCGTGATGGTCTGCCGTTCAGGGGCGGTAGGCGACGACCGCGACCTGGTCGACCTCAGCGGTCGGGAGTGCAGGATCGTCATCGACCTGCACGCGGGGGTGGACACTGTCACCGTCTGGACGACCGACCTCACGGCTGACTATGTCCACGAGAACTCCGCGTACAGCACATGACGCGGACCGGCACATGACGCGGACCGGCACATGACCAAGGCCAGGCGGCAGGCGATGCTCGCCAAGGCGGCCACGCTCGTCGAGGCGCTGCCCTGGCTGAGGAGCTTCAGCGGCAAGACGGTCGTCGTGAAGTACGGCGGCAACGCCATGACCCGGCCGGAGCTCCAGGCCGCCTTCGCCGAGGACGTCGTCTTCCTGCGCTACTGCGGGGTCCGGGTCATCGTCGTGCACGGCGGTGGCCCCCAGATCACTGCGCACCTGGACCGGCTGGGCGTGGTGAGCGAGTTCCGCGGCGGCTTCCGGGTCACCACCGAAGAGACGATGCAGGTTGTCCGGATGGTGCTGGTGGGCCAGGTCAACAGCGACGTCGTCAGCCTGGTCAACGCCCACGGCCCCTTTGCCGTCGGGCTCTCCGGCGAGGACGCGCAGCTGTTCACCGCCGAACGACGCGACGCGCTCGTCGACGGCGAGCTGACCGACATCGGCTTCGTGGGCGACGTCGTCGACGTGCAGCCGGGGATCGTGACGGCTCTGCTCGACGAGGGCAAGGTGCCCGTGGTCGCCACCGTCGCCCGTGGCCTGGACGGCGCGCTCTACAACGTCAACGCCGACACGGCCGCCTCCGCGCTGGCCGTGGCCGTCGGGGCCGAGAAGCTCGTCGTGCTCACCGACGTCGAGGGCCTCTACGCCGACTGGCCCGACAGCGACGACGTCATCAGCGAGATCAAAGCCGACGAGCTGCAGACGCTGCTTCCGTCGCTGGCGAGCGGGATAATCCCCAAGATGGAGGCGTGCCTGCGGGCCGTCCAGGGCGGGGTCCCTCGGGCCCACATCCTTGACGGTCGGGTGCCTCACACGATCCTGCTCGAACTGTTCACTGACGAAGGGGTAGGCACGATGGTGGTTCCGTCATGACCCGGACACGGGACTGGCAGGACCGTTGGGACGCAGCCCTGATGGCCAACTACGGCACTCCCTCTGTCGTCCTCGCGCGCGGCGAGGGCGCCACCGTGTGGGATGTCGACGGCAAGCGCTACACCGACCTGTTCGCGGGCCTCGCCGTCAACGTTCTGGGCCATGCCCACCCGGTCGTGCAGGAGGCGGTCCAGCGCCAGCTCGGCACCCTGGGCCACGTCAGCAACCTGGCCGTCAGTGAGCCGGTGGTCCTGCTCGCAGAGCGGCTGAAGGCCCTCACCGGCATGGACCGGGTGCTGTTCACCAACTCCGGGGCCGAGGCCAACGAGGCTGCCCTCAAGGTGGCTCGCCGACGTCGGCAGGGCGGCGGCTGGGTGGCCTGTGAGGGTGCCTTCCACGGCCGCACGATGGGGGCGCTGGCCGTCACGGGCCAGCCTGCCAAGCGCACCCCGTTCGAGCCGCTACCCGGCCCGGTGACCTTCGTCCCCTACGGCGACGCCGAGGCGCTGGCCGCAGCCGTTGGCCCGACGACCGCATCGATCGTGCTCGAGCCGGTGCTGGGGGAGGCTGGGGTCGTCGTCCCCCCCGAAGGGTTCCTGGCTGCCGCCCGGCAGGTGGCCGACGACAGTGGCGCGCTGCTACACCTCGACGAGGTCCAGGGCGGGATCGGCCGGGCCGGGGCCTGGATGTCCCACACCGTGGTGGAGCCAGGACTCCAGGCTGATCTCGTGACCTTCGCCAAGGGTTTGGGCGGAGGGCTGCCGATCGGCGCCGTCGCTGCGCGCGGGGAAGCCGCGATGGCGCTCGTCAAGGGCGACCACGGCACGACGTTCGGCGGCAACCCGGTGGTCTGCGCCGCCGCGCTCGCGGTGCTGGACGTGATCGAGGCCGAGGGGCTGTTGGAGCGCGCCACGATGCTGGGGGACAGGCTGCGCAAGGGTATCGACGGGCTCGGTCACCCCCTCGTCGACCACGTGCGCGGGGTCGGGCTCTGGCTCGGGATCGTTCTCGCCGAACCGCGAGCAGTCTGCGTGGAGCTGGCCGCCCGGGAGGCCGGGTTTCTGCTGAACGCGGCGACCCCGGACGTGGTGCGCCTGGCCCCGCCGTTGGTGGTGACCGAAGCCGACCTCGACGCTTTCGTCGCATCGCTGCCGTCGCTTCTGGACGCCGCTAGGGTCCGGGCATGACAGTTCCGGTCGTATGCGGTCCGCCTTCGGCCGAAGGGGGCTGTCCGTGAGCGCTACCCGCGTCCTCGTCGTCGAGGACGATCCCAGTGTTCGGGGGCTGCTGGACACCCTGCTGTCCGCGGAGGGCTACGACGTCGTCACGGCATCCGACGGCCTGGCCGGCCTCGTCAAGGCCGCGGCCACCAAGCCGGCGCTGATGCTGCTCGATTTGATGCTGCCCGACCTCGGGGGAGTCCGGGTGCTCGAGGAGGTGCGTGATGACCCTCAGCTCGCCGACACTCCTGTGATCGTGGTGACGGGAAAGGTCGATGCCGTCGCGGGTATGCGTGACCTGCTGGGTGAGTCCAGTGTGTTCGTGAAGCCTTTCGCAGTCGCCGACCTGCTCGCTCGGGTGGCCGAGGTCACCGGTGGACCCGAGGGCGGCCCCTGATGTTGCGTCACTTCCTGGCTGATGACGACCTGAGCCCCGCCGAGCAGCTTGAGGTCCTGGACCTGGCAGCCGCCCTCAAGAAGGACCGCTTCACCGGGCCCAGGCCACTGCAGGGGAAGGCCGTCGCGGTCGTGTTCGAGAAGCCCTCGACGCGGACCCGTCTCAGCTTCGAGATCGGCATCGCCGAGCTCGGGGCGCATCCGGTTATTCTCGACGCCCAGTCGACCCAGCTCGGTCGGGGCGAGACGATCGAGGACACCGCCCGTGTCCTGTCCCGCTTCGTCAGCGCGATCGTGATCCGCACCTTCGGCGACGACCGAATCGCGGCTCTCGCCGAGGCCAGCAGCGTGCCGGTCGTCAACGCCCTCACCGACGGCTACCACCCATGTCAGGTCCTGGCCGACCTGCAGACCGTCCGGGAGCGCAAGCGCTCCACCGAGGGCCTGGTCCTGACCTACCTCGGTGACGGCGCCAACAACATGGCCAACTCCTACCTTGTGGGTGGCGCCATGGCCGGCATGGAGGTCCGCATCGGTGCCCCCGCCGGCTACCAGCCCGACCCGGCCGTCGTCGAGCGCGCACGCGGCTTCGGTACCACGATCGTGGTGACCGACGACGCCAAGGCCGCCGCGGAAGGGGCCGACGTCCTGTGCACCGACGTGTGGGTGTCGATGGGCATGACCGGCGCCGAGCAGCGGCTGTCGGACCTGCGCGCCTATGCCCTGGACGAGGTGGCCGTCAGCCTGGCCAAGCCGGACGCCATGGTCCTGCACTGCCTGCCGGCTCACCGGGGTGAGGAGATCGCTGCCGCCGTCATCGACGGTCCGCAGTCTGCCGTGTGGGACGAGGCCGAGAACCGGTTGCACGCTCAGAAGGCGCTGCTGACCTGGCTGCTGGCGCAGGGCTGATCGGTGGTGTCCCCCCGTCGGCTCCGGGCCGTCCAGCAGGTGCCCCTGACGAAGGCGGCTCGCCACGCTGCCATCGTCGACCTGCTCGACGCCCAGCCGGTGGCCAGCCAGACCGAGCTCGGGCGGCTCCTCGCGGCCAAGGGGCTCCAGGTCACCCAGGCGACGGTCAGCCGCGACCTGGAGGAGCTGGGTGCGGTGAAGGTCCGCAGCGCCGGCGGCACCTCCTACGCCGTACCCCCGGAAGGCCAACCGCGGACGGGCACGACCGAGGCGGTCGACGCCCGCCTCGGCCGGCTGCTGGAGGAGCTGTGCGTCAGTGCCGAGCCCACGGGTGCCTTCGTGGTGCTCCGCACCCCACCCGGAGGTGCGCACCTGCTCGCGGCGGCCCTGGACAGGGCCGGCATCCCCGACGTCGCCGGCACCGTCGCCGGCGACGACACGGTCCTGCTCATCACGCGCACCCCGGCGACCCCTCACGCCACCGGTCTGGCCAGCCGCCTGCTGCGGCTGGCCGAGGGCCGACCGCTCCAACCCTGACCGCCGGCCAACCTCCCGCTGGACCTGCGAACAACTGCAACCCGACCCTCACTCCAGGAGCACTGCTGTGTCTGACCGCGTCGTCCTCGCCTACAGCGGAGGCCTCGACACGTCCGTGGCCATCGGCTGGATCGCCCGTGAGACCGGAAAGGAGGTCGTCGCTGTTGCGGCCGACGTCGGCCAGGGTGGCGAGGACCTCGAGGTCATCCGTCAGCGCGCGCTGGACTGCGGCGCCGTCGAGGCCGTCGTCGCCGACTGCCGCGACGAGTACGCCGACGAGTACTGCCTTCCGGCCCTGCAGACCAACGCGCTCTACATGGGGCGCTACCCACTCGTGTCGGCGCTGTCACGTCCGCTGATCGTGAAGCACCTCGTTGCTGCGGCCAAGCACCACGGTGCCGACACCGTGGCGCACGGCTGTACCGGCAAGGGCAACGACCAGGTCCGCTTCGAGGTCGGCATCGGAGCTTTGGCGCCGGATCTGACCTGCATCGCCCCCGTCCGTGACAGCGGCATGACGCGGGACAAGGCGATCGCCTTCGCCGAAGAGCGCGGGCTCTTAATCGACGTGACCAAGAAGGCGCCGTACTCCGTGGACCAGAACGTCTGGGGTCGCGCGGTCGAGACCGGGTTCCTCGAGGACCCGTGGAACGCCCCGATCGAAGACATCTACAGCTACACCCAGGCTCCGGGCAGCAGCGTCGGCCCGGACGAGGTGGTGCTCACCTTCCACGACGGCGTCCCGACTGCGATCGACGGTCGCCCGGTCACGGTGCTGCAGGCGATCATGGAGCTCAATACGCGCGCCGGTGCGCAGGGCGTCGGGCGGCTCGACATGATCGAGGACCGCCTCGTCGGCATCAAGAGCCGTGAGGTCTATGAAGCTCCCGGGGCGCTGGTGCTGATCAACGCCCACACCGAGCTCGAGGACCTCACGATGGAGCGCGACCTGCGCCGCTTCAAGCGGGGAGTCGAGCAGCGCTGGACAGAGCTGGTGTACGACGGGCTCTGGTTCTCTCCTCTCAAGCGCGCCCTGGACGCCTTCGTGCTCGACAGCCAGCAGCATGTGTCCGGTGAGATCCGGCTGACGTTGCACGCCGGTACCTGCACGGTCACCGGCCGTCGCAGCGAGTCGTCCCTGTACGACTTCGACCTCGCCACCTACGACGAGGGCGACACCTTCGACCAGTCCCTCGCCAAGGGGTTCGTCGAGCTGTGGGGCCTGCCCAGCAAGATCGCTGCCAGGCGCGACCTGCGGTTCGGCGCGTGACCGGAGCGGTGCCCCCGGACCCGGTGTCGGCCCCGGACCGGATGTCGCTGTGGGGCGGCCGCTTCGAAGGGGGCCCGGCAGAAGCCCTCGCCCGGCTGTCGGTGAGCGTCCACTTCGACTGGCGGCTGGCGCCGTACGACCTGCTGGCCTCCAAGGCACATGCCCGGGTGCTGCACCGCGCGGGACTGCTTGACGACGACGAGCTGCCGGCCATGCTGGGAGCGCTCGATGAGCTCGCCGAACAGGCGCGGGACGGCCGCTTCACGCCGCGGGTCGAGGACGAGGACGTGCACACGGCGCTCGAGCGGGGGCTGATTGAGAAGCTCGGCGCGCTCGGCGGCAAGCTCCGAGCAGGTCGCTCCCGCAACGACCAGGTTGCGACCGACCTGCGGCTCTACCTGCGCCATCACGCCCGGCTGGTCGTGGGCCAGCTGGCGGCCCTGGAACAGGCGCTGATCGGCCAGGCGACGCAGCACCTGGACACCCCCGCGCCCGGGATGACGCACCTGCAGCACGCCCAACCGGTGCTGTTCGCCCACCAGCTGCTGGCGCATGTGCAGGCCTTCGTCCGCGACGTGTACCGGCTCCGCGACTGGGACGTGCGGGCCTCGGTCTCGCCGCTCGGCTCGGGTGCGCTCGCCGGGTCGTCGTTGCCGGTGGACCCGATCAGCACCGCCGCCGAGCTCGGCTTCGGCTCGGCCGCCGCCAACTCGATGGATGCCGTCTCCGACCGCGACTTCGTGGCCGAGTTCTTGTTCTGCGCGGCCCTGCTGGGGGTGCACCTATCCCGACTGGGCGAGGAGGTCGTGCTCTGGAACACCACCGAGTTCGGCTGGGTGACGCTTGACGACGCGTTCTCGACGGGAAGCTCGATCATGCCGCAGAAAAAGAACCCCGACATCGCCGAGCTCGCCCGCGGCAAGGCCGGCCGGCTGATCGGTCACGTCACCGGCCAGCTCGCGATGCTCAAGGGTCTGCCGCTGACCTACGACCGGGATATGCAGGAGGCACAGGAGCCGTCGTTCGACGCCGTCGAGACCCTGCTCCTGGTGCTCCCGGCCATGGCCGGCATGATCGCGACCATGACCGTGCACGCCAAGGTCCTCGAGGCTGCCGCACCGCTCGGATTCGCCCTAGCCACCGACGTCGCGGAGCTGCTGGTGCGCAACGGGGTGCCCTTCCGTGAGGCCCACGAGGCGGTCGGCCGGCTGGTCGTGTTCTGCACCCACCACGGCCGGGAGCTCGACGAGGTCGACGACGCAGAGCTCGCCGAAGTGTCGCCGCATCTGACCCCTGACGTCCGCAGCGTCCTCGACGTCCGCGGTGCCATCGCCAGCAGGCGCGGTCACGGAGGTACGGCGCCCGAGCGCGTCGCCGAGCAGCTGGAGGCCCTTCGCATCGAGGTCGAGGCCCACCGGGACTGGGCGCTCGCCTCGCCCTCGTGACGGGCTCTGCCCTCGATACGCCCGCCCCGTTCGAGCTCGCCGGCCCGGTCCTGGAGGTGGCGCCTTCGTTGCTGGGAGCCTTCCTCGAGGCCGGCGGTGTGCGGCTGCGTCTCACCGAGGTCGAGGCATACGCCGGCGTCGGTGAGGACCCTGGGTCGCACGCCCACCGCGGCCGGACCCCCCGCACCGAGATCATGTTCGGGCCGCCAGGTCGGCTCTACATGTACTTCACCTACGGCCTGCACTGGTGCGCCAACGTCGTCACCGGGCCCGAGGGTCGGGCCTCGGCGGTCCTGATCCGAGCCGGCGAGGTCGTCTCCGGACAACAAGCCGCGCGTGCCCGTCGGCCGGGATCGGGCGACCGGGATCTGTGCCGGGGCCCGGGCCGGCTCGCCAGGGCGCTCGGTCTCGATGGCGGCACCCTCGGAGTGGACCTGCTTGACCCCACCTCACCGGTCCGGCTGCTCGCGGGCAGCCACGACCCGGGCCGCGTCCACACCGGTCCACGGGTGGGCGTCGCCGGTGAGGGCGCGCAGCACCCGTGGCGGTTCTGGCTGCACGGCGAGCCCACGGTGTCGCCGTACCGGGCCGCTGCCTTCAGGACCAGGCACCGAGGGAGCCCAGGAGCTGACACCGCCTCATGACGCTCATGTCGTGACGGCCAGGTGTGACAAGGTGCGATCGTGAGGCTCACCGGGCGCGTCGGCGTCGTCACCGGCGCGGGACGTGGCCTTGGCCGTGACCTGGCTACCGCCCTGGCCGCGGAAGGCATGGACCTGCTGCTGCTCGCGCGGACCGGATCGCAGGTCCGGACGCTCGCCGAGGACGTGCACCAGCGCTTCGGGGTCAAGGCCTTCCCGGCGGCGGTCGACATCGCCGACGCCGCGGCGGTCGACCGGGTCGTGATGCACGCCGAGCAGCACCTTGGCACCGTCGACCTGCTCGTCAACAACGCTGCGCGCATCGAGACGCAGGAGCGTCCCTTCTGGGAGGGCGACGTCGAGCAGATGTGGGGTGTGGTCGAAACCAACCTGCGGGGGCCGATGATCATGACCCGCGCCCTGCTTCCCTCGATGGTCCAGCGGGGTCACGGCCGGGTCGTGACCATCGCCAGCCGAGCCCGGGCAGCGACGGCATCCGGGACCTACACCGGCTACGCCGTCTCCAAGCGCGCCCTGTCGGCGTTCACGGCCTCACTGGCCGGCCCCCTCACCGGCACCGGTGTGGTCGTCGTCGACGTGCTGCCTGGGCTGCTACGCACCGAGCTGACGCTCGGCATGCCGGTCTGGGCGATGAACCCCGACACCGTGTGGGACGACCCGGCTGCGACGACCACCGTCGTCGTCGACATCGCCTCCGGCCGGTACGACGCCTGGCACGGGACCGTGCTCGACGCGCCAGCGTTGGCCGCGGCCGGACCGCCGGCCTGACGCAGCCTGCTCCCGGGGGAGGGCAGTCACGCAGGCCTGCGCGTGTCACGAGAACGTGTTTGTGGCGTACGGCACCATTGCCCAGGTGACGAACACCCCCGACCCCCACGCAGCAGCCCCCGAGGCGGCCCGCCCCACCATCGCTCCCGTCGTCGACATCCTGGCCGACCTCGAATGGCGGGGGCTGCTGGCCCTGACGACCGACCGGGAGATGCTGGCCAAGGACCTGTCGGCGGGGGTCATGACCCTGTACTGCGGGTTCGACCCCACGGCGGACTCCCTGCATGTCGGCAACCTCGTGCCGCTGTTCGCCCTGCGGCGCTTCCAGCTCGGCGGCCACCGCCCGATCGCGCTGGCTGGCGGGGCAACCGGCTTCATCGGGGACCCGGGCGGCCGCACCACCGAGCGCCAGCTCATGGACGCCGACACGATCGCCCGCCGGGTGACTCGGCTGCGAGCGCAGATGCAGCGCTTCCTGGATTTCTCCGACGGGCCGACGGCAGCGCTGGTCGTGGACAACCTCGAGTGGACCGCACCCTTGACCGTCATCGACTTCCTTCGCGACGTCGGCAAGCACTTCCCGGTCAACCAGATGTTGGCACGCGACTCGGTCAGCGCCCGCCTGGAAAGCGGCGGCCTGTCGTTCACGGAGTTCAGCTACCAGCTGCTCCAGTCCCTGGACTTCCTGGAGCTGCACCGCCGCTACGGGTGCACCCTGCAGGTCGGTGCCACCGACCAATGGGGCAACATCACTGCCGGCCTGGACTACCTGCGCCGCGTCGTGCAGACATCCGGCCACGCGCTCACCTTCCCGCTCCTCACCGACGCGCAGGGCCAGAAGCTGGGAAAGAGCACCGGCGGTGGCAGCATGTGGGTCGACGCCGAGATGACCTCCCCGTACGCGCTGTATCAGTTCGCCCTCAACGTCGACGATCGTGATGTAGGCACGTACCTGCGTCTGTTGACCTTTGTGGGCAAGGCGGAGGTCGAGGCGCTCGACGTCGAGACGACCGAACGCCCGCAGGTCCGGGCTGCCCAGCGCCGTCTCGCTGAGGAGCTCGTGGCGCTGATCCACACCCCCGACGAGGTACGACGAGTGCAGGCTGCCTCGGCGGCCCTGTTCGGCTCTGGCTCGTTGGCTGACCTCGACTTCTCCAGCTTGGCCGCTGCGCTCGCCCAGGCACCGTCGGTCACGGTCACTGACGCGGAGGGGTGTCCGCCTGTCGTCGACCTACTGGCAGCGGGCTTGGGCTTGTCGAAGTCCGACGCCAGGAGGGCGGTCCGCGAGGGCGGCGCCTACCTCAACAACGCGAAGGTGGCTTCCGACAACGCCGTCCCCGAAGAACAGGACTGGCTGCACGGCCGGTACCTGGTGCTCCGGCGAGGCAAGCGGACCGTCATGGTCGTTCAACGCAGCGCCTCCTAGGGTCACGTCGAGGTCACGGCGGGGTCACGGCCGGCAGGTGAGACGCGCTCAACGCGCCGCTTCAACGATTGTTGAGCGTGCGTCCGATCTATCCCGAGCCGGATTTGACGTGGTTGCCAGAGCCTCGTAACTTCTCGTTCGCCCCCGGAGCACCGGACGCCAGTGGAACCACTCGCTGGAGCACGGTTCGCGGGCCACCTCAGCACAGTTCACGCGGTTCTGCTGCGTCCTGCATGGGGTGTTGTCACCCGCTCAGCTGGAAAACCACACGGTTTGACACGCACCCGGGAGACAACATAGATTAGGCAAGTTGCCCCACGAACGGCCGGAAGGCCTGGAGCGGTGAGCACCCGATCCTTGAGAACTCAACAGCGTGCCGAAAGTCAGTGCCAAGAAACAACCCCGAGCCGTGGGTTGCAGGCACCCCATCCGGGGTTCTTGTCGCACGGCGAAGGCTTCTTTGGTGAATGGATGTAAACGGACAAGCAATTGTCAGTTGACTCTTGACACCAGGAACAAACAGCTGACCACTCGCCAAGGGTGGCAGCGACTCTCTGGGAGCATCCCAGTCCTTGTGGCTGCGATCTCCGCATCATCATTAACGGAGAGTTTGATCCTGGCTCAGGACGAACGCTGGCGGCGTGCTTAACACATGCAAGTCGAGCGACGCAATCCCTTCGGGGAGAAGACGGAGCGGCGAACGGGTGAGTAACACGTGGGCAACCTGCCCCTAGCTCTGGGACAACTCCTCGAAAGAGGGGCTAATACCGGATACGACCTTGGAGGGCATTCTCTGAGGTGGAAAGTTTTTCGGCTAGGGATGGGCCCGCGGCCTATCAGCTTGTTGGTGGGGTAACGGCCCACCAAGGCGACGACGGGTAGCCGGCCTGAGAGGGCGACCGGCCACACTGGGACTGAGACACGGCCCAGACTCCTACGGGAGGCAGCAGTGGGGA